>NZ_CP118157.1:3030619-3333681 GCF_032878875.1 Microbacterium sp. AB | reverse complement strand
GCGATCGCGCAGACCGACGTGACGGCGCTGGTGAACCGCGCCTATCCCTCGCTCTCCGGCGGGGAGAGAGCGCGTTCCTCCCTCGCGCGCGTCCTCGCGCAGGAGACGCGCATCGTCCTCCTCGACGAGCCGACCGCCGCCCTCGACCTGAGACATCAGGAGGACGTCCTGCGCATCGCGCGTGCGCTGGCGGCGGAGGGCAGGGCGGTCGTGGTCGTCCTGCACGATCTGTCCCTGGCCGCCGCGTACGCCGACGAGATCGCCGTGCTGCACCGCGGCCGGCTGGTCGCGCACGGGGCTCCCGCCGACGTGCTCACGGCCGAGCGGATCGAGGCCGTCTACGAGACCCCCGTCCACGTGATCCCCGACCCCGGCACGGGCAGGCCCGTCGTGCTGCCGCGTCGCGAGTCGTGAACGGCGGGCCCGAGTCCGCGTCGGCGGGGACGCGTGCGGCGGCCCGGGCCGACCGGCGGGCGGCGGGACGGCGCGACCGCGCGGGCCGGTTCGCGCTCGTCGCCTGTGTCGCCCTGGCCGCCGCCGGCGTCGTGGTCGCGTCCGTCGCGGTGCTGGCGGACGGGCTCGCCGACGCGTCCACGGCCGACGGCCCGGACGACGCCGCCGCCGGGCCGGTCCCGGTCGCTCCGGACGGCGAACCCGCATCCGCGCCGTCGCCCGCGCCGTCGATCGATGACACTCCCCGGGGGATCGTGCTCCTCACCGATCCGTCGTGGGTGGCGCGGGTGTCGGAGGAGGCGGGCATCCCGGCGCGCGCCCTGTCCGCGTACGCGGGCGCCGATCTGTACGCGCGCGAGCACGACGGATGCTCCGTCGGCTGGAACACGCTCGCCGCGGTCGGCCTCGTCGAGAGCGAGCACGGGACGCTGCAGGGCGGGCGGGTCGAAGCGGACGGCGTCGCCAGGCCGGGCATCGTCGGCATCCCCCTCGACGGGACGAGCACCGCCTCGATCCCCGACACCGACGCGGGCTCCCTCGACGGAGACGCCGTGTGGGATCGGGCCGTGGGGCCCATGCAGTTCATCCCCGAGACCTGGGCGCAGTGGGGGGCCGACGGCGACGAGGACGGCGTCGCCGACATCCACGACATCGACGACGCCGCGCTCACCGCGGCGCGCTACCTCTGCCAGGCGCACGGAACGCTCGAGGGCTCCAGCGCGTGGATCGGGGCCATCCGCTCGTACAACGACGATCCGGCGTACCAGCGCCGGGTCGCGGAGGCGGCCGCGCACTACGCCGGGTTCACCGCGGGCTGACGCCGCGTTCCGCTTCGGGCGGCATCGTGCCGTGGCGCTCGGTGCCGGATGCGGGTGACGTGGACTCCGTGATGCGGAGGGGATGCCGGGCATGCGGTCAGGCGGGTCCGGCAGGGTGGAGGGGTGCAGATGCGGAAGCGGGCGCCCGTGAGAAGGGGCCGGATGCGCGGGCCGCGCGTCGTCGCGGTGGCGGCGAGCGGGCTGGTCGTGCTCGGGGTCGTCGTCGCGCTCGTCGCGCTCGCGTCGCAGCCGGCGCAGGATCCCGCACCCGCGCCCACGGCCGCGGCGCCGGCCGAGGCGCCCCTGCCCGCGGACGCCGGCCTCCGGCCATCCGCCGATCCCGGATGGGTGGAACGCGTCGCCGCGGAGACGGACATCCCGCAGCGCGCGCTCGCCGCCTACGCCCGGGCCGACATCGTCGCCCGCGCCGAGTACGGGTGCGCGGTCGGATGGAACACGCTCGCCGGCATCGGATGGGTGGAGAGCCACCACGGCGCCCTCCAGGGCGGCGCCGTCGAGCAGGACGGGGTGGCTCGACCGTCGATCGTCGGCATCCCGCTCGACGGCACGGACGACACGATGGAGATCGTCGACACCGACGGCGGCGCGCTCGACGGCGACGCCGAATGGGACAGGGCCGTCGGGCCCATGCAGTTCATCCCCGAGACCTGGTCGATCTGGGGCGTCGACGGCGACGGGGACGGGGCCGTCGACCCGCACGACATCGACGACGCGGCACTCACCGCGGCGCGCTATCTCTGCCACGCGCAGGGAACGCTCGAGGGGTCCGACGCCTGGATCGGGGCCGTCCGCACCTACAACGACACCGACGACTACCAGCTGCGGGTCGCCGAGGCCGCGACGCGATACGCCGCGGCGGGCTGAGCGGGGAGACGAGGCGGGCCGTCGCCCTCGCGTCCGGCCGCGGCGCCGTGTGCCCCCCGAACGTCTAGCCCACGTCGCCGTCGACGTAGACCCAGCGGCCGCCCCGCCGTGCGAACCGCGAGCGCTCGGCCAGCCGCCCCGGGCCGTCCGCCGCGATGTAGCGCGCGACGAACGCGACCTCGTCGTCCGCCGCCTCGACGATCTCCAGGCCCGTCCACGTCGGGTCGTCGTCCAGCGTCAGGTCGGCGGGGCGCGTGCGCGGGTGCCACGTGCGCACGAGATACCCGGCGTCGCCCTTCGCGAAGGCGCTGTAGCGCGAGCGCATGAGCTCCTCGGGCGTCTCGGCGAGGCGGGCGCCGGCGTGGAGCGCGCCGCAGCAGGCCGGGTAGGCGCGTCCGGTGCCGCAGGGACAGGTCTCGGCGATGCTCACGGCACGAGCATAGGGGGAGGCGTGCCCGGCTGGCGTGGGACGCTGCGCTCCTCCGCGGGCGGGTCGACCGGCACGGAGAGGGGCCCGGACCCACGACCGGACGGTCGGAGCCGGGCCCGTGCGCGGAGCGATCAGGCGACGTCATGGCGGCCGCGGGCCCACGGCCCGAAACCGTCGTGACGACCGTGACGATGCCCGTCGTGGTCGTCGGGGAAGCGGCCGCACGGTCCGTCGGCGCGCCCGGCGTCGCCCGGGTCGAAGCCTCTGCGGCCGTGGCCGCCGAAGCCCGGAGCGCCGAGGCCGTGCCGGTGTGCGTGACCGTCACGCGGGCCGAAGCCGCCGTGTCCGAGGCCGTCGCGACGCCGACGGCCGTGGCGGGGCAGCGGCCGACCCTCCTCCCAGCCGAGCTCGCGGGCGATGGCCTCGAGCGAGGCGATCGTCGTGGTGAGCTCTTCGGGGGGGACGGCGCCGGAGACGCGCTCCCGGACGCCCGCCACCTTCGCGGTGAGGCGTTCGACGGCGGCACGGCCGTCGTCGGTGAGCGTCCACTCGCCGTCGGTGCGGGTCGCCCAGCCTCGATCGGTCAGAGCCTCGATGCGGCGCGGCTTCCGCGCCATCCGCTCGTGCAGCCAGGGGGTGTCTGCCGCGCCGTCGAGCGCCTTCAGCAGGCGCCAGTCGCGTCGGTCGACCGCCTCGCCGCGGAGCGCGGCATCCATCTCGCGGTCGACGAGGGCGCCGACGGCCTTCAGCCAGAAGCCGAGCGGCCGGGTCTCGGCCGGGCCCTCGTCGGGGATGTCCTGGGGGATGTTCGATTCGGTGTTCATGCGAAGTCCTCTCGTCGGGATCGGGGGCGTCGGGATGACGCCTCGGTACCGATCCGATGCATGTAAATAAACATGCATATGTAGGATGACATGAATCAGGAGTGCATGTCAAGTGTCATGTATTTTGGAGGGATGGCAGACCCCACCGAGTCCGCGACCCTCATCGCCTCAGCGCTCGCGCGGCTGCGACTCGGCCGGCGGATGGGGGAGGGTCCGTTCGGAGGGCACGGCCCGTTCCCTCACGGGGCGCCTCATGGCGGCCCTCACGGCATGCACGAGGGCGGCCCGCGTCGCAGGGACCCCCGTGGCGGCTTCCCGCCCGACGCCGGCGGACGCGCAGACCCGCCGACGCACGACGACGATCCGCTGGCCGGCCGTCCGCGCGGCCCGTTCGGCCGGTCCGTCGCGCGTCTGCGGCTGCTCGAGGTCCTGGCATCGGCCTCGTCGCCGCTGTCCGTCGGGGAGCTGGCCGAGCGCCTGGGCGTCGATCAGCCGCGGGCGAGCCGGCTCGTCCAGGCCGTGGTGGAGACCGGCCATGCGAGACGGGAGGCGGATCCCGACGACGCGCGCCGCACGCTCATCGCGCTCACGGATGAGGGGCGCGCCCTCTCCGCGCGAACGCACGGCGCGCGGGCGGAGGCCGTCGAACAGGCGCTCGCGGGATTCACCCCCGACGAGGCCGAGCAGCTCGCCGTCCTTCTCGGGCGCCTCGCCGACGCCTGGCCTCTCGCTCCGCGGTAGCGCTGCGCGCATCGCGGGGGATGCGCGCAGCGCAGGCATACGGATCGGGAGGCGTCGTCCCCCGCGCGCGGGGGAGGACGCGCCGTGACGACGCGTCGTCCCCCGCACGCGGGCCGGTGCCTCAGCTCTCCGGCTTCCAGGGCCCCCAGGCGTCGCCGGGCTGCTGGTTGCGCGTCCACCACTGGGCCTCGTAGACCTGTCCGTCGAACGACGCGCGCTCGCCGCGTTCGTAGATGCGCGACGGGGTCCAGGCCGCGACCCCGTTCTCGTCCTCCGGGGCGATCTCCTGCCAGGGCCCCCACGGGTCGCCGGGCTCCTGGCCCTGCGTGTACCAGGCGGCGAGCCACGTCGCGCCGTCGTACGAGACGGTGTCGCCGGCGCGGTACACCTTGTCGGCCTCCCACGGGAGCGGGTCGTCCGTCGCGCTGCGCACCTCGACGGTCGCGGTGCCCTCGCGGGCATCGGAGGCGACGACCTCGATCGTCGTGCCCGTCCCGCCGACCACGACGGATCCCTGCGGGTTCGCGTCGTCGTAGTACGCATACGGATCCGTGTCGTCGAAGAGCGGAACGGCCGCCTGCGACGGCAGCGTGAGCGTCGTCTCGCCCGCCTCGGTCTCCCGGTGCAGCGAGATCGGGTCGGTCCTGTCGAGCCCGAACGTCGCGTCGAACGTCTGGATGCGGTTTCGGGCGATCTCCCCGTCCGACCAGGTCAGCGCCGCCGCGCGCGCGTCGACGGGCAGCGCCTGCCCGCCGCCCGGGTGGGCCGAGGTGTTGTTGTCGCCGTACAGCCCGTTGGCGTACCAGACGAGGAGGCCGTCCTGGTAGGGGAAGTGCTCCACGCGGTTCTCGTTCGAGAGCGCCCAGCCGAAGTTGTACGGCCCCTCCGCGAGCGTGGTGTCGTACCCGCCGTAGGCGCGGTTCTCGGCGATGTAGTAGTGGTCGAACGGGACCGTGTAGCCGCCGTCCTCGATGAGCACGAAGCCCGACCGCTCCCATCCCTCGCCGCCGTCCTCGACGTCCGTCGACAGCGCGTCGCCCACGGCGATGTCGTCGACCTGGAAGCCGGGGTTCGACACGGCCGCGTCCGTCACGTACCGGAAGCGGATCTGCGCCGTCTGCCCCGCGTAGGCCGACAGGTCGGCCGCGAGCGGCGTCCATCCGTCGGTCGCGCCCGTGATGCCCTCTCCGAGGTTGTTGCCGTTCGGGTCGTCGGACGTCGAGTGGTCGGTCGCGAGCGGCGTCCAGGTCGCGCCCTCGTCCGTGGTGATCTCGGCGTAGGCGTAGTCCCAGTCGGTCTCGATGTCGTACGAGACCTGCGCCGTGAGGGATGCCGCATCCGGCACCGCGAAGGCAGGGCTCGTCACGGTGTTGTCGAGCGAGTCGCCGCTGCCGGAGAAGAAGTATCTCGTGCCGGACGCGGCGGGCCCGGTCTCGACGAACTCCTCGCCGGGCGGCAGGTCGACGACGACCGCCTGCGGTCTCGTCGTGGCGTGGAAAGCGGGCCCGAGCTCGACCGTCCCGGTCTCTCCCGCGTCGATCGTCTCGTAGTCGAGCCATCCGAGGAACAGCTTCTCGGTCGCGCCCATGTGGTTCGGCGTCGTGCCGATCGAGCCGTCGCCGTGGCCGAGCCACGAGCCGGAGCTCATGAGCGTCCAGAAGCCCGTCCCGTTCTCGCCGCCCGCGGTGTCGTAGTAGTCGGGCAGGCCGAGGTCGTGGCCGAACTCGTGCGCGAAGACGCCGAGGCCGCCGTTCTCGGGCTCCGTCGTGTAGTCGCGGATCCAGATGTCGGTGTCTCCGATCCGCACGCCGCCGGCCTTCGCGTAGTCGGCGGGCCCGTCGACGCCGAGGCCGGCCTGGTTCACCGCCCAGCGGTGCGACCAGATGGCCCACTCCGGCGCTCCGGCCTCCTCGCCCTCGCCGGCGTGGATGGCCTGGAAGTGGTCGATGTACCCGTCGGGCTCGTTCGTGACGCCGTCGCCGTCGAGGTCGTACCGGTCCCACACGTCGAAGCTCTGCAGGTACGCGACGATCTCGTCCGGGGACGTGCCCTGCGCGAGCTGGTCGGCGTACCAGGCGTCCGCGGAGTCCTGGATGAAGCGGGTCATGTCGGCCTGCGACTCGGTCTGGCCGTAGGAGGCCTCCGCGTAGGGCACGGTCACCCAGTCGGAGACGTCGCCCTGCAGATCGAACCGGCCCGACGAGAGCTCCTCGTAGACGCCGCGGAACGACTCCCCGCCCTGATCCTCGAGACCCGTGAAGAACATCTCCTCGTAGTGCTCGCGGGAGAAGTCCTCCTCCCAGTAGGTGGAGTTGTCGTCCTCTGCCGGCTCGGGGATCTCGTTGCGCAGGGGGCCGGCCGTCGGGGCGTCCGGGAACCGCTCGTCCGGGGTGTCGCCGAACTCGACGAGGATCGAGAACAGCTGAGCCGTCTCCTCGACGCCGTACTCGACCCAGTCGTCGGGCGCGATCTCGACGGAGCGCGTGGTGTTCTCCCCCGAGCCGCGCTCCTGGATCTCCGCCGCTCCGGTGGCGACGAGCTCGGCCGCGCGCTGCTTCTCGGCCGAGCGCTTCTCGGCGAGCGGGTCGGGGCGGTCGTCCGCCTGGGCGGGGAGAGCCGTGTCGGGCGGCGGAGCCTCATCCGCCGGTGCCGCCGTGGCCGCTGCGGGGGAGAGGACCCCGGCGAGCAGGAAGGCTGCGCCCAGGGCGCATGCGGTGCGTGATCTCACTTCTCCTCCGAACGTCGTGTCGGCCGGCCTGTCCGGCCTTCGCATCGGCGGCGGCTGACGTCGTCGCGAGCGGATGATCCGAACCTAGACACTCAGGCGTTACGCAGGAATGACGACGACGTGTTTCGTCATGGAGAGGATGGGCAGTTCTGCCCATTGCGCGCCCCGCCGTGCACGGCCCCGGTGCGGGAGCCCGGCGTCAGATCAGGCCGTGCCGGGCGAAGGCCTTCGCGAGGCCGTCGTCGCCGACGGCCTCGGTCTCCTCGTCGGCGGCCTCCTTCGCCTCCGGCGTGCCGTTGCCCATCGCGATGCCCAGGCCGACGGCGCGGAGCATCTCGAGGTCGTTGTTGTTGTCGCCGATGCCGATCGAGTCGGCCGCGTCCACGCCGAGTCGGTCGAGCAGGAGGAGGATGGCCGTGCCCTTGTTCACGCCGGCGGGAGACACCTCGCCGCCTGCCGTTCCGAGGTGCGGGATCGTGCCCGTGATGACCGAGAAGCCCTCGTCGCCGAGCTCGCGCCCGACGGCCTCGAAGGCGTCGAGGCGGTCGCTCGCGAAGACCGCCTTGGCGATGCGATCCAGGGGCGCGGCTCCCGCGTCCTGCAGGTGACGGCCGATCCCGCGGCGCATGTGCGCGAGGTCGGCGCGGCCGTCGAGCTCGAGGAGCCTGCGCAGGCGCTCGCGCTGCCCGGGCGTGGGATAGACGGCGTCGCGCCCCTGCAGGGTGTAGTCGAGGCCGAGCTCCTCGAAGACCGCGATCATCCGCCGCGCCTTCGGCTCGGGCATGAGCCGCTCGACGACCCACTCCTCGCCCATCCGCACGAAGGCGCCGGCGCTCGTGACCTCGCCGTCCAGTCCGATGGCGTGCAGCCGGTCGTCGACCTCCAGCGGAGAGCGGCCCGTCGACAGCAGCACGATGTGCCCGTTCGACCGCGCGGTGCGGATGGCGTTCTCGGCGGAGGCGGGGATGCGCCCGTCGTGATCGATGATCGTCCCGTCGATGTCGAGGAAGACGATGCGGCGACGGGTCATGGATGCCTCTCGGTGGTGCGTGATGGGCGGCGCCGGGCGGGAAGGGCGGGCCCCCTCGACCCTATCGGCGCCCGGGATGCCGGAGATCCCGCGGAATCCGGACGGATGGGGGGATGTCCGGGTGCCCGCGGGACCTCCGTGTTCCGGGTCGGGGCGGGTTCCGCCTCTTCCCGGGGAGGACCGGCCGCCCGGGACGGGGGACTCGGGCGGCCGGTGGCTCAGCGCGCGGCGGTGAGGCTCGCGCCGTTCGTGCGGATGACCTCGGCGTACCAGTCGAAGGACTTCTTGCGGTACCGCTCGAGGGTCCCCGATCCATCGTCGTTCCGGTCGACGTAGACGAACCCGTACCGCTTGCTCAGCTGCGCCGTGCTGGCGCTGACGATGTCGATGCAGCCCCACGTCGTGTAGCCGAGCACCTCCACGCCGTCCGCGATCGCCTCGCCCACCTGCACGAGGTGGTCGTTGAGGTACGCGATGCGGTAGTCGTCGACGACGGTCTTGCGCCCGTCGACCTCGACGAGCTCGTCCTTCGCGCCCAGCCCGTTCTCGACGACGAACAGCGGCTTCTGCCACCGGTCCCAGAACTGGTTCAGCACGATCCGGAGACCGACGGGGTCGATCTGCCAGCCCCACTCGCTCGACTCGAGCGTCGGGTTCGGCACCCCGCCCATGATGTTGCCGTCGCCCGCGGCGCGCTTGGCCGGATCGGCCGTCTCGGCGGCGCTCATGTAGTAGCTGAACGAGACGAAGTCGACCGTGTTCCCGAGGTCCTGGAGGTCCTCGTCCGTGATGTCCAGCTCGATGCCCTTCTCGCGCAGCGTGCGCAGGAAGTAGCCGGGGTAGCGCCCGCGGGTGTGCACGTCGCCGTAGACGAGGTTCGCGTGATCGGACTCCATGACCGCGAGCGCGTCGTCGGGGGACGGCGTGAGCGGGTAGATCGGCATCGAGAGGACCATGCAGCCGATCCGGGCGTCCGGGGCGATCTCGTGGGCGATCCGGGTCGCCCGGGCGCTCGCGACCAGCTCGTGGTGCATGGCCTGGTAGAGGCTCTTCTCGCTCAGCTCCTCCTGGGGCGTGTCGATGCCCCCGCTCATGAACGGCGCGTGCACGAGCGAGTTGATCTCGTTGAACGTCAGCCAATACCTCACGCGCGAGCCGTAGCGCTCGAACAGCGTGCGCGCGTAGCGCTCGTAGAAGCCGATGAGGTCGCGGCTGACCCACCCGTCGTACGTCTCCGCGAGGTGCAGGGGCGTCTCGTAGTGGGAGATCGTCACGAGCGGCTCGATGCCGTGGCGCTCCAGCTCGTCGAGCACGCGGTCGTAGAACGCCAGGCCCTCCTCGTTGGGCTCGGCGTCGTCGCCGTTCGGGAAGATGCGGCTCCAGGCGATGGAGAACCGGTACGTCTTGAAGCCCATCTCGGCGAACAGGGCGATGTCGTCCGCGTAGCGGTGGTAGAAGTCGATGGCCTCGAGCTTGAGGTTGTCGGGGGTGGGCCTCTCGGTGCGGGGGCCCGCGATGCCGCGAGGCATCACGTCCTGGACCGAGAGTCCCTTGCCGCCCTCGGCGTAGGCGCCTTCGACCTGGTTCGCCGCCGTCGCGCCGCCCCAGAGGAAGCCGTCGGGGAAGGGCGTGTGAGTCGTGTGGGGCATGGTCTGTCTTTCTGCGGGTCGTGTCGGATTCGTGTCGGGCGGCCGGGCCACGCGGGAGCGGGGCCCGGCCGGGTCCGTCAGGAGACGGCCGGAGCGCTGTCGGCCGGGGTCGCGTCAGCGGCGAGGGCGAGGAAGAGGGGCTGTCCCTCCTCGATCGGACCGGTCGTCTGGGGCGCCGCCGTCGGGAAGGCGTCGGTGCTCGTGACGATGACGGGGCTCGCGAGCGAGTATCCCGCCGCCTCGATGGCCGCGGCGTCGAACTCGACGAGCACGTCGCCCGCGGCGACCCGCTGGCCCTGCGCGACCTTCGTTGTGAAGTGCTCTCCGCCCAGCGCGACCGTGTTGATGCCGATGTGGATGAGGAGCTCCGCGCCGTTCGCGTGGCGCAGGCCGATCGCGTGACCGGTCGGGAAGACGGCCACGACCTCGGCGTCGAAGGGCGCCACGGCGCGGCCCGCCGTCGGGTTCACGGCGGCGCCCGCCCCGAGGAGGCCGCCGGCGAAGCCTTCGTCCGGCACCTCCGAGAGGGCGACGGCCGTGCCCGTGAACGGGCTGCCGACCACGAGGTCGGCTGTGTCCGTCGCGGCGTCGGGCGCTCCCTTCTCGTCCGCCGGCTCCTTGAAGAAGACGACGGTGAGGAGGAACGCCAGGACGACGGCGACGAGGATGCCGACCGCGGCGAAGGCGAAGTTGCCGTGCCCGACGAGCGCGGGGATCGAGAGCGCGCTCGCGAGCGCGCCGGGGTTGTTGGACGCGACACCGCCCAGGGCGATGATCGCGCCGCCGACCGCGCCGCCGACGACGCCGAAGATGAACGGGCGCTTGAGCGGGAGGTTCACGCCGTAGATGGCCGGCTCGGTGATGCCCGCCAGGAAGCCCGAGAGGGTCGCGGGCGTGGCGAGCGACCGGCGTGCCTGGCTCTTCGTGCGGACGGCGACCGCGGCCACCGCGGCGGACTGCGCGAGCACGGCCGCCCACAGCGGCGCCGACAGCAGGATCGACCCGGTCTCCTGGTACTCCAGGGTCATGAGCGGGATGAAGCCCCAGTGCAGGCCGAAGATGACGAAGACCTGCCACAGCCCGCCCATGATCGCGCCGCCGAGCCAGGGGGCGATGTCGAAGAGCCCGCCGATTCCGCCCGCGAGCCAGCCGCTGACGAGGGACGAGAGGGGGCCGATGACGAGGAAGATGAACGGCACGAAGACCAGGACGACGAGCATCGGCGTGAGGAAGCGCCGGATCGTCGCGTGCAGCTTGGCGTAGAGGAACTTCTCCACGTGGGATTGCAGCCAGACCGCCACGATCATCGGGATGACGCTCGACGTGTAGCCGACCATCGTCACGGGGATGCCGAAGAAGGTGATCCCCTCGACGCCGTTGAGGGCGGTGATCGACGGATAGACGAGCGCGCCGGCGATCGCCATCGCGGTGAACTGCTGCGCGCCGAAGTACTTCGACGCGGTGATCGCGATGGCCAGGGGCAGGAACGTGATGAACGCGTTCGAGAGCGCGTAGAGGATCGTGTACGTCGTGGATTCGGCGTCGAGCCATCCGAACGTGACCGACGCGACCACGAACGCCTGCAGCAGGCCCGTGCCCGCCAGCGCCCAGAGCAGCGGCTGGAAGATGCCGGAGATCATGCTCACGAACCGGTTGAAGAGGTTCGGCTTGTCGCCGCTCTCCAGCGGCTGCTTCGCGGCCTCGCCCGCGGCGGCCTTCGAGATCTTGCCGAGAGCCGCGTAGACCTCGGGGACCTCGTTGCCGATGACGACCTGATACTGCCCGCCCGCCTCGGCGACGGTGATCACGCCGGGTGTCGCCGTGACGGCCGCCTTGTCGGCCTTGGCGTTGTCCTTCAGCGTGAACCGGAGCCGAGTGGCGCAGTGGTAGACGCTCGCGACGTTGTCGTCGCCTCCGACGCCCTGGAGGACGCCCTCGGCGACCTTGCCGTAGTCCATGGTGTTTCTCTTCCTGGCCGCTTCCCTGCAGCCGTCATCATGAAAAGAGCCCACCCGTTTCGCCTGCCGCCCCCGTCGGCGGGCAACAAAAAAACCTGAACTCCATGAGCGGCGCACATGCGCCGCGGAGTTCAGGTTTCGCCTGCCGAGCAGTCACGATCCTGGGGATCCTGCAGGACGCCTTCGCCCTGCGCAACCCACTCTACACCCGTGTCGGCGCGTCGGAGTCGTCGTTCGCGGCGGTGGCGCGGGTCAGCCGCTCGACGTGCACGATGAGGTACAGCATCTCCTCGTCGGTGAGCAGCGAGCCCGTGGCGGCGAGCACCCACTCGCGCACGCGTGTGGCGACACCGTAGGAGCGCGGGTAGTTGTTGCGCGCGAACTGGAAGAACGACGTGTCGGCGGTCTGGAGCATCCGCTCGCTGACGAGCCGCTGCAGCAGGAACCGCACGTGGAGCACGAAGCGCGAGTAGTCGAGCGTGGTCTTGTCGAGCTCGCGTCCGATGGACGACTCCACCGTCGAGACGACGTGCTGCACGCGCCGGATGAGCAGCGCCGCGTTCCCGTTCTGCTCGTCGGCCGTCGCGGCGAGCACGTGCATCGTCAGGAACACCGCCTCCTCGTCGGGCAGCTCGCGTCCGAGACGCTCCCCGATGGCCGCGGACATGCGCTGAGCGGTCGCGTACTCGTCGGGGTAGAGGGCGGTCAGCTCGGGGCCGGCTGCGGTGGGGATGCGGAGGCCCTCGTCGAGCCGCTCGAGCACGAACTGGATGTGGTCGATGATGGCGATGGGAAGGTGGCGTCCCAGGTCCCGTCCCAGGTCCTTCTCGGCCTGCGCGACCGCGGCGAGCACGGCGTCGACGATCGTCAGCGGGACGGACGCCAGCAGCTCCTGGATGTGGACGCGGTCCGCGCCCTGGTCGAGCACGAAGACCTTGTCGACGAGGGCGGGGTCGACCTCGTCGCCGGCGCGTCGCTGGAATCCCAGGCCGCGGCCCATGAGGACGCGCTCGGTGCCGTCCGGTCCTGCCACGACGACGACGTTGTTGTTGAGGACCTTCCGGATCGCCGGGCCGGGGGCGCCCGCAGGCGTCGCGTCGCTCATGGCACGGATTCTATGCGGCCGAGCAGGGCGCATGCCCGTTCTTTGTGCTCAGCGCACGGCTTTCACGGGCAGGAGGAGCAGGAGTCCGGCGAAGAGCACGGTCACGAGGCCGAGGATGCCGAAGACCGTCGCGCCGCCGATGACGATGAGCAGCGACCACATGGCCGAGGCCATCCAGCTCGCCGCGCGGCCCGTCGTGGCGTAGAGGCCGAAGATCTCGCCCTCGCGCCCCGCCGGGGTGACGCGCGCGAGGAACGAGCGCGACGCGGCCTGCGCGGGGCCGACGAAGACGCACAGGATGAGCCCCCCGACCCAGAACACGGGGCTGCCGCCGCCGGCGAACAGGAAGATGACGAGGCCGGAGATCGTCATGGCGCCCAGCGAGAAGAGGATGATCGCCTTCGCCCCGAAGCGGTCGTCGAGGCGGCCGGCGAGGACGGTCGACACGCCCGCGACGAGGTTCGACGCGATGCCGAAGGCGACGAGCTCGAGGAACCCGAACCCGAACACGCTCTCGGCGATGATGGCGCCGAAGACGAACACGCCGGCCAGCCCGTCGCGGAACACGGCGCTGGAGAGCAGGAACCAGAACGTGGGGCGCGTGGCCGGTTCGCGGTGGAGGCCCGCGATGTCCCTCGCGAGCAGCGCATAGGAGCGGAGGAAGCCGACCTTCCGCTCCGGGCGGCCGAGCGAGGGCTCCGGCACCTTGAGGAAGACGGGGATGGAGAACACGAGGGTCCACAGCGCGCAGCCGACCGCGATGATACGGAACGGCAGGCCGTCGTCGTCGGGCAGCCCGAACCATCCGCCCGCGTAGAAGACGACGACGAGCACGAGCGCCACGATGCCGCCGAGATAGCCGAAGCCCCATCCGAGCCCCGACACCCGGCCGATGGTCTTCGGCGTCGCGATGCCGATGAGCATCGCGTTGGAGTTGACCGCGGCGATCTCGCCGAAGACGGTGCCGGCGGCGATGAGCGCGACGCCCAGCCAGAAGAGCGCGGGCTCCGGCTCGACGAACCACAGCCCCAGCATGCAGACGATGAGCGCGCCCGTGCCGATGCCGAGCCACAGCTTCTGGCGGCCGGCGGCATCCGCCTGCTGCCCGAGCACGGGCGCGAGGAACAGGATGAGGAGCCCCGCGGCCGTCGTGCCCCATCCGAGCCCCGACGCGAGGTCCGCGAGGGCGGCGACCCGGGTGGGGTCGCTCTCGGGCAGCGACCGGATCTCCGGCGGGAGGAACGCGTCGGTCGTGAGGTACAGCGCCGTGAAGATGAAGGTGAGGACGACGGTGTTGAACGGCTGCGTCGCCCAGTCCCAGAGCGCCCACGCGAAGATCGTCGCGCGCGACGTGCGCCTGCGCTCCGCGAGCTCCAGGCCCATGACGGGCACCGCCGCGCTGTCCGCGGTCGGGGGAGGCGCAGGTGGGCGCGCGCGCTCGGGCATGTCGGTCATGGTAGGGCTCCTCGGTGAACGGCGGATGGCGCGGCGCCGCGCCGTCCGCCTCAGTATGACGCGCCTCAGAACTTGAGTCCGGCCGTATCAAGTTTGTTGACAGAGCCGTGCCGGGGCCCTATCCTTGAGTCAGCGCGGCTCAAGATCGCGCGCAGACTTCAGGCAGCAACAGAAGGAGAAGCAACATGGCACGTGCTGTGGGTATCGACCTCGGGACCACCAACTCGGTCGTCTCGGTCCTCGAAGGCGGCGAGCCCAAGGTCATCGCCAACGCCGAGGGCTTCCGCACGACCCCCTCGGTCGTCGCGTTCACGAAGGACGGGGAGGTGCTCGTCGGCGAGACCGCCAAGCGTCAGGCCGTCACCAACGTCGACCGGACCCTCGCGTCGGTCAAGCGTCACATCGGGACGAACTGGACCTTCGACGTCGACGGCAAGAAGTACACGCCGCAGGAGATCTCGGCGCGCATCCTCCAGAAGCTGAAGCGCGACGCCGAGCAGTACCTCGGCGACACCGTCACCGACGCCGTCATCACGGTCCCGGCGTACTTCAACGACGCCGAGCGCCAGGCCACCAAGGAGGCCGGCGAGATCGCGGGCCTCAACGTCCTGCGCATCATCAACGAGCCCACGGCGGCCGCGCTGGCCTACGGCCTCGACAAGGGCAAGGAGGACGAGCTCATCCTCGTCTTCGATCTCGGCGGCGGCACGTTCGACGTCTCGCTCCTCGAGGTGGGCAAGGACGACGACTTCTCCACGATCCAGGTGCGCGCCACCTCCGGCGACAACCGCCTCGGCGGCGACGACTGGGACCAGCGCGTCGTGGACTACCTCATCAAGCAGTTCAAGGAGACGACGGGCGTCGACGTCTCGGGTGACAAGATCGCCCTCCAGCGGCTCAAGGAGGCCGCGGAGCAGGCGAAGAAGGAGCTCTCCTCGTCGACGAGCACCAGTGTCAACCTCCCGTACCTGTCGCTCACCGAGAACGGCCCCGTCTCGCTCTCCGAGACGATCACGCGCGCGAAGTTCGAGGACCTCACCAAAGACCTGCTCGAGCGCACGAAGAAGCCGTTCCAGGACGTCATCCGCGAGGCCGGCATCAAGGTGTCCGACATCGCGCACGTCGTGCTCGTGGGCGGCTCGACCCGGATGCCCGCCGTGGGCGAGCTCGTCAAGAGCGAGACCGGGCAGGAGCCCAACAAGGGCGTCAACCCGGACGAGGTCGTCGCCGTCGGCGCCGCCATCCAGGCCGGTGTCCTCAAGGGCGAGCGCAAGGATGTCCTCCTCATCGACGTCACGCCCCTCAGCCTCGGCATCGAGACCAAGGGCGGCATCTTCACGAAGCTCATCGAGCGCAACACGGCCATCCCGACCAAGCGCAGCGAGACCTTCACGACCGCCGACGACAACCAGCCGTCGGTCGCGATCCAGGTCTTCCAGGGCGAGCGCGAGTTCACCCGCGACAACAAGCCGCTCGGCACCTTCGAGCTCACCGGCATCGCCCCAGCCCCGCGCGGCGTGCCCCAGGTCGAGGTGACCTTCGACATCGACGCCAACGGCATCGTCCAGGTGTCGGCGACGGACAAGGGCACGGGCAAGGAGCAGAAGATCACGATCTCCGGCGGCAGCGCGCTGTCGAAGGACGACATCGACCGCTTCGTCCGCGAGGCCGAGGAGCACGCGGCCGAGGACAAGAAGCGCCGCGAGGCCGCCGAGGTCCGCAACCAGGCGGAGACCCTCGCGTACTCGATCGAGAAGCTCATCTCGGAGAACGACGAGAAGCTCCCCGCCGAGGTCAAGGACTCCGTGAAGGCCGACGTCGACGCCCTCAAGACCGCTCTCGCGGGTGACGACGACGACGCGGTGAAGACCGCGTTCGACACGCTCAACGAGAGCCAGACGAAGCTGGGAGAGGCCATCTACCAGCAGGCCCAGGCCGAGCAGGCCCAGGCGCCGCAGGACGCTCCCGACGGCGCGCAGGAGTCGCCGGAGGAGGACGTCATCGACGCCGAGGTCGTCGACGACGAGGACGAGAAGAAGAGCTGATGACCGACAAGGACTTCGAAGAGCCCCAGGGAGAGCAGCCCGACGGCGACGAGGTCCAGCCGGCCGCGGACGGGTCGGAGGCGAGCGCTTCCGACCCCGACGCGCAGCAGGCTGAGGCCGAGGACGGCGTCGACGGCTTCACCGTGGACGACATCCTCAGCGCCGAGCAGACGGACGAGGCGGCCGAGGCGGAGAAGAGCGACTACGAGACGCAGCTGCTGCACGACCTCAAGCGCCTGCAGGCGGAGTACGCCAACTACCGCCGCCGCACCGAGGAGCAGCGTGAGGTCGAGATCGCCCGGGCGAAGGGCGAGGCCGTGAAGGGCCTGCTGCCCGTGCTCGACGACCTCGACCGTGCCGACAAGCACGGCGACCTCGCCGAGGGCACGCCGTTCTCGGCGGTGGCGGCCAAGCTGCGCGGAGTCGCCGAGCGCCTGGGCCTGACGGCCTTCGGCGAGGCCGGCGAGGCGTTCGACCCGCAGCGCCACGAGGCGATCTTCCAGCAGCCCACCCCCGGTGCGACCGAGAGCACGATCCTCGAGGTCGTCGAGGTGGGGTACCGGCTGGGCGACGTGGAGCTGCGCCCCGCGAAGGTCGTCGTCGCCGTCCCGGCGGAGTGACCGTGCAGGCCGGCCCCGCCGTGGCGGGGCCGGCCGCCCTCCCCCGTGAGACGTAACGTGAGAAGAAGGTGCAGATGGCCAGTCAGGACTGGTTCGACAAGGACTTCTACAAGGTCCTGGGCGTCTCGAAGGACGTCGGTGACGCGGAGCTGAAGAAGACCTACCGGAAGCTCGCCCGCAAGTACCACCCCGACTCGAACCCGGGGGACGCCGCCGCCGAGGCGAAGTTCAAGGAGATCAGCGAGGCGTACGCCGTGCTCTCCGACGCGGAGCAGCGCCGCGAGTACGACGAGCTGCGCGCCATGGGCTCCGGAGCGCGCTTCACCGCGGGCGGCACGGGCGGCGGCTTCGACGACGTGTTCAGCCGCTTCACGCAGCAGCGCGGCGGCAGCCCCGCAGACTTCGACGACATCTTCTCGATGTTCGGCGCAGGCGGCGGCACGACGAACTTCGGCTCCGGCCGGTTCGGGCAGCCCTCGGGCGGATTCCGCGGATTCGGCGGCCCGCAGAAGGGCGCCGACGTGCGCGCCCGGACCACGATCGACTTCACCACGGCCGCCAAGGGCGAGACCATCACGCTGCAGGGCGAGGACGGCAAGCCGTTCAAGGTCAAGATCCCCGCAGGCGTCGCGGACGGGCAGAAGATCCGCCTGCGCGGCCGCGGCCGTCCCTCCTCGGACGGCGGCGAGAGCGGCGACATCGTGGTGGAGATCGCCGTGCGCCCGCATCCGGTCTTCACACGCGACGGCCTCAACGTGCGCGTGACGGTGCCGGTCACCTTCACCGAGGCGGTGTTCGGCGCGACCATCGAGGTCCCGACCCTCGGCGGCACCCCCGTCAAGCTGCGCGTCGCACCCGGGACGCCCTCGGGCCGTGTGCTGCGCGTCAAGGGGCGCGGCATCGCGTCGCAGAAGGGCACAGGCGACCTGCTCGCCGAGGTGCACGTCGCCGTCCCCTCCCACCTCGACGACAGGGCGCGCGCGGCGCTCGACGCGTACCGCGAGGCGGAGCCGAAGGAGAACCCGCGCGCTGACATGATGGCGAAAGCCCGGCAGTAGCGAACCAGGAGGTGAGCACGATGCCGATCCCGCGCGATCCGGCCGAAGTCGATCCCCGCGCCCCGATCTTCCCGATCGCGGCGGCGGCCGAGCTCGCCGCCATGCATCCGCAGACCCTTCGCCAGTACGACCGGATGGGCCTCGTCGTCCCCGGCCGCACGCGCGGCGGATCCCGCCGGTACTCCCTGCGCGACATCGAGCAGCTGCGGGAGGTCGCGCGCCTGTCGACCGAGGGCGTCCGCCTGGCCGTCATCGAGCGCATCCTGCACATGGAGAACGAGGTGCAGGAGCTGCGCGGGCGAGTCAGGGCGCTCGAGCAGGAGCTGCGCGCGGAACGCGAGCAGCGCCCCGGCGCCCGCGTCTTCGCGACGAGCGCGAACGGCGCCGTCATCACCCTGCGCTCCGGCACGCGCGTGCGGCGGCAGACCGACGTCGTGCTCTGGCGCCCCCGCTCGGAGGAGTAGAAGCCCCGCCGTCCGCCGTCCCGCGTCGTGACCGGTCGGGATGGCGTCAGCCTGCGCAGAGCACGAGTGCCCGGCCGCAGAGGGGGGGGGTCAAGCGGCCGGGCACTCGCACGCTCGTGCGTTTCGGGCTCTTCGAATGTAGCACACAAACTGCGGCATATATGCGACAGGTGCGTTTCACCCGTGACGGGGCGTTAGCGTGAAGGTGCGGACGGCCGGAGCCCCGGCCGACGAGGGAAGAGGCAGCGGATGAGTCAGGCAGGACCGATCGTCGTGATCGGCAGCGCGAACATGGACCTCATCACCCGGCAGCCGCGCCTTCCGGAGCCCGGCGAGACGATGGCGGGCACGGGCTTCGCGACCGGGGCCGGCGGCAAAGGCCTCAATCAGGCCGTCGCGGCTCGACGCGCCGGCGCCGTCGTGGAGTTCGGCGGCGCCGTGGGCGACGACGGGTTCGGGCGCGAGCTGCGGGGCTTCCTCGAGGCCGAGGGAATCGGGACGGCGGCCCTGCGCACATCCGCGGAGCCGACGGGCATCGCGCAGGTGAGCGTCCTCGACGACGGCGAGAACAGCATCGTCGTCGTCGCGGGCGCCAACGGCGAGGCGGCGCTCGCGGAGGCCGACCGCGCGCAGATCGCCCGGGCATCCGCCGTCGTCCTCCAGCTCGAGCGACCGCTCGGGCTGGTCGAGCGGGCGCTCGCCGCAGGGCGGGACGCCGGCGCGCTGACCGTCCTCACCCCCGCGCCCGTCGTCGCGGGGGCCGCTCGCCTGCTGCCGCTCGTCGACATCCTCGTGCCGAACGCGTCGGAGGCGCTGGCGCTCTCCGGCGAGCAGGACGGCGAGGCTGCGGCCCGGCGTCTCAGCGAGCGGGCCGGCACGGTCATCGTCACGCGCGGCTCGCGGGGCGCCCTGATCGCCCGCGGCGGCGAGATCGTCGACGTCGTGCCGGCGCGGACGGTCGACGCGGTCGACACGACGGGCGCCGGCGACACCTTCGTCGGCGTGCTCATCGCCTGGCTCGCCTGCGGCGCCGGGCTCCCGGAGGCCGTCGAGGCGGCGACGGCCGGAGCATCCCTCTCCGTCACGCGGCCGGGAGCGGCTCCGGCCATGCCGACGCGTGCGGAGATCGAGGCCGTGCTCGGCTAGGACGCCGCGCGCCGGATGCGCTTCTCGTCCCGGAGCGCCGACGCGCAATGGCTGCTCCCCGTCGTCACCTCGTGGACAATGACCGTGTGAGCCCGCAGCTATGGACCCGGATGGGTGAGACGACGGCGATCTGGCCCGGACGCGACCGGCCGCTGGGTGCGACGTGGAGCGCCGAGTCGACGAACTTCGCCGTCCACGCCCCGCGTGCGACGCGCATGTGGCTGTGCCTCTTCGACGAGGCGGGCCGCGAGACGCGGCACGAGCTCACCGAGAGCTCGCTGGGCGTCTGGCACGGCGCCATCCCCGGCATCGCGCCCGGGCAGCGCTACGCCTACCGGGTCGACGGGCCGTGGGATCCGGCGAACGGCGACCGCTTCAACCCGCGGAAGGTGCTGCTCGATCCCTACGCCCTCGCGACGAGCGGCACGATCATCGCGGAGCAGCCGATCCACGGGGCGCGCGAGGACGACGAGACCGTCCGCGACGACACCGACTCGGCCGCGTACACCGCGCGCAGCGTCGTCGTCGATCCGTCGTTCGACTGGGAGGGCGACGAGCCCATGAGGACGCGGTGGCGCGACACCGTGATCTACGAGCTCCACGTGAAGGGCTTCACGAAGCTGCACGACCGCGTCCCGGAGCCGCTGCGCGGAACCTACGCGGGCCTCGCGGAGCCGGCCGTCGTGGAGTACCTGCGCGATCTCGGCGTCACGGCCGTCGAGCTGCTCCCCGTGCAGCAGTTCTTCTCCGAGCCCGCCCTGCTCGAGCGGGGCGTCGTCAACTACTGGGGCTACAACACGCTCTGCTACTTCGCGCCGGACGCGGCCTATTCGGCCTCGGGCGATCGCGGCGGGCAGGTCGACGAGTTCAAGCGGATGGTCGGCGCGATGCACCGGGCGGGCATCGAGGTCATCCTCGACGTCGTCTACAACCACACGGCCGAGGCCGGTCCCGGCGGCCCCACGCTGTCCTTCCGCGGCTTCGACGACCGCGGGTTCTACAAGCGCGTGATCGGCGAGGGCAGCGGCTTCGACGACGCGTACTGGGACGTCACGGGATGCGGCAACACCGTCGACACGTCCGACCCGTTCGCGCTGCGGCTGATCCTCGACTCGCTGCGGTACTGGGTGACGGAGATGCACGTCGACGGGTTCCGCTTCGACCTCACCTCTGCCCTCACGCGCACCGGACACGACATCGACTTCCGGAGCGCCTTCCTCGTCGCCGTCGACCAGGATCCCGTGCTGCGGCACGTGAAGCTCATCGCCGAGCCGTGGGACGTCTCGACGGACGGCTACCTTGTCGGGAGGATGCCGCCGCCCTGGGTGGAGTGGAACGACCAGTACCGCGACACCATCCGCGACTTCTGGCGAGCGCAGGGCGCGATCCACGACGTCGCCACCCGCCTGGCCGGATCGAGCGACCTCTACGCCGACGACGGGCGCTCGGCCTACAACTCCGTGAACTTCGTCACCGCGCACGACGGCTTCACGGTGCGCGACCTCGTGAGCTACGACCGCAAGCACAACGAGGCGAACGGCGAGGAGAACCGCGACGGCACGGACAACAACCGCTCGTGGAATCACGGCGTCGAGGGAGAGGCCGACGATCCGGCGATCGTCGCGCTGCGGCGCCGCCAGGCCGCCAACGTCATGGTGACGCTGTGCCTCTCGAACGGCGTGCCGATGATCACGGCGGGCGACGAGCGCGGCCGCACGCAGGGCGGCAACAACAACGCCTACTGCCAGGACAACGAGATCTCCTGGGTCGACTGGCGCCCCGACGACGCGTGGCTCGACGTGTACGAGATCACGAAGGCGGCGCTGAGGCTGCGCCGGGAGCATCTGGCGCTCCGTCAGCGCCACTGGTTCGAGGGGTCGCCGACGATCAAGGGCGGCCCGGCCGACCTCGTCTGGCTCCACCCCGCCGGGCGCCGGATGCGGACGGACGACTGGGCCGACGCGGGTCTCAAGACGATCGGGATGTTCGTCTCGGGCGGCCCGCTGCGCGAGCCCGGCCCGCGGGGGGAGCAGCTCGTCGACAGCTCCTTCCTGCTCTGGCTCAACGCGGGCGAGGCGGAGGTGACGATCACGTTCCCCGAGAACGAGTGGATCCGGATGGGAGACGTCGTGCTGTCCACGGACGCCGCGGTGGCGGAGGGCACGCGCGTCACCGTCGACGCCCCGCTCGTCATGGGCCCGCGCACCGTGGTCGTGATGCAGTCGCTGTGACCGCCGCCGGCCGCCGCGAGAGGGCGGTCGTTTGGCGTCTCGCGGTCCAGGGTATAAATTTGGAGTCTAAATAATAGTGTCGAGGAGGACACGTTCCCCGTCCGCCTCGACCGCACGCAGAGACGATGCCGCCGAGGCGGCGGGAGGTCGAGAACCCGTGACCGAGCGTCCATCCATCCCCCACGAGCAGAACGAGCCGGGCAGGATCCGCGCCGGCGTCGTCGGCATCGGCTGGGCCGGACAGCAGCACATGGCCGCCTACGACGCGGCCCCCGGGGTCGACCTCGTCGCGATCGCGGGCAAGGAGGACGACGTCCGCGCAGAGCTCGCCGCGCAGTACGGCGTGACCGGCGCATACGCCGACGGGGAGGAGCTCGTCGCGCGGGGCGACCTCGACGTGATCAGCGTGGCGGTGCCGACGTTCCTGCATGCGCCGATCGCCATCGCGGCCCTGCGGGTCGGCGCGCATGTGCTCAGCGAGAAGCCCCTCGCGCGCACGGGCGAGGAGGGCCAGGCGATGGTCGATGCCGCTCGCGAGGCCGGGCGGATCCTCGAGGTGACGTTCAACCATCGTCGTCGCGGCGACATCGAGGCCGTGCGCGCCGCGGTCGAGGACGGCACGATCGGCCGGCCGTACCACGCGCGCGCGATGTGGCTGCGCCGGGCCGGCATCCCCGCGCTCGGCAGCTGGTTCACGAGCGCGGAGATGGCGGGAGGCGGACCCCTCGTCGACCTCGGCGTGCACGTGCTCGACTGGACGCTGCACCTCATGGGCGAGCCGCGCGTGACCGCGGTCTCCGCCGTCACGCACGCCGAGCTCGGTCCGCGGGGCCTCGGAGGGTCCGGCGGCGTCAAGCATGGCACCGGATCCGCGTACGAGGTCGAGGACCTCGCCGCGGTCCTGCTGCGGCTGGAGGGCGGCGGGTCGATCGTGCTGGAGACGAGCTGGGCCTCGCACCGGTCGACGCCCGACGAGTTCGGCATCACGCTTTACGGCACCGAGGGCGGCGCCGACCTGTCCGTGGTCGACTACGCCCCGTCCGGCGAGCTGACCGTCTTCACGGGAGACGGCGAGGAGAGGCTCGACACCCGGGTCGAGGCGCCGGCCGGTCGCGGGCACGCGGCGGTCGTCGAGACGTTCCTCGCGCACGTCGCCGACCCGTCGACGTGGCGAGAGCACGATGGGAGCGTCGGGCTGAGCCGCGCCCGGCTCGTCGACGCCTGCTACGCTTCCGCGACGGCCGGCCGGGAGGTCGCCCTCGACGAGGACCTGCGCATCATCGGAGGAGACGCATGACCATCCGCGCACTCGTGTGGAACGAGAACGTCCACGAGACCACGCAGCCGGCCATCCGGGAGATCTACCCGGACGGCATCCACGGCGCCATCGCCCAGGGGCTCGGCGAGCTGCTCGGAGACGAGGTCTCCGTGCGGACCGCGACGCTGGCCGACCCCGAGCACGGGCTCGCGGAGGAGGCGCTGGCGGCGACGGACGTGCTCCTGTGGTGGGGTCATGTCGCCCACGAGGACGTGTCGGACGAGGCGGTGGCGCGCGTGCAGCGGCACGTGCTCGGGGGCATGGGCCTGATCGTGCTGCACTCCGGCCACTTCGCGAAGGTCTTCACCCGTCTGCTCGGGGCGACCTGCTCGCTCGCGTGGCGCAACGACGGCGAACGCGAGCTCGTGTGGACGACGGCGCCGGGGCATCCGATCGCCGAGGGGGTGGAGCATCCGATCGTCATCGACCGGCAGGAGATGTACGGCGAGCACTTCGACATCCCGAACCCCGACGACCAGGTCTTCATCAGCTCGTTCGAGGGTGGGGAGGTGTTCCGCTCGGGCGTGACGTTCACGCGGGGACGCGGCCGCATCTTCTACTTCAGCCCCGGCGACCAGGAGTACCCCGTCTACTTCCACCCGCAGGTGCGGCGCGTGCTCGCGAACGCCGTGCGCTGGGCGGCACCGGTCTCCGCTGAGCGCCGCGCGCCCGAGGTGAGCAATCCCGCGCGTCGGGAGTGGGTCTAGCCGTCCTTCATCGGTGCGAAAGCGCTGTTCTCGCGCCGGATGACGGCACTTCCGCACCAACGACGCGTGACGTGTGCAGAGGATTGGTGCCGTTGTGCGGTTCTGGCCGCTGAGAACGGCACAACGGCACCAACGGACGTCCAAGTGATCCTGCGTGGCGGGCCGGCGGATGGTCTCGGGCATCCGGGAGGGACGTCAGAAATGTATCAATCCACTGATACATAGTGTATCATCGTGCTGATACAAGTCGACGACGGTGAGGTGGCTCATGGTCTGGTTCGCTCTCCTGCACGTGTTCGCCCCGGCGGTGGTCGGGCTTCTCATCGCGCTCGTCCTGCGGGGCATAGCGTCGTGGCGGGGCCGAGCGGTCGCGACGCCGCGTCGTGCCGCGACGGCGAGTCTCGTCGGCGCCGGGGCTGTGATCGTCCTCGTGCTCGGCGTCGCCGTGGTCCTGCAACTGCCGTTCGCATTCGAATGGCTCAGCGGCGGCGACGCCCATGACCTGCGCCAGATCGTGATCTTCGTCACGCCGCTCGCGGCGGGCATCGTCGGCACCCTTCTTCTCATCGTGCTGCGCCCGCGGACGCGCGGTGCGGGAGGCGTGGCCGAGTTGTCGCCGCGCACGATCGCGTCGTTCACTCGGCCGGCATGGTGGGTCGCGCTCGGTGCGATCACCGCAGCGATCGTCGTCGTCACTGTGCTGACAGGCCTCGCGTCGAGTCCCTCGGCCGAAGGACGTTACACCGATTACACCGTCGACCTCGGCACCGCCAGCATCGGTACCACCATCTACGGCTGGTACTACTCCGCGCCCTCGCTCGTTGCGCTGGTGGCGCTCGGTGCGGTTCTGATCGCCGGCCTCTCGCTCATCGCACGGCCCCCACTCGCCGTCCACCGCGATGAGGACATCGCCGTCCGGCGTTCGTTGAGTCGCGAGACGGTCCTCGCTGCGGTGGGCGCTCTCCTCCTCCACCTCGGTGAGATCTTCGGCTCGCTCGCCGGGGCGGCGTCCATCCGGGGGTCGTTCCCGGCGGCGGGCGGATCGCTGGAGGCCGGATCGCCCATCGCCGGGTTCGGCCCGTTCTTCTCGGTGAGTGCCTTCGTGCTCGCATCCGCCGGGTTCGCACTGTTGTTCGGCCTGCTGCTCCTCGCCCTCCGGATCCCCGCCCGCCGTGTCGAGGCTCTTGCTCAGGGTGCGCGATGACGCTTCGCATCGTCCTGTCGTCCGGCGCTCCGCCCGCCGAGCAGATCCGCGACCAGCTGCGAGGGCTGATCGTTTCGGGACGCCTGCTCGGGGATGCGCGCCTGCCCTCGGTCCGTCAGCTCGCCAAGGACCTCGCGATCGCCCCGGGGACGGTCGCCAAGGCGTACAAGGCGCTCGAGGAGGAGGGGCTGCTCTCCACCCGCACGGGCGCCGGCACTCGTGTCAGTCGCACCGCGAGCGCGACGCCTCCCGCCGTTGTGGAGGGTGCGCGGCGGTTCGCCCAGGAGGGCGTCAAGGCCGGGGTCGGGGTGGACGAGCTCGTCCAGGTGCTCCGCGCGGTCTGGCCGGGCTGAGCCCGGGGATCGGCGCCTACGCCACGGTCGCCAGGCCGAGCTCGGCGACCGACGCCAGCCGGGGATGGCGCGGCACGATGCGCACGGTGTACCCGAAGGCGCCCGACCGGTCGAGCGGGATGGCGCCGGAGAAGCAGAGGCGCCCGCCCTCGTACGTCTCGGCGAGGGTCAGCGGCGTGAGCTGCGGGTCGGCGATCTCGTCGTCGCCCACGGCGCGTCCCCACGCGAGCTGCACGGAGACGTCGTCGGGCGAGAGCCCGCCGAGGGCGACGAATGCGCGCACGGGGAGCGACGTCCCGACCTCGGCGGCATCGCCCGCGCCGCCCGACTCCACGTGCTCGACGCGCACGGCGGGCCATCCGTCCGCCACGCGGGCCTTCCACTCCGCCAGCTCGACGGCGCCGGCGTACCCGCCGTCGAGGGCGCGGGAGCTCGACGACGCGGGTCCGTACAGCTCGCGCACGTAGTCGCGCACCATGCGCGTGGCGAGGACCTTCGGGGCGAGCGAGACGAGGGTGTGCCGCAGCATCTCGAGCCATCGCGCGGGCAGGCCGTCCGGGTCCCGGTCGTAGAAGCGCGGCGCGATCTCGTGCTCGAGGAGGTCGTAGAGCGCGGATGCCTCGAGGTCGTCGCGCTTGTCGGGGTCGTCGACGCCGTCGGCGGAGGGGATGGCCCAGCCGTTGCCGCCGTCGTGCCACTCGTCCCACCATCCGTCGAGGATGGAGAGGTTGAGCCCGCCGTTGAGCGCCGCCTTCATACCGCTCGTGCCGCACGCCTCATAGGGGCGGAGCGGGTTGTTGAGCCACACGTCGCAGCCGGGGTAGAGGGGCAGCGCCATGGCGATGTCGTAGTCGGGCAGGAAGACGATGCGGTGGCGCACCTCCGCGTCGTCGGCGAAGCGCACGAGCTCCTGGATGAGCCTCTTGCCCCCGTCGTCGGCGGGATGGGCCTTGCCCGCGATCACGAGCTGCACGGGGCGGTCGGGGTCGAGCAGGATGCGCCTGAGCCGCTCGGGGTCGCGCAGCATGAGGGTGAGGCGCTTGTAGGAGGGGACCCGGCGGGCGAAGCCGATCGTCAGGACGTCCGGCGACAGGGCCTCGTCGATCCATCCGAGCTCGGCGTCGGAGGCGCCGCGCCCGTGCCATGAGGCGCGCAGCCGCGAGCGCGCGTCGTCGACGAGCCGTCGGCGCATCCCGTGCTTGAGCCCCCACATCCGGTCGAAGGGCACGGCTGCGATCGCGCGCTCGAACTCGGCGGGGTCGCCGTCGGCGTCGGCGCCGAGCTCGGCGATGAGCCCCTGCAGCTCGCGTGCGACCCACGTCGGGGCGTGCACCCCGTTCGTGATGGATGTGATCGGGACCTCGGCCTCGTCGAAGGCGGGCCACAGGCCGTGGAACATCCCGCGGCTCACCTGGCCGTGCAGCTCCGAGACGCCGTTCGCGCGCTGCGCGAGCCGGAATCCCATGACGGCCATGTTGAAGACGCCGGGGTCCTCCTCCGCGCCGAGTGCGAGCACGCGGTCGAGGGGGACGCCCGGCGTGGCGCCGTCCGAGGAGAAGTACTGCTCGATGAGCGTGCGCGGGAACCGGTCGATGCCGGCGGGAACGGGCGTGTGCGTCGTGAAGACGGTGGAGGCGCGGCACACCTCTCGCGCGGCGTCGAAGGGGAGCCCGGGGCCGCTCTCTCCGGACGTGAGCTCGCGGATGCGCTCGAGGCCCTGGAACCCCGCGTGCCCCTCGTTGGTGTGATAGACCTCGGGCTCCGGCGCGCCCGTGATGCGGCTGTGCACGCGCACGGCGCGCACACCGCCGACGCCCAGCAGCAGCTCCTGGCGGAGGCGGTGCTCGACGTCGCCGCCGTAGAGCCGGTCGGTCACGGCGACGTGGTGCTCCGGTGCGCCCTCGACATCGGTGTCGAGCAGCAGAAGGGGCACGCGGCCGACCTTCGCGACCCAGATGCGGGCGACGAGGTCGGGGCCGCCCGGCTGCGCGATGGAGACCGTCGCGGGGCTCCCGTCGGCCTCGCGCAGCGCCGTGAGGGGCAGCTCGTCGGGGTCGAGCAGCGGGTAGCTCTCCTGCTGCCATCCCTCGCGCGACAGCGACTGGGTGAAGTAGCCGTGCCGATAGAGCAGGCCGACGCCGACGATCGGGACGCCGAGGTCGCTCGCGGCCTTCAGGTGATCGCCCGCCAGGATCCCGAGCCCGCCGGAGTACTGCGGCAGCACGGCCGTGACGCCGAACTCGGGGGAGAAGTACGCGATCGACCGCGGCCCGTGCGGCATGGCGCGCTGGTACCAGCGGTCATCCGAGAGGTAGGCGTCGAGGCTCGCCTGCGCCTGGCCCAGCCGTTCGAGGAACGCGTCGTCGGAGGCGAGCTCGTCGAGGCGCCCGCGCGTGAGCGCGCCCAGCACTCGCACCGGGTCCTGCGTGGACGCCCACACCTCCGGCTCCGCCGCGGCGAAGACGTCCTGTGTGGGTGCATGCCACGACCAGCGGAGGTTCGTCGCGAGCGTGCCGAGCGCGGCGATCGGCTCGGGCAGGACGGGGCGGACGGTGAAGCGACGGATGGCGCGCATGACGCTCACGGTAGTGCACGGACGTGCGCCCGGCCCGGGCTTTCGCCATCCCGTAACCCGCGGGAAATCCGGGACGGCGCGGACCCGGTCCTACCGCACCGCCCCGACCGCGAGGCCTCCGACCAGGTGCCGCTGGAGCACCACGGCCGTGGCGAACAGGGGCAGCACGCCGATGACGGACGCCGCGGCGATCTTCCCGTAGTGGGGTGTGCGCTCGCCGTAGAACAGGGAGAGGACGACGGGCAGCGTCTGGGAGTCGGGGCTCTGGGTGAGGAAGGTCGCCAGCAGGAACTCGTTGTAGTTCAGCACCGCGACGATGATGCCGATGGCGACGAGCGCGGGCAGGAGCAGCGGCGTCACGATGCTCGCGAGCAGCCGGAACGATCCCGCGCCGTCGAGCCGTGCCGCCTCCTCGATCTCGACCGGGAGCCGGCGGACGAAGCCCTCGAGCAGCCAGACGGCCACGGGCACGTTGATGAGCGCGTAGACGAGCGTGAGCCCGATGAGGGTGTTGTTGAGCGACAGCACCCGCAGCAACGTGAACAGCGGGACGACGGCCACGATCGGCGGCAGCAGCCACGGGCTCGTCACGGTCGCCGCGAGCGTGGCGCCCCCGGTGCGGAAGCGCACGATCGCCCAGGCGCCCGGCACGGCGAGGACGAGGGTGAGGGCCGCGCCGACGAGGGCGGCGAAGAGCGAGTTCCCGATCGCGCGCAGCAGGTCGGACTGCGTGACGACGTCCGACCAGTTCGACCACTGCGGGTTCGTCGAGACGAGCAGGCCCTGGCCCGTCTCGTCCCGCCCCATGAGGGACACCGAAACGAGGTACGCGAGCGGCAAGGTGAAGAAGACCAGCAGCACGGCGAGCAGGACGGTCGCCCCGATGCCTCTTCCCGCGGTCGGGTTCCTGCGTGCGCGAGGCGCCGTGACGAGGTCAGTGCTCATGGTTCCTCTGCAATCTGCGGGCGGCGATCGCGACGGGCACCGTCGCGACGGTCACCACCACGGCGAGGAGGAGGGTGATGACGGACGCCTTGCCGACGTCGAACTCGCGCAGCGCCGCCTGGTAGATGAGGTACGAGGCGGTCGTCGTGGCCTGCCCCGGCCCTCCCGAGGTCATCGTGAAGATCAGGTCGAACACCTTGAAGGCGAGGACGAGCCGGATGAAGAAGGCGGATGCGACGACCCCGGCGATCGAGGGGAGGGTGATGTGCCGGAACAGACGGACACCGTGGGCGCCGTCGAGCCGGGCGGCCTCGATCGGCTCCGGATCCTGCGAGACGAGCGCGGCGAACACGAGGATGGCCACGAGCGGCGTCCACTCCCACACGTCGGCGACGGCGATGGCGGGGAGCGCCCAGGTCGTGGAGGACAGCGGGGCCACGGACGCCGCGGGCACGCCGAAGAGCCCCAACACGACCGCGAGGAGGCCGCCGCCGGGGTTGTAGACGAGCTTCCACAGCGTGCCGACGATGACCGGCGGGGTGATGAGCGGCAGGAGCAGGAGCGTGCGGACGATGGCGCCGCTCCGCACGGCGCCCGCGAGCGCGACGGCGGTGACGACGCCGAGCACGAGGCTCGCCGCCGAGACGGCGACGGCGTAGGCCACCGTGCGCCACAGTGCGGCGATCGCATCGCCGTCCGCGAGGACGGTCTCGAACGTCGCCGTCCCCACCCATTCGCGGAACGGATTGCCGAGGGAGGAGTCGGTGAACGCCGCGGCGACGATGAAGAGCAGCGGATAGACGCCGAGCACGAGGAGCGTGAGCACGCTCGGCGCGACGAAGAGGCGGTGCGCCCACGCCTGCCGCCCCGGACGGGGGCGTCGGGGCGGGCGCACCGCGATGGCGGCGTCAGCCAAGGAGCTGCTCCCACTCGGCCTGCACGGCGTCGAGCGCCTCCTGCGCCGTGACGTCGCCGGCGATGAGCTTGGCGAGCTCGTCGGTGAGCGCCTCGGCGGCCTGCGTGGCGTTCTCGCCCGTCGGCCAGGCGAGGGCGCCCGTGAGCGTCGCGCGGTTGACCTCCTGCAGCTCCGGGTAGGCCTCTCCGTAGCTGTCGCTCTCGAGCGACGACAGCCGGTTGGGGTCGATGCCCGTCTGCGGGTCGGCGACGAGCAGCTCCTCGTTGACCTCGCTCGAGGCGGCCCACTGGATGAAGTCCTGCGCGAGCTCGGTCTTGTCCGTGTTCGCCGCGATGACCCACGTGAAGCCGGCGACGAGCGAGGCGCGCTGCTCGGTGTTGTCGCCGCCGACGGGCAGGAGCGTCACGCCCCATTTGTCGGCGACCGTGGAGTCGGGGTTCGTCTGCGAGCCGACGCCGAGGTCGGTCCAGTTCTCGATGAAGGCCGCGTTGCCGGCGTACCAGGCGGAGTTGCCCTCGCCGAAGGCGGTCTCGGCGGGCGTGGGGTAAGCGGACGCGATCGAGTCGGCGAGCGACTGCGCCGCGGCGACCGCCTCGGGGGAGTCGATGACGGGCTCGCCGTCCTCGTCGAGGAACTCCCCGCCGAACCCGGCGAGGCGGTTGGCGAAGCTCGCGCCGAGGATGAGCGGCGACTTCTGGCCGAAGATCACGTTGCCGTAGACGCCGTCCGCGCTCTCGTTCTCGGTGATGACGCGGGACTGCTCCACGTACTCGTCCCAGGTGGCCGGGGGCTCGGCGAAGCCGTTCCGCTCGAGGATCTCCTCGTTGTAGAAGAGCACCTGCGTGTCGCCGTCGAAGGGCAGGCCGTAGCGGCGGTCGTCGACGAGCGTGTAGGGGTCGTAGATCGAGGGGATGAAGTCGTCCTCGTCGATCTCAGGCGTGCCCTCGATCCAGTCGGTGAGGTCCTGGATGGCGCCGTCGGCGGCGAGATCGCCGATTGATACGTACCAGGGCGCTGCGACGTCGATCTCGTTGGCGCCGGACTGCTGGTCGAGGGCGAGGGTGTTGCCGATCTCGTCGTAGGGGACGATGACCGGGTTGATGGTCACTCCCGTCTCCTCCTCGTAGCGCTCCGCGAGCCGCTCGGACGCGCCCTCGTGCGACGTGATGAGGAGCACGGTGAGCTCCTCGCCGCCCGCGTCGCCTCCGGAGCCCGTGTCGCCCGAGCAGGACGCGAGCGTGACCGAGAGCGCTGCGACGGCGGACACCGCCGCGGCCCGCACGAGGCGGCGGTTTCTGATGGATGCGGACATGACGGCCTCCTGTTCGGGCGCGGCAGGGCGTCGGGAGAGGGCGCCGCGCACCTGGGCGATTCTGTCCGCAGGCCGTGCGATGCGTCCAACGGGGGCGTAAGAGACCGCAATCTCGCGGCCTTCCGTGCCCCTGTGTCGTCCGGTGTCGAGTCGTCTGGGAGCCCGGGGAGCGGCCGTGCTAACGTTCCGGCCCGTCCCCGAGTGCCCGTCCCCGCAGAGAGAAGGTGCGATGACGTCCCGGATCGTCCTCAACGCATTCGACATGACGTGCGTCACCCATCAGGCGCCCGGCCTATGGCGTCATCCCGAGAACCGGGCCGACGAGTACAACCGGCTCGAGTACTGGATCGAGCTGGCGAAGCTGCTGGAGCGCGGCGGGTTCGACGCCCTGTTCCTCGCCGACGTGGTGGGCGTGTACGACGTGTACCAGGACTCCGCCGCCGCCTCGCTGCGGGACGCGGCGCAGGTGCCCGTCGGCGACCCGCTGCTGCAGGTCTCGGCGATGGCCGCGGCGACGAGCCGTCTCGGCTTCGGCGTCACGGTGGCGTCGACGTATGCGCAGCCGTATGCGCTCGCGCGCACGTTCTCGACGCTCGACCACTTCACGCGGGGCCGCATCGGATGGAACGTCGTCACCTCGTACCTCGACAGCGCCGCGCGCAATCTCGGGCTGGAGCATCAGATCGCCCACGACGACCGCTACGAGGCGGCCGAGGAGTTCCTCGACGTCGTCTACAAGCTCTGGGAGGGCTCGTGGGAGGACGCCGCGGTGCGGCGCGACCGCGAGGAGGGCGTCTTCACCGACCCCGCCCTCGTCCATCCGATCGGCCACAGCGGCGCGCGCTTCCGCGTGCCGGGCATCCATCTCGCCGAGCCGTCGCCGCAGCGCACGCCCGTCATCTTCCAGGCCGGCGCCTCCGCGCGCGGCCGGCAGTTCGCCGCGAAGCACGGCGAGGCGGTCTTCATCAACGGCATCGTCCCCGAGCTCACGCGCAAGACCACCGACGACATCCGCGATCGCGCGGAGGCGCTCGGCCGGCCCCGCGACTCCGTGAAGATCCTCACGCTCACGACGGTCGTCGTCGCGGAGACGGACGAGGCGGCCCGGCGCAAGCTCGACGAGTACCGTCGATACGTTTCCGTCGACGGGGCGCTCGCCCTGTACGGCGGATGGTCGGGGCTCGACCTGTCGCAGCTCGACCCGGATCGGCCGCTCAAGTACGTCGACACGGACGCCGCCCGCTCGGCGCTCGCGATCTTCACGGTCGCGGACCCCACGCGCGAATGGACGCCGCGCGACATCGCGGAGTACGTCGGGATCGGCGGAATCGGGCCCGTGATCGTCGGCAGCCCCGAGACGGTGGCCGACGAGCTGGAGCGCTGGGTCGACGTCGGCGGCGTCGACGGGTTCAACCTCGCCTACGTCGTCACGCCCGGGACGTTCGAGGACTTCGTCGACCTCGTCGTGCCGGAGCTGCGTCGTCGCGGCCGCGTCGAGGACGCGCCGGACGGCGTGACGCTCCGCGAGCGGCTGAGCGGAAGCGCGACCGTGCCCGAATGGCATCCCGCGCACGCCTATCGCGGCGCGTACGCGGGGCGGCGGAGCGCGGCCGACGGACACGCGTCCGAGGCCTGATCCCGCACACGACCACCGACCACATCACGAAGGAGAACGCCATGTCCGAGGCCGTGGAGCAGACCAGGCGCACCCACTGGAGCGGCGTCGCGGACGACGCGGAGCGCGACCGCTGGACGCGGGTGGCCGAGGAGGTGGCCGTGACGCTCGCCGCGGACGCGCTCGAGCGCGACCGTCGGGGCGAGCAGCCGTTCGCCGAGTCGCGGCTGCTGCAGGAGTCGGGCCTCGTCAACCTGCTCGACCCCGCGGAGCTGGGCGGCGGGGGCGGGCACTGGGAGTCGGCGTTCCTCGTCGTGCGCGTCCTCGCGCGAGCCGATGCGTCGATCGCGCAGCTGCTGGGCTACCACTACATCAACTCGGCGAACGTCGCCTTCGTCGCGCCGGCCGCCGAGCGGGAGGGATGGCTGCGCCGCACGATCGAGGGCCGGTGGATCTGGGGCGACTCGGTCAACCCGGTCGACCCGAACCTCGTGCTGCGGCCCGACGGCGCCGGCTTCCGACTCGACGGCTTCAAGCGCTTCTCGACGGGGTCGGGGGTCGGCGAGGCGCTGCTCGTGAACGCCGTCGTCGAGGGCGGCGAGCACGACGGCCGTCTCGCCTACCTCGTGCTCCCGTACGGGCATCCGGGCGTCGAGCTCGTGGACGACTGGGACAACCTCGGCCAGCGTCTCTCTGCGAGCAACACCGTGCGGTACCACGACGTGCGGGTCGGCCCGGAGCACGTGCTGGGCCTCGGCACGGACGAGCCGTTCCAGAGCCTCGTGACGCCCGGCATCCAGCTCGTGTTCGGCAACCTCTACCTCGGCATCGCGCAGGGCGCGCTCGCCCAGGGGCGGGAGCTGACCCTCGCGCGGCCGAACTCGTGGTTCCTCAGCGCCGCCGACACCTACCGCGAGGACCCGTTCGTGCAGCGCCTCTACGGCGAGCTCGTCTCGCGGGTCGCCGCCGTGGAGGCGCTCGCCGACCGCGTGAACCGCTCGTTCGACCGCACGATCGACCGGGGATCGGCCGTCACCGCCGACGACCGTGCGGCGCTCGCGATCGAGGTGGCGCAGCTGAAGGCGGTCTCGAGCGACACCGCCGTCGACGTCGCGAACCGCGTCTTCGAGGCGACGGGGTCGAGCTCGACGGCGTCTCACGTCGGGCTCGACCTGCACTGGCGCAACGCCCGCACGCACTCGCTGCACGATCCCGTGGACTTCAAGAAGCTCGAGGTCGGCGCGCACTTCCTCACGGGCGCCGTCCAGCCGATCTCCCTCTACACGTGACCAGGAGGAACGACATGTCCCAGTTCGTCGAGCAGCGCTGGGAGGGCGTCCCCGAGGACGTCGTCCGGCGCATCCGGCCGGTCGTCGAGCAGATCGCGGAGGGCGCCGCGGAGCGCGAGCGCGAGCGGCGTCTGCCGGTCGCGGAGGTGGACCTCCTGCGCGACGCGGGGCTCACGCTGGCGCGCGTGCCGGCGTCGGAGGGCGGATGGGGGCTCGGGTGGCGGCCGCTCGCCCGCGTCCTCATCGCGGTGGCCGCGGCGGACGCCAACCTGCCGCAGATCCTGCGCGGGCACCTCGCGCTCGTGGAGCAGACGATCACCACCGCCGACGCGGCGTTCCGGGATCGCTGGCTCCAGCGCCTGCGGGCGGGCGCCGTCGTCGGGAACGCCTGGAGCGAGCCGGCCGGCAAGAGCCTCGCCCGCAGCGGCACCGAGATCGTGGCGGGCGCGGACGGCGGCCTGCGCGTCACGGGCCGGAAGTTCTACACGACCGGCAGCATCTTCGGCACGTGGACCGACGCGCTCGCCTCCCGCGCGGAGGACGATGCGGAGGTCGCGGCTCTCATCCCGCTCGACCAGGAGGGGGTCACGGTCCTCGACGACTGGGACGGCTTCGGCCAGCGCCTCACCGGCACCGGGACCATCCTCTTCGAGGAGGCGACGGTCGACGCCGAGGACGTGCTTCCCGTCGCCGAGCGCTTCGGGTACCAGACCGCGCAGTTCCAGCTCGTTCTCCTCACGGTGCTTGCCGGCATCGCGCAGGACGCCGTGGCGGATGCCGCCGCGCGGGTGCGGACGCGCACGCGCGTCTACAGCCATGGCCTGGCCGGGCGCGCGCAGGACGACGCGCAGATCCAGGCGCTCATCGGCGAGCTCGCCGCCGAGGCGTTCGCCGTGGAGGCGACCGTGCTGGCCGTGGCCGACGCCGTCGAGTCCGCCTACGCGGCGCTCGTCGCCGCCCGCGACGGCGCGGCGTCCGCGGAGGATGCGCGGACGGCCGCGGGGCTCGCGGAGATCCGCGCCGCGCAGGCGCAGTCGGTCGTGACGGCGCAGGTGCAGCGCATCGCGTCGCGCCTGTTCGACGCGCTCGGCGCCTCGGCGACCGCGCGCGACGGCGGTCTCGACCGGCACTGGCGCAACGCCCGCACGGTGTCGAGCCACAACCCCGTGCTCTACAAGAACCGCTGGGTGGGCGAGTGGGTCCTGTCGGACGTCCTGCCGGACCCCCTGTGGAGCGTCGGCACGCCCGAGGCGGCTTCGGGGAGCCCGGACGCCGGCTGAGCGCCGTGTTCGTATGACGGAATCGACCCGGTCCATCGCGGAAACCGGGTCGATTCCGTCATACGAGCCCCGGGCGAGGTGCGGATGGCGTCTCCGTCAGAGGTCGGACGACAGCGACCAGACGTTCACGGCGTCGCCCTCGTCGCGGCTGATGCGGTCGATCTCGGCGAGCTCCTCCTCCGTGAAGGACGTGTTCCGCGTCGCGGCGATGTTCTCGTCGAGCTGCGTCGTCGACGATGCGCCGATGAGCACGGAGGTGACGTGACGGTCCCGCAGCAGCCACGCGATCGCCAGCTGCGCGAGCGTCTGGCCGCGGCGCCCCGCGACCTCGGCGAGTGCGCGCACGCGGGAGAGGTTCTTCTCGGAGAGGTGGCTCTCGTCGAACGAGTAGCGGTTCGACGCGTGCGACGCGTGCGGGTCGTTCAGGAACTTGCTCGTGAGGAGTCCCTGCGCGAGCGGCGTGAACGCGATGAGGCCGAGGCCGGTGTCGTCGAGCGTGCCGAGCAGCTCGTCCTCCACCCAGCGGTTGAGCAGGTTGTAGGCGGGCTGGTGGATGACGAGGGGCGTCCCGAGGTCGGTGGCGATCTCGACGGCCCGGCGCGTGCGCTCCGGCGAGTACGACGAGATGCCGGCGTACAGGGCCTTGCCCGCGCGCACGGCGTGGTCGAGTGCCCCGATCGTCTCCTCGAGCGGGGTGCTCGGGTCGACGCGGTGCGAGTAGAAGATGTCGACGTAGTCGGTGCTCAGCCGATCCAGCGACTCGTCGAGGCTGTTGAGGAGGTACTTGCGCGATCCGAAGTCGCCGTGGGGGCCCGGCCAGTGCGGCCATCCGGCCTTCGTCGACACGACGAGCTCGCTCCGGTACGGCTTGAAGTCGGTGCGGAGGATGCGGCCGAAGTTCTCCTCGGCGGCGCCGTTGGGCGGGCCGTAGTTGTTCGCGAGGTCGAAGTGCGTGATGCCGTGGTCGAAGGCATGGCGCAGCACCTCGCGCTGCACCCGGAACGGCCGGTCGTCGCCGAAGTTCCACCACAGGCCCAGGGAGAGGGGCGGGAGGAGCAGGCCGGACGTCCCCACTCGTCGGTAGGCGAAGCCGGTGTAGCGGTCCTCCGAGGCCGCGTAGGGCCGGTGGATGTCGGCCGTGGACGTGTCGAATCGGACCTCGAAGTCGGTCATGGGTTCCTCCTGGGTGATAGGCGGCGCACGGAGCCCCGCGCCACGAGCTCGGGACGTTGGAGCGCTCGGGTGGTCTCGCGGCCCTGGTCGTCCGCGAGGAGGAGACGTGCCGCGCGGCGGCCGATCTCCTGCCCGTCCTGACGGACGGTCGTGAGGGCGGGGGAGATCATGCTCGCGAAGATGCTGTCGTCGTAGCCGACGAGCGAGACGTCGTCGGGAACGCGAACGCCCGCCGCGATGAGCCCCTTGAGCACGCCCAGCGCGAGCATGTCGTTGGCGCACAGCACCGCCGTCACGCGCGGCGCGAGACCGCGGACGCGCGGGACGGCCCGCATCCCCTCCTCCGCGCTCATCCCGCGCATCTCGATCTCGTGCACCCGCACGTCGTCGGCGCCCGCGGCCGCGTCGCGGACCCCGGCCGACCTGCTCGCGCACCAGGCGACGCGGTGCGATCCGTTGACGAACGCGATCTCGCGATGCCCCGCCTCGATGACGTGCCGGGCGGCGGAGGCGGCGCCGTGCGCGTGGTCGACGCTGACGGAGGGGAGCACGCCCTCCGGATCCTCCCGGTCGAGCAGCACGACGCGCGTGCCGCGCGCGTGCATCTGGCGGAGCGGACGGAGGCCCGGATCGGTCGGCGCCGCGAGCACGCCCCGCACGGTCTGCGAGTCGAAGGACGACAGCGCGGCGGACTCCGTGTCGGGGTCCTCGTTGGAGCTCCCGATGAGGAGCGGGAACGCGGCCTCGGAGGCGACGGACTCCACGCCCTTGATGACGTCGCCCCAGAACGGGTTCGCGACGTCGAGCACGAGCACGCCGATCGTGCTGCTCACCCCCGAGCGGAGCGTGCGGGCGGAGCCGTTGACGACGTAGCCGAGCCGGTCCATGGCGGTGAGGACCCTCTCCCGGGTCGCCTCCGCGACGAGCTCGGGGCGGTTGATCGTGTTCGACACCGTCGCCTGCGAGACGCCGATGGCGCGGGCGATGTCGACGGAGGTGACGCGGCGCTCGCGGGAGCGGCTCACGCACCGCTCCCCGCGCGCAGGTGCAGGGCCGGAAGGTCGACGCGCGCATCCCACTCGTGCACGGAGCGCCACAGGGCGTCGAACCCGTGCTCGTGCAGCGTCGACGAGGCTCCCAGGGTCTCGAACGCCGCGGTCGCGAGCGTGCGTGCGAGTCCGGCGACGCCGACGACCGTCTCGACCGCGTCCCGTTCCTCGGCGGCGCCCGCCCGGACGGCCGCGAACAGGTCGGACACCGCCGCGACGGCGACGCGTGCGGCGCCCGCGTTCTCGCCGATCCGGCGACGGAACTGCGGGTCGTCGGCGGCGAGCGGCGTGTTGCCCTGCCAGAGAACGCGCTGTCGTCCGTCGGTGAGCGCGCGACCCCGGCGGGCGGCTGCGTCGGCGATCGCCGCGTACGCGGCGGCGGCCCGCAGCAGGAGATCGCCGTCGGCCCACGAGACGGGCGCATCGGGCGGGTCTCCGGTCGTCCCGCTCTCGTCGCGGGGTCGCGGCGCCTCGACGGTGTCGGCCTCATCCCCGGATGCGGATCCGGACCTGCCGGCGTGGAGCGCGTCGGCTGCGACACCGCTCTCGGCGGCGACGTCGTTCCCGGCGCCGGCGGCGTGCGGATGGGCCGTCCGGCTCGGGTGTGTGGACATCGTGCTCCTCGTGCGTCACGGCGGATCGCGCGACGGCGCCCGTCTCTGCGCGAGCCTACCGGCGTGCCCTGGCGTGCGGGCGTCCTCCGTCATCTTGCTTCATACGTATCAGAACTCCGGCTCGCCTCCGTACGGTGGAGAGCGTGTCTCCCTCCGACCCCCGCGCCATCCTGCCCGGGCTCGACGCCCTGCTCGACGAGGTGCGCGCGGCGGCCCGGGCGAGCGATGCGTCGGCACGGCTGCCGCAGCGCTTCTCCGCCCGGCTGCGCCGTCTCGGCTTCGGGCGGATGCGCCTTCCCGTCGAGGAGGGCGGCCTCGGGGCGTCGGTGACGGAGCTCATCGAGACGGTCGCGACCGTCGCCGCGGCGGACGCGAGCCTCGCGCAGAGCTGGCGAACCCATGTCATCGCCACCGAGCGTCATCTCGTGAGCCCTGCGGGCCCCGCACGGGAGCGATGGCTGCGCCGCATCGCGGACGGCGCGATGATCGCGGGGGGATGGACGGAGGCCGACGGCAGCGCCGGCCGGTTCACGACGAGGCTCACGCGCACGGACGGCGGCCTCGTGCTCACGGGGCACAAGGGCTACTCGACGGGAAGCGCCTACGCGGACTGGCTCGAGTACAGCGCCGTCGACGACGGCGGCGAGCTCGTCATCGCCGCCGTGCGCTCGGACGCCCCCGGCCTGTCGATCGTCGACGACTGGGACGGCTTCGGGCAGCGCGCGACGGCCAGCGGCACGACGGTGCTGGCGGACGTGCCGGTCGACCCGCTCGACGTCGGGCCCTTCTCCGCGCAGCAGCCCGGCACGGCGGGATGGCAGCAGCTCGTCCTCCTCGCGGTGCTCGCCGGCATCGCGGAGGGCGCCCGCGAGAAGGCGCGCGAGCTCATCGTCCACGTCGAGCGTGCCCACGGCGCCGCGCCGTTCGCGGCGCTCGAGGAGTACGGGCGGATCAGCGCCTCCGCGGAGGCCGCGCACGCGTCGCTCGCCTGCGCGACGGGGCTCGTCGGGACGGCACAGGACGCCCTGCTCGCCCGTCCCGGGCGGTCAGGCGCCCACGCCGAGAACGCGGAGGCGCTCGCGTACGACGCCGAGACGGCGGTGTTCCGCGCGCAGCTCGCGATCGTGGCCCAGGCCGTCGACGCGGGAGACCGGCTCATGGCGCTGCCCGTCGCGCTCGGTCGTGCGGCCGATGCGGATCGCCTGCGTCGTCTCTTCGGGCTCGACCGCTTCTGGCGGGACGCCCGCACGGTCTCCACGCACAACGCGGTGGCGCTCAAGGCGCGGATGATCGCCGACCGCGAGCTCCACGGCATCGGGACGGTGGCCACCGCCGAGGAGCGCGCCGCGTTGCGCGAGGAGCGGCTCGCGACGGACGCGGCCGAGCGGGCGCTCGTCGCCGTGCGCCTGGGCGGGAGCCTTCCCGCGGAGCTCGCCGCCGATCGGGCTCTTCTCGCCGAGGCGGGAGCGCGTCTCGCGGACCGGGACGTGGCGCTCGTGGTCGGCGACGGCACGGCGTTCGACGCCGCGACGGCGGCCGCCCTGCTCATCGACGCGCTGCCCGCGGCGTGGCTGGTCGTCGAGACCGGCGGGGCTCCGGGCCATCCCTACGACTTCGCGCGGCGTCTCGCCTCGCTCGAGCAGCTGAGCGGCGGCCGCTTCGCCTGGGCGCTGCGCGGCGGGGCGGATGCGCGCACGCGCGAGCACGTCCGCGTGGCGCAGCAGCTGTGGCGGAGCTGGCCGCGCGAGAGCATCGCCGCCGACGGCACGGCGGCGCACTTCGCCGAGACCGCGCTCATCCGGCGCGTCGGGGCGGACGGGGAGTACCGGGTCGCGGGCCCCCTCAACGTGCCGAGCAGCCCGCAGCAGCTCCCCGTCTTCGCGGTCGACGAGGGCGAGGCCGCGCTCGACGACCCTCACTCGTACGTCGACCTCGTCGTCCGCGGAACCCCCGACGGCGACGAGTGGCGTCTTCCCGGTGCGGCGCCCGGCAGCCCCGCCGTCGTGCGCGTGCAGGAGACCGGCACGGCCGCCGGGCTCCTCCGGATCGCCGACGGCCTGCGGAGAGCGGCGGCGGGCCCTCCTCGCACTCTCCGCCAGCGTCTCGGACTGCCCGTCCCCGCGTTCGACGAGCTCCCCGGCGCGGGCCCGCGCTTCGTGGGCGACGTCCCGGAGGCCTCATGAGCCCGGATGCGCGGCGCCTCACGATCAACGTCAACGTCCTCGGCGTGGGCCAGCGCCCCGCGGCGTGGCGCTCGCCCGACATCGTGCCCGAGGCGATCGTCGACCTCGGTCACTGGCAGCGGGTCGCGCGCCTCGCCGAGCGGGGGCTGGTCGACGCGATCTTCCTCGCCGACCGTCCGGCGATCACCGATCCGCGCAGCCGGCCCGTGCAATACCTCGATCCGCTCGTGCTCGTCCCGGCGATGGCCGCGGCGACCGAGCGCGTCGGCTTCGTCGCGACGGCCTCCACGACCCTCAACGAGCCCGTCGAGCTCGCGCGCCGGCTGTTCTCGCTGCATGTCGCCACGGGCGGGCGCTTCGCGTGGAACGCCGTGACGACCTGGGACGTCGAGGCGATGCGCAACTTCGGGATCGAGGAACTCCCCGAGCGGGCGGAGCGCTACGACAGGGCCGAGGAGTTCGTGCAGGCGGTGCGTGCGCTCTGGGACGCCGCCGGCACGCGCGAGGAGGTGCGTCACCGCGGCGCCCGGCTGTCGTTCGACGCGTCACTCGGGATCGATCCCGTCGTGCCCGGCCGCCCCGCCGTCGTGCAGGCGGGAGGATCCGCGGCGGGCGAGCGGCTCGCCGGCCGCGTCGCGGACGCCGTCTACTCGATCGCGCACGACCCCGCGGCGTCCGCCGCCCATCGCCGTGCCGTCCAGGCGCACGCCGCAGCGGCGGGGCGCGGGGCGGACGAGCCCCGCGTCTATCCCGGGCTGGCGCTCGTCATCGGCAGCACGGAGCGCGAGGCCGGGGAAAGGTTCGAGCACTGGGAGCACCAGGCGCCTCCGACGTACAGCCTGCGCGAGCTCGAGAAGGCGCTCGGCCTCGATCTGTCGGACGTCGACCTGGAGCGCCCGCTGCCGGACGAGCTCGTCCGCGAGGCGGAGGCGGGCGGCGGATGGTCCGAGGGGTATCGTCGCGTGCTCCTCGCCCGCATCCGCGACGAGCGTCCGACCGTGCGCGCCCTGCTGCGCGACTTCGGCGGCTACGGTCAGCGCTTCCTCGCGGGGACGCCCGAGCGCATCGCGGACGCGATGCAGGAGTGGTTCGACGCGGGCGCCGCCGACGGCTTCAACGTCATGATCGACCTCTTCCCCTCGGGGCTCGAGGACCTCGTCGACCATGTGGTCCCCGTGCTGCAACGCAGAGGTCTCTTCCGCCGCGGGTACGACGACGCCGATCTGCTCGGCCGGTTCCGGCGGCCGTAGCGCGCGGCGGTTGCGCCCGCGCTCATATCGCGAAAGTGCGCTTCGCGGCACCCGGGAAGCGCACCTTTCGCGATATGAATCTCGACGCGGCGGTCTCGGTGCGTCGGTCGACGCGGCGCCGGGGCCTCGAGCGTGGCGTCGAGCGCGGCGTCGGGCCGGCTACGCGTCGAGAGCGCCCCGCGTCGTGCCGTATGCCAGCGCGTGCACGAAGCGGCGCCGGAACTCCCGGAGGTCGAACGACGTCACCGCGCGCACGGTCGGCCCCTCCGGCGTGCCGAAGACGAGAGGGTAGCCCTCGTGGGTGAGGGCGATGCGCGTCGCGAGCGAGCCGCCGTGCGGGGTGAAGTCGACGGGCCCCTCGATCCAGCCGGTGACGATCTCGGGGCGGTGCAGCACGACGGAGGCGAGCCCGTCGTGCGCGGCCGAGATCCGCCTGCCCCACTTGTACTGGTAGAAGTCGTTGTACGCGTCGAGCGTCGTCCCCGCGAAGCGGGCCCAGGGCAGGTCGGATGCGAGAAGCTGCGTCGTGACGTGCTCTTCGAGCAGGGCGTGCGAGGTCACGTTGACGCCCACCATCACGACGTTGCCGTCGTTGGGCGCGCGGAACACGCGCTCGGCCGCGAGCCGGTCGTTCGCGGTGTTCGCGTCGGTGACCGTCGCCTCTCCCGGCGCGGGGTAGGGGCCTGCGCCGCCCATGATCACGACCGACCGGAACTTCCGGAGGAGGTCGGGGTCCTTCTCCAGGGCGAGGGCGATGTTCGTCAGCGGGCCGAGCGGATGCAGGTCGACCCGGCCGGGGTGCTCGTTCGCGATGCGCACGAGGAAGTCGGCGGCCGACTCGTCCTGCAGCACGGGCTGCGGCCCGGTGAGGCCCCTGTCGCCGAGTCCGTCGCGGCCGTGGACGAACCACGCGATCGACGGCTCGCCCTCCAGTGGCCGGTCGGCGCCGCCGTAGATCGGGATGTCCCCGCGCTCGGCGACGTCCAGGACGTACGCGACGTTCCGCGCCGAGTCCTCCACCTCGCAGTTGCCGTAGATCGTCGTGATCCCGAGGACGTCGACATCCGGCTGGGCGAGCAGATAGAGCAGCGAGTGCGCGTCGTCCAGCCCCGTGTCGGTGTCGACGACGACCCACTGCCTGTCGTCCGATCCCGCCGATCCGCTCATCCGTCTCTCCTCGTCGTCGTGCCCTCGGCATCCGCCTGAGTCTCCTGCCGATCCTGCCGATCCGGCCCCTGAGCCCGGAGCTGCCCCGAACGCCGGAGCTGCCACGAACGCCGGAGTTGCCACGAACGCCGGAGTTGCCACGAACGCCGGAGTTGCCACGAACGCCGGAGCGTTCCGGCGGAATCCGTCCGGTCTTGGCGGGATCTCCGGCGGTCGGGCGTGTTCCGGGAGGCGGTCCCGTCTGGAAGCGTGTCGCAGCACGCCCCCCGGACACGCGATTGTTACGTATGATTTCCGCTCCGGGCTCTGCCGATGGCGCTCGCCGGACGGAGGATGCGAGGCTCGGAACCCCGCCTGTCCCGGCCATCGCGCCGCGGGCGGTCTCCCCGCAGCCGAAAGGACCATCCCATGGGTCACCCGAGCCCTTCCCCCCTGCGCCGCCGTGCCCTGCGTGCGCTCCCCGCGGCCGGGGCCTCCCTCGCGCTGCTCCTCGCCGGGTGCGCGTCGACGCCGTCCGGGTCCGATGACGCCGCGGACGGCGCCGCGGAGTCCTTCGAGGGCGTCGAGCTGACCGTGTGGAGCGGCCTCTACTACGAGCCCTTCGCCTCTGTGAACGCCGAGCAGATCCAGGCCTGCGCCGACGACCTCGGCCTCACGGTGAACCTCGAGACGCTGTCCGAGGACTACGCGACGAAGATCCTGCAGGCGGCCTCGTCGAACACCCTGCCCGACGTGCTGCTGCTCGACTCGACCGACGTCCCCCGCTTCGGCGCCGAGGGCATCCTGACCGACATCGGCGACGTCGGACTCACCACCGAGGGCATCAGCGACTCCGTCGCCTCCCTCGGCCAGTACGAGGGAGTGCAGTACGGGCTGCCCACGCAGGTCGAGACCTACGCCCTCTTCTACGACAGGGCGGCGTTCGCCGACGCGGGCGTCGAGGAGTTCCCGACGACGTTCGACGAGCTCGTCTCCGTGGCCTCCCGGCTGAGCGAGGACGGCCGCTACGGCATCGCCCTGCCCGGCGCCACGAGCGACGGCGCGGCGCCCCTGTTCTGGCTCCCGTTCCTGCTGAGCGCCGGGGGCGACCCCGCCGACCCGACGAGCGAGGGCGCCGTCGCGGCCGTCGACCTCTACCAGCAGCTCGTCGAGACCGGCGGCCTCTCGAGCGAGTTCGTCAGCTGGGGCTGGGACGCGCCCGACCAGTACCGCAGCGGCAAGGCCGTCATCACGGCGAGCGGCCCGTGGGACGTCGTGGCGGAAGCCCCCGAGATCGCCGACTACGGCGTCGCCCCGTACCCGACCCTCGACGGGTCGCAGGAGTCGAGCGTCGGCATCCTCGGCTACAACTGGTCGCTGCCCGTGAGCGCCGACGCCGAGCAGCAGCAGGCGGCGGCCGCCCTCATCGAGTGCCGCGTGTCGGAGGAGAACCAGCTCGAGCTCGCCGACGGCGGGTACATCCCCGCGCTCACGAGCGCGCAGGAGGCGTTCGTCGAGGCGACCCCCGCCGCGGCGGCCTTCGTCGACCCGATCGAGAACGCGTACAACTACGCCGGAGAGCTCGGGGCGGAGTGGGATCGCCTCTCGCTCGTCTACGGGTCGGCCCTGCAGTACGCCGTGGTCGACGGCGAGAGCGCCGAGGACGCCCTCGCCCGCGCGGACGCGGCGCACTGATGCCGACGCGGACGTCCGCGTGAGCGTCGCCGTGCGACAGGGGGCCGGGCGCCATGCGCGCCCGGCCCCGTCTTCGCGGACGGACGGGCCGGACGGCGGACGTGGCCGGCGGCTGCGCCTCGCGGCGCGAGGACGGCGGGAGCTGTGGCTCCTCGTCCTGCCCGCCGCGGCGTTCTTCGCGGTGTTCCTCGTGTACCCGCTCGTGTTCGGCGCGCACATGAGCACGACGGACTACGGCACGCGCACCTTCATCACGGGAGAGGCGCCGTTCGTCGGCACCGCCAACTTCGCCGAGGTGCTCGCGGGAGGCCGCGTCGGCACCGCCATCCGCAACACCCTCGTCATCACGGTGGGGTCGGTGAGCCTGCAGCTCGTGCTCGGACTCGCCATCGCGCTCCTGTTCGACCGCCGTTTCCCCGGCAGCCGCTGGATGCCGACGCTCCTCCTCATCCCCTGGCTCATCCCGACGGTCGTGGTCGCCCTGACCTGGCGGTGGCTGCTGCAGGGGGACGGGGCGGTCAACCAGGTCCTCGCCCTCGTCGGCGTGAACGGCTCGGCATGGCTCGCGAGCTCCGGCACGGCCCTCGGCGCGGTCGTGGTCGTCTCGGTGTGGGGCGGGCTGCCGTTCTGGGCGACGATCCTCGGCGCGGCGCTCAAGCAGGTGCCGCGCGAGCAGATCGAGGCGGCCCAGCTCGACGGCGCCGGTGCGTTCAAGCGGCTCGTCCACATCGTCGTCCCGGGCATCTGGCCGGTCGTCTCGGTCCTCGTGATCCTCGGGATCGTCCACACGCTGAAGATCGTCGACCTCGTCCTCGTGCTCACGGGCGGCGGCCCCGCCGACGGGACCGTCACGCTCGGCCTGCTCGCGTACCAGTCGGCCTTCCAGCTGTTCCGCTTCGGGGAGGGCGCGGCGTACGGGATGCTGCTCCTCGGCGTCACGGTCGTCATCGCGCTGCTGTACGCGTGGCTCACGGGGCGCCGGGAGAAGGAGCAGTTCGGATGAGCGCCACCCGCTCCCCCGCACGCGCGGCCGTGCGCCGGCTGCCGTGGACGCTCATCGCGGCCGCGCTGCTCGTGGTCTACCTGTTCCCCGTGTACTGGATGCTCAGCGCGTCGTTCCAGCCGTCGGCGAACTCCGCGAGCGTCCGCTGGGTCCCGGAGTCGCTCGACCCCGCCGGGTACGCGCGGGCGCTCGAAGGGGCGGGGACCTCGCTGCGCACGAGCCTCATCGTGGCGGTGGGCACCGCGCTCGTGACCCTCGTGATCGCCGTACCGGCCGCCTACGCGCTCAGCCGCCTCCGCTCCCGCGCCGTCGGCGTCGCGCTCGTGCTCGTCCTCGTCGCCCAGATGATCCCGGGCATCGTGCTCGCCAACGCGTTCTACGCGATGTTCAACCGGTGGGGACTGCTCAACAGCCTCCTCGGGCTCATCCTCGCCAACGCGACCAACGCCGTCCCGTTCGCCGTGATCCTCATCCGCTCGTTCATGCTGCACCTCGACCACGACGTCGTCGAGGCGGCGACGCTCGACGGCCTCGGCGCCGTCGGGACGCTCGTGCGCATCGTCGTGCCGCTGTCGCGGAACGCCGTCATCACGGCGGCGATCTTCGCGTTCCTGTTCAGCTGGAGCGATCTGCTGTTCGGGCTGACGCTCACGACGCAGGCGGCGTCGGAGCCCGTCATCATGTACATCTACCGGACGATCGAGGCCGCGACGACGTCGGGGCAGGACGCGCGATGGTCGACGGTGATGGCGACGTCGATCATCACGAGCCTTCCGGCCTTCGTGCTCCTCATCGTCGCCCAGCGGTACGTGAAGGCGGGCATCGCCGTCGGCTCGGGGAAGTGAGGCGCCGGCTCCCGCGGGACGCCTACTGCTCGACCCAGGCGGCGCCGAAGATCGCCCACCACGGCGCCGTGAAGCCGACGCCGTGCACCGTGGGCTTCGTCGCGACGACCGACGTGGCCTCGTGGATGGGGAAGCCGATCCCCTCCTCCACGATCGTGCGCTGGATGAGCCCGTTCAGCTCCTGGCGCCTGTCGGCGTCGAGCTCCGTGGACTGCGCGAAGATCGCGTCGTGCAGCTCCGGGTCGGGGTCGACGGTCACGCGCGTGGCGTACTCCGAGGTGAACGACGACAGGAACACGTCGGGATCGGGGCGCGTGAGGTTCCCGAAGGAGAGGCCCCAGTCCCCGGACTCGCGGTTCGCCGTCTCCTCGGCCTCGGTGAGCTGCCGCAGCTCGAGCTCGATGCCGTTGGCGGCCAGCTGCTGCTGGATGAGCTCGAACAGCGCCTGGTTCTCCGACGTGGTGTACTGCAGGTCGACGCTCAGCCGCTCGCCGTCCTTCGCGTACACGCCGTCGTCGCCCAGCTCCCATCCGTCGCCGGTCAGGATGCCGGCCACGGCGTCCTCGTCGTAGGCGAGCTCGTCGCTCAGGTCGACGTAGCCGGGGAAGACCGACGAGACGATGCTCGTCGCGGCGTCCTTCGTGTCGTCGAGGATGACGTCGTCGATCTCCTCCCGGTCGATGGCCTTCTGGATGGCCTGGCGCACGGCCGGCTGGCTCAGCAGCGGATGCGCGTCGTTCGGGTAGAGCGTGTAGACGACGCCCGACGAGGCGGCCGAGTAGACGGTGGCGGAGCCCTCGACCTCGGCGATGTCGTTCGTCGTCGGGTAGGTGATGGCATCGACCTGCCCGCTCGTGAGGGAGCCGATGCGGGTCGCGGCCTCCGGGATCACGAGGAACGTGATCTCGTCGAGGTACGCCGCGCCCTCGTTCCCGCGCACGGTCGATCCCCACGCGTAGTCCTCGCGCTTGGTGAGCACGACCTTCTCGTCCTGCACGATCTCGTCGAGCACGAAGGGGCCGGACCCGATCACGCCCTCGAAGCGCTCCTCGGCGGTGAGCTTCGTGGTCTCCGGGGCGACGATGCCGAGCGGCGCCTCGGAGAGCGCCTGCAGGAAGCCCGCCTTCGGGGCGTCGAACGTCACCGCGACGGTGTGCTCGTCGACGACCTCCGCGCCGGTGTACCCCTCGAGGTAGGCGGAGGACTGGAAGGCGTTCCCCTGCTTCCCGAGCTCGATGATCGCGTCGAGGTTGAGCTTGACCGTCTCCGCGTCGAAAGCCTCTCCGTTCGAGAAGGTGACGTCGTCGCGGAGGGCGAACTCGTAGCGCAGGCCGTCGTCGCTGATCGTCCAGTCCGTCGCGAGCCACGGGACGATCTCGCCCGTCGCGGGGTCCTGGTCGACGAGGTTGTCGGTGATCTGGATGTTCGAGTAGGTGCATCCGGACGTCTGCTGCTTGTCGTAGGCGCCGCACCAGTCGGTGATGCCGACGGTGAGCTCGCCGCCCGACTGCGGTTCCGCGGACGTCGCCTGGTCGGTGCCTGCGTCGCCGCCGGAACAGGCGGAGAGCAGCAGGGCGAGCGCGGCGACGGCGCCGAGCGCCAGCCGTGATCTGGTCTTCATGGAGTGCCTCTCTGTCGGGTGGGGTGTCCGGGGACGGCCGGGGTCGTGCCGCGGAGGGATCAGCGGGTCTCGAGACGGCGACCGGGGATCGCGTCGAGCAGCTCGCGGGTGTACGCGGTGCGGGGCGAGGCGAACAGCTCCTCGACCGTGCCGCGCTCCTGCACCTCGCCGGCGCGCAGCACGATCGCCTCGTGGGCGATCTGCCGGACGACGGCGAGGTCGTGCGAGATGAAGAGGTACGACAGCCCCTGCTCTCGCTGCAGCTCGGCGAGGAGGTCGAGGATGATCCGCTGCACCGACACGTCGAGCGCCGAGACGGGCTCGTCGAGGATGAGAAGACGCGGCTCCAGCGCGAGGGCGCGGGCGATCGCGACGCGCTGACGCTGACCGCCCGACAGCTCGCCGGGCCGCCGGTCGGCGAAGTCGGCGGGCAGCTGGACCTCGTCGACGAGCTCGCGCACGCGGCGGCCGCGGGAGGCGCGGTCGCCCACGCGGAAGGACCGCAGGGGCTCCTCGACGATCTGCGCGACGGTGAAGCGCGGGTCGAGCGAGGCGTAGGGGCTCTGGAACACGAACTGGACGCGTCGGCGCAGCTCCCGCCGCTCGCGCGGGCCCCCGTCGTGCAGGTCGACGCCGTCCACGTGCACCTCGCCGCTCGTCGCCGTCTCGAACCCGCCGAGGATCCGCGCGGTGGTCGTCTTGCCCGAGCCCGACTCCCCGACGATCGCGAGCGTGCTCCCGGCGACGATGTCGAAGGACACCCCGGCGACGGAGCGGAGGATCTCGCGGCTCCCGTCCTCGGAGCGGAGGACGAAGTCCTTGCGGAGGTCGCGCACCGACGCGATGGGCGGCGCGCTGAGCGCCTCCTCCGACGGGGCCGGCGCCTTGACGGTCTCGCCGACGCGGGCGGCGATCGACGGGGCCGCCTCGAACAGCGCCCGGGTGTAGGCGTGCCGGGGAGCGGTCACCACCTCGTCGACGGGGCCGTGCTCGACGAGGCGTCCGCGCTCGAGGACGAGGACGGTGTCGGCGCGGTCGGCGGCGACGCCGAGGTCGTGGGTGATGAGGACGGTCGCCGTGCCCCGCTCCCGCGCGAGGTCGGCGAGCTGATCGAGCACGCGGGCCTGCACCGTGACATCCAGCCCCGAGGTGGCCTCGTCGGCGACGATGAGCGGCGGCCGGGCGGCGATCGCGATGGCGATGAGGACGCGCTGGCGCTGACCGCCCGACAGTTGATGCGGGAACTGCCGGAACCGCAGCTCCGGCCGGTCGATCCCGACGCGTTCGAGCAGCTCGACCGCCTGGGCGCGGGCCTCGGCGCGGCGGGCGAGGCGATGGACGATGAGGGCCTCGGCGACCTGGTAGCCGACCGTGAGGACGGGGTCGAGGCTCAGGGTCGGGTCCTGCGGGACGAGGCCGACGACCCGACCGCGCAGCCGGGCGAGCTCCCGCTCGCGCAGCGCGGTGATCTCGTTGCCGTCCACGACGATCCGCCCGGATGCGATCTCGGCGTTGCGGGCGAGCAGGCCGACGATCGCGTGCGCCGTGGTCGACTTCCCCGACCCCGATCCGCCCACGATCGCGACGGTCTCGCCCGCGGAGAGCGAGAACGAGACGTCCTCCACGGCGGGGACGAGGTCGCGGCCGCGCCGGTAGGAGACGCTGAGGCCCTCGACGCGGAGGACGGGTGTTTCGCCGCTCATGCTCTGCGGCCTCCGATCGCGCGGCTGAGGGTGTTGGTCGTCAGCACGAGGACGACGATGACGAGCCCGGGCAGCGTCGTCAGCCACCACGCCGTCGCGAGGTACTGGCGCCCGTCGGAGATGAGGCTGCCCCACTCCGGCGTCGGGGGCTGCGCCCCGTAGCCGAGGAAGCTCAGCGACGCGATGGCGAGGATGGCGCCGCCGAACTCGAGCGCGACGAGCGAGAGGACGGGGCCGGCCGCGTGCGGGAACACGTGGCGTAGGAGGATGTCCCACCACCGCGCGCCCGAGCCCTGCGCGGCCTCGACGAAGCCGGACGTGCGCACCTTAAGCACCTCGGAGCGCATGACGCGGCTGAACTGCGCGACGGATCCGATCCCGACGGCGATGGCGACGTTGAGCGTGCCGAAGCCGAGGGCCGTGACGAGGAGGAGCGAGACGAGGAGGCTCGGGATCGAGAGCAGGACGTCGACGACGCGCATCAGCACCTCGTCGAGCCATCCGCCCAGGAACCCCGCGAGGAGTCCGACGACGCTGCTGATGACGAAGGCGACCGCGACGGCCACGAGGCTCGCCTGCAGCGACAGCGACGACCCGTACACGACGCGGGCGAACAGGTCGCGGCCGATCGCATCCGTGCCGAAGGGATGCGCGAGCGACGGCGGCTGCCGTGCGATCGATCCGTCGCCGACGAGCGGGTCGTAGGGCGTCCAGAGCTGTGGGAAGAACGCCCACGACACGACGGCGACGAGGACGACGACCGCCACGACGACGCTCGGCCGGATCGCCCGGGGTCGGCGCCCGGCGGCTCGTCGCGAGGGTGCGGGAGGGAGGGGGACGACGGTCTCCGTCGTGTCGTCGATGGTGACGGCTGTCATGGTCGCCTGTCCTTCCGCGGGCTAGGAGGCCCGCCGCGCGATGCGGGGATCGATGACGGGATAGAGCAGGTCGACGACGAGGTTGACGACCGCGAACGCCACGGCGGTGAGCACGACGAGCGCCTGCACCATCGGGATGTCCTGCGCGTCGACGGCGGTCTGCAGGAGGCGGCCGAGCCCGTTGCGCGAGAACACGGTCTCGGTCACGACGACGCCCGCGAAGATGCCGCCGACGGTGAGCCCGATGAGCGTGAACGTCGGGATGACGGCGTTGCGCAGGGTGTGCACGAAGTGGATGCGCGCCGTCCGGGCGCCCTTCGCGCGGACGATCTCGACGAACGGGGCCTCCAGCGTCCGTTCGAGGCTCTCGCCGAGCACCTGGGCGTACGCCGCCGCCGCGGGGATCGCGAGGGCGATCGCCGGGAGCACGAGCGACGCGAACCCCTCCGTGCCGACCGCGGGGAACCATCCGAGCTGGAACGAGAAGACCTGCAGCAGCGTGAGGCCCACCCAGAAGGACGGGAAGGACGCCGCGAGGGGCGGCAGCAGGAACAGCGCGGTCCGGACGGCGTTGCGTCGCGACAGGTTGGCGACGATCGCGATCGCGAAGCCGAGGACGATCGAGACCGTCAGCGCGAGCGACGCGAGCGCGAGCGTCGGGAGGACGAACTCGCCGATGACCTCGGCGACGGGGGAGCCGTACTGGATCGACTGCCCGAAGTCGCCCTGGACGGCCCGGAGGAGCAGCGTCGCGTACTGCACGACGAGCGGCCGGTCGAAGCCGTACCTCTCCTCCAGCGCCGCACGCACCTCGCCGTCGACGGCGTAGTCGCCCTCGCCGCCGGAGGAGCCGGCGATCATGAGGGCGACGGGATCGCTCGGCAGCGAGTAGAGGAGGAGGAACGTGATCGTGTAGGCGCCCCAGATCACGAGCAGCGCATAGCCGATGCGCCGGAGCACATAGCGTGTCACACCGATCCGCCTCCACTGGTCGCCGTCGGCCCCGTGCCGGGCACCCGGCATACCGTCGCACTCCGTGGAGGGCCCGACAATTCAGGGCGAAACAGTCGGCCCTGTTCCGAAACACGCGGACACATCGGCGTCGGCTCGCGGTGTGCCGCTCGTCGGTGCGGAAGTGCGGTTGTGGGCGCGGATGACCGCACTTTGGCACTGACGAAGACCGGCGTGGCCGTCGGGCGGGCGCGAACCGCGGTACGCGTGCGATGGCGTCGGATGGGCCCGGCAGGACGCGCACAACGCAGGAATTCTTCGCGCAGGCGAGGGGCGCCGCCGCAGGAACATGCGGGCGGTGTCGACGTCGGTCTGCGATTCTCCTGCGTCGTGCATCGGCCGCAGCCGTAGCGCCGTGCGCCCGACGGCCGGCCCGACGCGCGCCCCGGCGCCGGGGCACTTCCGACACGCACGGACGAGGGGATGGTCGGGCCCCGCCCCGGGATGGCAAGGTGGTGCCATGGTCGGACGCATTCCCGTGATCGACGTCCATCCGCTCATCCACGGCGGGGAGCTGCCGGCGAAGGCGACTCGGGGCGAGCCGCTTCCCGTGCGCGCCACGGTCTTCCGGGAGGGACACGGCGGGCTGGGCGCCGAGGTCGTGCTCACGGGGCCCGACGGCGAACGACGCGCCCCCGTGCGGATGCGCGAGATCGCGCCGGGGACCGACCGGTACGAGGCCTGGGCGACGCCGGACGCCGAGGGCGCCTGGACGTTCGAGGTGCAGGCCTGGGCGGACCCCCTCGCGACGTGGCGGCATGCGGCGAGCGCGAAGATCGCCGCGGGCGTCGATGTCGACCTCATGTTCCTCGAAGGGCGGCTGCTGCTCGAACGGGTCGAGCGGGCGAGCGCGACGCGGCTCGCCGACCACGAGCGCGAGACCCTTCGTGCCGCCCTCGACGCGGCGACCGACGAGAGCAGGCCCGCGGCGGCCCGGATGGCGGTGCTCGCGAGCGACGAGGTCGGCGCGCTGTTCCGCGCCCATCCGCTGCGCGACCTGCTGACCGTCGAGGGCCCCCATCCGCTCTTCGCCGACCGCGAGCGGGCGCTCTTCGGCAGCTGGTACGAGTTCTTCCCGCGCTCGGAGGGGGCCGAGGTCGACAAGCGCACGGGAAAGGTCCGCAGCGGGACGTTCACGACCGCGGCGAAGCGCCTCCCCGCCGTCGCCGACATGGGCTTCGACGTGCTCTATCTGCCGCCGATCCATCCCATCGGGGACATCGGCCGCAAGGGGGCGAACAACACCCTGACGCCCGGCCCCGACGACCCCGGCTCGCCGTGGGCGATCGGCTCCCGGCACGGCGGGCACGACGCCATCCACCCGGACCTCGGCACGTTCGCCGACTTCGACGCGTTCGTGCGCACGGCGAGGCGGCTCGGCATCGAGATCGCCCTCGACCTCGCGCTGCAGGCGTCTCCCGACCATCCGTGGGTCGCCGAGCATCCGGAGCTCTTCGCCACGCGCGCGGACGGCACGATCGCCCACGCCGAGAACCCGCCGAAGAAGTATCAGGACATCTATCCCGTCGACTTCGACCACGATCCCGAGGGCGTCTTCGCCGAGGTGCTGCGCATCGTCCGGCTGTGGATGGGCCACGGCGTGCGGATCTTCCGCGTCGACAACCCGCACACGAAGCCCGTCGCGTTCTGGGAGCGGCTGCTCGGCGAGGTCCGGCGCTCCGACCCCGACGTGCTCTTCCTCTCCGAGGCGTTCACGCGGCCCGCGATGATGCGCACGCTCGGCGCGGTCGGCTTCCATCAGTCGTACACGTACTTCACGTGGCGCACGGGCAAGCGCGAGATCGAGGAGTATCTGCGCGAGGTGTCGAGCGAGACCGACCACCTGCTGCGCCCGAACTTCTTCGTCAATACCCCCGACATCCTGCACGCCTTCCTGCAGTACGGCGGACCGGCCGCCTTCCGCATCCGTGCGACGCTCGCGGCGCTGGGCTCGCCGTCGTGGGGCGTGTACGCGGGGTTCGAGCTGTATGAGCACGTCGCCGTGAAGCCGGGGAGCGAGGAGTACCTCGACAGCGAGAAGTACCAGCTCCGCGTCCGCGACTGGGATGCCGCGGAGCGCGACGGACGCACGCTCGCCCCCTATATCGCCCGCCTCAACGCGCTGCGTCGCGCGCATCGGGCGCTCCAGCTCCTCCGGAACCTCGTCGTGCACGCGACCGACGACGACCACGTCCTCTGCTTCTCGAAGAGCTCGGGTGACGACACCGTCATCGTCGTGCTCAACCTCGACCCCCACGGAGCCCGCGAGACGATGGTCCGCCTGGACCTGGAGGCGGCGGGCCTGCCCGAGTCCTTCGTCGTCCACGACGAGCTCACGGGCGCCGACTGGACCTGGGGGCGCGACGACTACGTGCGCCTCGACCCCGCGCACGAGGTCGCGCACATCCTGAGCGTCCGCACCCCGCGCGGGGAGCCCGCCGCGCGGGCGGGGCGTCCCTCGCCGATCGGAGCGTCATGACGGCCGCTGCCCTCCCCGTCGACCACGCCATCCTCGCGCAGCTCGCCCGCGGCGAGCACGGCGACCCGCACGCGGTGCTCGGCCCCCATCCGCACGACGGCGCCGTGACGGTGCGCGTGCTCAAGCCGCTCGCGGGGTCTGTCACGGTGCGCTATCGGCTCCCGGCGCCGACCCGGCGCGCACCCGACGGCTGGGCGAGGGCCGCGCTCGCACACGAGCACGAGGGCGTCTGGGTCGGCGTGCTGCCGGTCGCCGACGTCCCCGCCTACCGGCTCGAGATCGCGTACGAGGGATCCGAGACGCTCCATCGCGACGACCCGTACCGGTTCCTGCCGACCCTCGGCGAGAGGGATCTGCACCTCATCGGCGAGGGGCGCCACGAACGGCTGTGGACGGTGCTCGGCGCGCACGTGCACCGCTACGACGGGCTGGGCGTGGCGCCCGACGTGACGGGCACGGCCTTCGCCGTGTGGGCGCCGCGCGCTCGTGCCGTGAGGCTGAAGGCGGACGTCAACGACTGGGACGGCCGCGAGCACCCGATGCGGCAGCTCGGCTCGTCGGGCGTGTGGGAGCTGTTCGTCCCCGACGTGGGAGGCGGTGCGACGTACAAGTACGTGATCCTCGGCGCCGACGGCGTCTGGCGGGAGAAGGCCGACCCGCTCGCGTCCTGGGCGGAGCGGCCGCCGCAGACGGCCTCGCGCGTGTTCGAGTCCGCGTACGAGTGGGGCGACGGGGAGTGGATGGCCGATCGGGCCGCCCGCGCCCCGATCTCCGAGCCGATGTCGGTCTACGAGCTGCACCTGGCCTCCTGGCGGCGCGACCGCTCCTATGCGCAGCTCGCCGACGAGCTCGTGCCGTACCTCGTCGACCTCGGGTTCACGCACGTGGAGCTCATGCCCGTCATGCAGCATCCGTTCGGCGGCTCGTGGGGCTATCACGTCACGGGCTACTACGCGCCCGACAGCCGGTTCGGCGACCCGGACGGCCTCCGCCTGCTGATCGACCGCCTGCACCGGGCGGGCGTCGGTGTCATCCTCGACTGGGTCCCCGGCCACTTCGCGACCGACGAGTGGGCGCTCGCCCGCTTCGACGGCGCGCCCCTCTACGAGGACCCGAACCCCCAGCGCGGGTGGCACACCGAGTGGGGCTCGCACATCTTCGACTTCGGCCGCCCCGAGGTGCGGAACTTCCTCTACGCCAACGCCCTGTACTGGCTCGAGGAGTTCCACGCCGACGGCCTGCGCGTGGACGGCGTGGCCTCCATGCTGTACCTCGACTACGCGCGTGAGGAGGGGGAGTGGACACCGAACGTCCACGGCGGGCGCGAGAACCTCGAGGCCGTGCAGTTCCTGCAGGAGCTCAACGCCACGGCGTACCGTCGCGTCCCGGGCATCGCCATGATCGCGGAGGAGTCGACGACCTGGCCGGGTGTCACGCAGCCGACGAGCGCGGGCGGGCTCGGGTTCGGGTTCAAGTGGAACATGGGATGGATGCACGACAGCCTGCAGTATCTGCGCCGCGAGCCCGTGCACCGTTCGTTCCACCATCACGAGCTGACGTTCTCCTTCACCTATGCGTGGAGCGAGAACTACGTCCTGCCCCTCTCGCACGACGAGGTCGTGCACGGCAAGGGGTCGCTCCTGCGCAAGATGCCGGGAGACCGGTGGCAGCAGCTCGCGAACCTGCGCGCGTACTACGCGTTCATGTGGGCGCATCCGGGCAAGCAGATGGTCTTCATGGGCGACGAGCTCGGGCAGGAGGCCGAGTGGGCCGAGTCGCGGGAGCTCGACTGGTGGCTTCTCGAGCATCCGGAGCACCGCGGCCTGCGCGACGCCGTGCGCGACGTCAACGCCCGCTATCGGGAGTCCCGCGCGCTGTGGGCCTCCGACGACGACCCCGCGTCGTTCGCGTGGATCGCGGCCGACGCCCCGCGCAACGTGGCGGCGTTCCTGCGCCGCAGCGGGGAGGACGAGCTCGTGTCGGCGACGAACTTCTCGGCCGTTCCCCACCACGGGTATCGGCTGGGGCTCCCGGGCGACGGCGCCTGGGAGGAGTGCCTCAACACCGACGCCGAGGCGTACGGGGGCTCGGGCGCCGGCAACCTCGGCGCGGTCACGGCCGTCACGGGCGGGCACGACGGATGGCCCGCGCACGCCGACGTCGTGCTGCCGCCTCTCGCGACGGTGTGGTTCCGGCGAGGCTGAGGGGCGGGCGCCGGGACCTCAGCGCACGGTCGCGGGCAGCTCCGACGGCTCGACCGACGGGTAGCGGGTCGAGAGCTTGTCGATCCACGCCAGAGCGAGGGCCGAGAGGATGAAGGCGAGGTGGATGACCACCTGCCAGAAGACGCCCTCGGTCGTGTACGTCTCTCCCGTCACGGACTCGTCCGCGCTGGAGCCGATGTCGCCCACCTCGATGAACGTGCGCAGCAGGTGGATGGACGAGATGCTGATGATCGAGATCGCGAGCTTGACCTTGAGGACGTTCGCGTTGACGTGGTTGAGCCAGTCGGGCTGGTCGGGATGGTCGTTGACCCGCAGCCGGGAGACGAAGATCTCGTAGCCGCCCATGATGACCATGATGAGCAGGTTCGCGATCATGACGACGTCGATGAGGCCGAGGACGGCGAGCATGATCGTCGCCTCGTTGAGCTGCGTGATGTCGTGGAACACCGTCTCGATGAGGTGCCACAGGTCGATCATGAAGACGATCACGTAGACGAGCTGCGCGACGATGAGGCCGACGTAGAGCGGGGCCTGCAGCCAGCGGCTGGCGAAGATGAAGTAGCCGAGCGCTCCGGATGCGCCGGGACGTCGTCGTGGCGATGCGGGGATGTCGGACGGGTCGGTCTGCGCGGTCACGGTGGCCTTTCTCGGGGAGGGGACCGATCATAGGGGCGCGTTCCTCTGAGCCAGCTCGGCGCCGAGAGCCGCGACGACCCGCCGGGGGTGCACGCCGGCCGGGCGTGCACCCCGCGGGCTCAGCGACGCAGCCAGACGGTCGTCGCGCCGGGCAGCAGGCCGCCATCGAGCGCGGCGCTCGCGAGCAGCACCTCTCCGGCGGGGAGCTCCACGGGCTCCTCGCCGAAGTTCGTGACGTTCACCCATCCGCCCGGTCGGGCGAACGCCAGCACGTCGCCGGCCGACAGCTCGTCGATCCACTCGAGGCTCTCAGCCGTCTGCAGCTCCCGCCGCAGGCGCAGCGCCTCTCGGTAGAGCGAGAGCGTCGAGGACGGGTCGTCCTCCTGCGCCTCGACGGATGCCGGGCCGAACCACTCCGGCTGCGGCAGATGGGCCGGGCCGTCGCCGAAGCCGAACGACGGGCCGTCCGTCTTCCAGGGCAGCGGGACGCGGCATCCGTCCCGGCCCTTGTCGACGCCGGGGTTGCGGAAGAACGTCGGGTCCTGGCGCGCCTCGTCGGGGATGTCGCCGACCTCGTGCAGACCCAGCTCCTCCCCCTGGTAGAGGTACGCCGAGCCCGGCAGCGCCAGCTCGAACAGCGTCGCCGCGCGGGCGCGTCTCTCGCCCCGGGCGCGATCGAGCTCCGACTCCGGAGCGCCGGCGAGGAGCCACGCCTTGCTGGGCGTCTGCATCATCCCGGCGGCGCCGGACGGCTGTGCCGGGAGCCCGTAGCGCGTGGCGTGCCGCACGACGTCGTGATTCGAGAACACCCACGTCGTCGACGATCCCGACGCCGCCGACAGCTCGAGGTTCTCGGCGACGATCGCGCGGAACCTCTCCGCGTCGAAGTCCGCCTGCAGCAGGTCGAAGTTGAACGCCTGGCCGAGGCCCTCCGCGCTGGCGTAGCGGGGGCGGCGGGGCGTGTCGACCCACGCCTCGGCGATCGCGATGCGCGGCGGGTCGTACTCGTCGAACACCCGGCGCCAGTCGGCGTAGATGTCGTGCACCTCGTCGCGGTCCCAGAGGGGATGGGCGCCGGGCTCGGTGATGGCGTCCATCTCGGCCTTCGTCGGCAGCTCGTCGGCGAGGCTCTTCGCGAGGCCGTGGGCGACGTCCACGCGGAACCCGTCGACGCCGCGGTCCGACCAGAAGCGCAGGGTCGTGCGGAAGTCCTCGCGCACCTCCTCGTCGTTCCAGTCGAGGTCGGGCTGCTCCTTCGCGAAGAGGTGCAGGTACCACTGCCCGTCGGGAACGCGGGTCCACGACGGGCCGCCGAAGATGCTCTCCCAGTCGGCGGGCGGCAGCTCGCCGTCCTCCCCCTTGCCGTCGCGGAAGATGTAGCGTGCGCGCTCCCGGCTGCCGGGCCCCGCCGCGAGCGCCTGCCGGAACCACTCGTGGCGGTCGGAGGTGTGGTTCGGCACGAGGTCGACGATGAGGCGGATCCCCGCGGCATGCAGCTCGCGCACCATCTCGTCGAACTCCTCCAGCGTGCCGATGCGGGGGTCGACGTCGCGGTAGTCGTCGACGTCGTACCCGCCGTCCGCGAGCGCGGAGGGGTAGAACGGGCTCAGCCACACGGCGTCGACGCCGAGCTCGCGGAGGTACGGCACGCGCGAGATGATGCCGCGCAGGTCGCCGATGCCGTCTCCGTTCGCGTCGGCGAACGAGCGCGGGTAGATCTGGTAGACGGCCGCCTGGCGCCACCAGTCGGCGTCGCCGGCGATGAGGGCGTCTGCGGCGTGGGGGAGAGTCGTCACGACTGTTCTTCCTTACTGTTGTCGGTTCTCGCGGGATGTCGGGCGCTGGGCACAAGAGTGCCACGACCGGCGGCGTCTCACCCCTTGACGGCGCCCTGTGTGACGCCCTCCATGACCCAGCGCTGCGTGAAGAGGTACGCCACGATCGCCGGCGCCATCGCCATGAGGTAGGAGGCGAACGCGACGTTGTAGTCGCTGCTGAACTGGTCCTGGAACAGCTTCTGCCGCACGGGCAGGGTCTGCAGCGCCGGATCGGAGATGATGAGCGAGGGCATCATGAAGTCGTTCCACGCGTAGAGGAAGGCGAAGATGCCGACCGTGGCGCTCATCGGGGCGAGCAGCGGGAAGATGAGCTGCCAGAAGGTCTGCCACGTCGAGGCGCCGTCGATGCGCGCGCTCTCCTCGAGCTCCAGCGGGATGGAGCGCAGGAACGCCGTGAACAGCAGCACGCTGAAGCTCAGCTGGAACATCGTCGCGAGCAGGATGACGCCGAGCGGGTTGTCGAGGCCCAGCCGTCCCGTGAGCTGGATCTGCGGCAGTGCGACGACGGGGAAGGGGATGAACATCGCGCCGAGCAGGTAGAAGAACGACCAGCGGAACAGGCGCCGGTCCCAGTTGCGGACGATTGCGTAGGAGGCGAAGGCCGCCAGGACGATCGTCGCGATGACGGTTCCCGCGGTCACCAACAGCGACATCGCGAACCCCACGGGGAACCGTGTCAGCGTCCAGGCGTCGACGAACCCCTGGACGCTGAAGGGCATCGGCAGCGAGAAGGCGTTGCCGTCGACCGCCTGCTCGCCCGTCTTGAAGGCCATCGAGATCGTCGCGTACAGCGGCAGCAGGACCGTGACCGAGCAGAGGAGGAGGATGACCGTGCCCGACCGGTTCACCCGCTCCATCTTGTGCCGCGGGCGCTTCGGGGCTGTGCCGAGGACGATCGCCCGGGTGCTGCCCGTGGGGGCGGTTCGCGTGGACATCAGAGTGCGCTCCTTCCGCGCGTCACCGAGAGCTGCAGGACGGCGATGACGATGGTGACGATGAAGAACAGCGTCGCCGTGGCCATCTGATAGGCGTAGTCGCCCGTCTGGAACCCGCGGATGATGGTCATCGAGATGCTGCGGGTCGCGGTGCCGGGGCCGCCGTTGGTGAGGCCGACGATGATGTCGTAGGCGTTCAGGAAGTTCTTGAAGCCCAGGATGACGTTGATGACGACGTAGCCGGCCACGAGCGGCAGCGTGATCCGCAGGAGCTGCTGGCGTTTCGACGCCCCGTCGATGTCGGCGGCCTCGTACACCTCGCCGGGGATGGACAGGAGCCCGGCGATGTAGATGAGCAGCGTCCCGGGGATCGCCTGCCATGCGGTCACGACGACGATGCCGATCCACGCGAGGTCGGGGTTGGCGAGGATGCTCGACTCCAGGAACGGGATGCCGAGCGCCGATCCGAAGGCGGGGACCGAGTTCTGGAAGAGGAACTGGAAGACGTACGCGATGATGATGCCCGACACGACCATCGGGATGACGAACACGGCGCGCAGCGCGACGGTGAAGCGGATGCGCGAGGTCAGGCCGACCGCGAGCAGGAGGGCGATCGCGTTCACCACCACGACCGTCACGAGCGCGAAGCCGAAGGTGAACAGGAAGCTCGTCAGGATGGCCGGGTCGCTGAAGGCGGCGACGTAGTTCGTGAAGCCGATGAACTCCCAGTCGCCGATGCCGATCGAGTCAGTGAGGCTGAAGAGGATGCCGATGATGCCGGGGACCGTGATCGCCAGGGTGAACAGGATCAGCGCGGGCAGCAGGAAGACGTAGGAGATCGGCTCGATCCGGCGCGTTCTGCGCGTCGAGCGCTGGTCGCCGCCGGTCACGATCGTCGTGGTGGTGGTCATTCCGTCGTCTCCTCGGTCGACACCGCCGGCTGGCGGAACGCGAGCCTCGCCCAGTCGGCGTCCATGGTGCGCAGGACGGCGCCCGGGTCGGAGCCGAGAGCCAGCGACTGCGCGTAGTTCTCCGTGGGGATGGCCCGGGGGTTGAGGGTGCCGGGCCCCTGGTAGACCGCCCCGGCGTTGTAGTAGTCGGTCATCCCCGCGATCCGGGGATCGCTCGGGTCCTCGCCGGTCGTCGTCGGGACGTAGCCCAGCTGCGAGTCGTTGTACGCCTGGATGATCTCGGGCTGGAAGAGGTGCTCGAGGAACGCGAAGGCCCCGTCCTTGTTCGTCGCCTCCTCGGGGATCATGGTGACGAGGTCCAGGTTGACGCGGACTCTGAGATCGTCGGGATCCTCGGTCATCGGCAGCGGGAAGCTGCCGAGCTCGAGGTCGGGTGCGGTCTTCGCGATCTCGCCGAAGGCCCACGGCCCCTGCAGGTACATCGCGCCCCCGCCGCGCGCGAAGGAGACATTGCCGAAGTCGTAGGTGCGGCTGTCGGCATCGGACTGGGTGTAGGCGCGCGCGAGCAGCTGCATCTTCTCGACGGGCTCGAGGAAGTCCTTCTGGAACGACACGGCCGAGTCGGGACCGACGCCGGTCCCCTCCGCGGCGAGCGCGTCGTAGAAGGCGAGCACGTCGAGCGAGCCGCCGACGGCGTAGTCGAACCAGCCCTGGTTGGCCGTCCACGCGTCGGCGAACGTGGCGTAGAACGGCGCGACGCCCGCCTCCTGGAGCGTGTCGGCGACCTCGATCAGCTCGCTCCACGTCTCGGGCACCTCGAGGTCGTGCTCGGCGAAGATCTCCTTGTTGTAGATCACCGAGGCCGCCATGACCGAGTAGGGCAGGGCGGTGGTGCGCCCCGCGCACACGCCGAACTGGTCGAGCAGCGGCTGCATGTCGGGACGGATGGTCGCCGCCGCGGCGGTGCCGGAGAGATCGGCGAGCGCGCAGCGCTGCACGAAGCGCGAGACCTCGTGGTTGTAGTTCGCGAGCATGAGGTCGGGCGGGTTGCCGCGCACGAAGCTCGCGGCGATGGCATCGATACCCGATGTGTCCATCTCGACCTCGACCTCATCCTGGGACGCGTTGAAGTCGTCGACCACCTGGGTCATGAAGCCGATCGCCTCGCGCTTGCTGAAGGTGAAGTGGACGGTCTCGGGACCCGAATCCGCGCTGCAGCCGGCGAGCAGGCCGGCTGTCAACGCCAGGCCCATCGCTCCGGCCATCGCGCGCACAGCGCGTCTGGGGTGCTCAGACATCGTCGTCCTTCCTGCCGATACGGTCCGTCGTTAGATCCGAAAAGTAAATCTAAGGGCTCGATTTAGTTCGACGAGAGTACTCTCTCATCGAGCGCGGGCGGGGTCAAGCGCTATCGTCAAGGTGTGCACGAGACGACGGCGAGCTCACCGCAGATGCTGCGCAGGATGAACTCCGGCGCCGTCCTCCGCTTCGCGCTCCGGGTCGCGGAGTTCACCGCGGCCGAGGCGATGGCCGAGACCGCCCTCACCCGATCGACCGTGCTGGGGGTCTGCGACGACCTCGTCGCGGCGGGCTGGCTCGAGGAGCTCGAGGACAGCCGTGCGGCGGGGCTGACGAGCAAGGGCCGCCCCGCGCGCCGGTACCGCCTTCGCGACGGGGCGGGCATCGTCGTGGGGCTCGACGCCGGCGAGCATCGCTACACCGCCGTCGTCGCCGATCTGCGCGGGCACTCCCTGGCGGAGCGGAGCACGGAGCTCGACGCGCCGTCCGCGGGGGGCGCCGACCGGCTCGCTGCGGCCTCGGCTCTCGTCGAGAGCGCCGTGGCCGCCGCCGGAAGGGGGCGCGACGACATCCTGCTCACGGTCGTCGGCGTGCCCGCCCCGGTCGACGCGGACGGGCGCTCGCCGCGGGGCACGAACGACTTCTGGGCGACGATGAACCCGGGGTTCCCCGGCGTCCTCGGCGGCGCGGTCGTCGTCGAGAACGACGCGAACCTCGCGGCTGTCGCCGAGAAGGCGCACGCGCACGATCCGGGCGACAGCGACGTCGCGACGGTGCTGTCCGGCGAGAGGCTCGGAGCCGGGGTCATCCTCGACGGCCGCCTGCTGCGCGGCGCTCGCGGGGGCGCGGGGGAGATGCGCTTCCTCGACATCGTCGAGGGGGCGGGATCGCCCGCCGGCATCGGCGCGCTCGCCCGCCTCTGGGCGCGCGCCGCCGTCGAAGAGGGCAGCCCGTCGGCTCTCGCGGCGCTCGCTCCGGACGAGATCGACGCCGAGCGGGTGTTCGCCGCGGCGGCCGACGGCGATGCGCTCGCCCTCGACATCATCGCGCGACTCGGCGCGCGGATCTCACGGGTCGCCGCCGTGCTCTCGAGTCTTCTCGACGTGGACAAGGTCGTGATCGCCGGCGCCATCGCGGACGCCGTCGATCCCGTGCTCGCTCATGCGCGGGCGGCGCTCCGTGACGACTTCTCCCCGCCGGTCCCCGACGTGGTGGCCAGCACGCTGGGCCGCGACGTCGTCGTCCTGGGGGCCGTGGAGCTCGCCCTGAGCCGTGTGCGCGAGGAGCCGCTGGCGTTCACGCCGCGCCACGCCTCGTGACGGCGCCTCAGACGACGATGGCCGGCGCATCCCCCGATGCGCCGGCCATCTTTTTTGCCCTTCCCCGATAAGGGCGCCTGCTCACTGCGTCTTGCGACGTCCCGTGATGAGCCCCCAGATGAGCAGGACGATGATTGCCCCGCCGATGGCGAGGAGCCAGCTGCCGAGGTCCCAGAACTGATCCACACCGACGCCGAACAGCGCCGTGCCGATCCATCCGCCGAGCAGAGCTCCGACGACGCCGAGGATGAGGGTCGCGATCCAGCCGCCGCCCTGGTTCCCGGGGAGGATGGCCTTCGCGATGGCTCCGGCGATGAGGCCGAGGACGAGGAATGCGATGAAGCCCATGGATGCTCCTTTCTCAAGCGGCGCGCGGATGTGCGCCGCTGACCTCCACGCTAGAGCCTCCGGTGGGTTCACCGAGAGGGGTTGACAGCAGACCGGATGCGGCGATACGGCCGGTCAGCAGTGCTCGAACACGTAGGCCGGGTCGTCGGGGGTCACGACGTCCCGGTCGCGGAGGGTGATCGGATGCTCCCCCGCCCGGCGCTCGCACGCCCACGCGAACGCGCTCTGCGTCCGGCCGTCGCGGGTGACGTCGCCGGTGTCGCTGTACTCCACCTCGAGGACGACCCCGGGGTAGGGATAGGCATCGCACTCGTCGTAGAGCTCGCACTCCTCCGCGACGGCGAAGTCGAAGCCCTCCGCGGGATCGGAGGAGACGAGCGTCGGGCCGTCGTCGCCCAGGCCGGCCGTGTTCTTCTGCGCGACGGCGAGGCCGAGGTCGTGCGCGATCGGGATCACGAGACGCATGTACGCGGTGGTGTCGTCGAGCGTCTGCAGTCCGTCCGAGCGCTCGTGCTGATCGAGGTTGTCCGGCTCGACGGCGTCGAAGCCGGCCTCGGCGCACCCCTCGATCCATTCCCCCTGGATCGCAAGCAGCGCCTCGCGGTTCTCGGCCGTGCGGATGTCGAAGAGCGCCTCGTCCCAGTCCGCGTCCACGACGAGCGCTCCGGACGCGTCGCGCAGGAGCAGCCCGGGGTGCTCGGCCTCCCACCACGCCGTCGTCCCGGACGCTGCCGGGTCGGGGCCGTCGTCGGCGTCGGGCTGGGTCTGGAAGAGGTTGACGTAGCAGATGCCGTAGACGCCGGGAGCGGGGTCGTCCGTTCTGTCGCGTGCCACGATCGTCACGTCGCCGGCCGGCTCGTACGCCCCGCCCAGCTGATAGTCGAAGACGCCGCCGGTGGGCGGGAGGGCGATGGCGGCCGCCGTGGTGCCGGGGCCGCCGGCATCCGCGCTCCCACCGTCCTGGGCGGTTCCCGCTGCGCACGCGGACAGGACCGCCGCGCTCGCGAGGAGCGCGGCCGTGGCCGGGAGACGGCGCATCAGGCCGGAGGGAGGCGCAGGACGTTCGACTCGCCGACCTCGAGGTCGTCGGAGAGCCGGAGGCTGCGGGCGAGGTCGTCGACCGCCGGGAGGAGCGTGCCGAAGCGCTCGCGGTCGGGCGACGCCGCCTGCAGGGACACGAGCTGCGAGCCCGTGTCCCACGTGTAGGACGCGGTGAGGAGGGAGCGCTCGCCCTGCGGCAGGTCGACGACGAGCTTCTCGCCGACCCCGAGGAACGGCGAGGGGAAGCTCTCGGTGTCGTCGTACTCCATCGGCATCGACGCGCGCGCGGCGCGCAGCTCGGAGGTGAGCGCCTGCGCCTGCGCGATCACGACGACGAGCTCGGGGTCGTCCTTCCAGACCCAGGCGAGGATGCGGCCGTCCGAGTGGCGCATCATGGCGCGCGCGGCGCGATTCGCGATCCAGGCGAGGAGTCCCGATCCGGGAGCGCCCTGCACCAGGCCGGCGCTGCCGAGCAGCATGTGGATGGCGGCCTTGCGATGGCGGCCTCCCCGGAGGCCCCGCCCGGTCACGGGGACCCAGCGGGCGGCGTCGGCATCGGCGAGCAGGCGCGTCATGGGTCCAGCGTAGGCCTTCGATCGGCGTGGGGCCTGTGAGCGGGGCTACTGCCTCCGGCGCAGGAGGAGCAGGGCGGCGCCGGCGATCACGAGCAGGACCGCGCCGCCGACGATCCAGGGGACGAGGTCCGTGCCGGTGTTCGCGAGCGCGGCCGAGCCGGAGAGGAGCATGGTCATGAGGCCCCAGTCTGCCGTGTGCGGCGTCCGGGCGCGACCACCCGCGGTGCGATCCGCTCAGACGACGCCGGTAGCCTGGGCGGGTGACCGACGCCCTCGCCCGTGCCGAATCGCTCATCGACCTCACCCCCGACTACCCCGAGCCCGGAGTGCTGTTCCGCGACGTCTCGCCGCTGCTCGCGGACGGCGACGCGGTGCGCGCCGTGAGCGAGGCGCTCATCGAGCCGTTCCGCGGCGGCTTCGACATCGTCGGCGGGATCGAGGCGCGCGGCTTCCTCCTCGCGGGGTACGTCGCCGCCATCGCGGGCGTCGGGATCCTCCCCATCCGCAAGGCGGGAAAGCTCCCGAAGCCCGCCGCCGCGGTCTCGTACGCGCTCGAATACGGCTCCGCGACGATCGAGGCGCCCGGCGTGCTGCGCCCCGGGGAGCGCGTCCTCCTGCTCGACGACGTGCTCGCGACGGGCGGCACGCTCGCCGCCGCGCAGCGGCTCGTCCGCGATCTCGGCGCCGAGGTCGCCGGGTCGGCCGTCGTGCTCGAGCTCGTCGACCTCGGCGGACGTGCGCACGCGGGCGACGACGTCCACGCGCTCTTCGCCGCCCGCGAGAACGGCTGACGCCCTGCGGGCCCGCGGCTGTGCGGGCATCCGGCCCCGGATCGTCCCCGAGGCCCGGACATCCCGCGAACGCCGGATGGTCTCCGCTTCCTCGATCCGGCGTTCGCGGGATCTCCGGCGTTCGGGCGTCACGGTACCCGCCGCGGGCGCACGCCATGCCGACGCGCACGCGAAACGCGGGGGCAACACGCCATCGGTAGCGTGCTCCCATCCGACCCCCGGTCCGGCTCAGAGCACCATCGAGGAGCACCCATGTCCACGGCGACCCGCACGCGCGACGCGAACACCGTCGATTCCATCCCCCCGCTCGCACGGCTCTTCCCGCTGGGGCTGCAGCACGTGCTCGCGATGTACGCGGGGGCGGTCGCCGTCCCGCTCATCGTCGGCGGCGCGCTCGGGCTGAGCTCGGCGGAGCTGGCCTATCTCATCAGCGCCGACCTCTTCGTCGCGGGGCTCGCGACCCTCGTGCAGTCGATCGGGTTCTGGCGCTTCGGGGTGCGGCTGCCGCTCATGCAGGGCGTGACCTTCGCCGCCGTCGGGCCGATGATCGCGATCGGCACGCAGCACGGCATCACGGCCATCTACGGCGCCACGATCGCGTGCGGCCTGTTCATGATCCTCGTGGCGCCGTTCTTCTCGCAGCTGCTGCGCTTCTTCCCGCCGCTCGTCACGGGCACGGTCATCCTCGTCATCGGCCTGTCGCTCATGGACGTCGCGGCGGGGTGGGTCGTGAACAACGCCGAAGACGGCGCCGCCGATCCCGTGAACGTCGCCTTCGCCGCGGGCACGCTGGTGTTCATCGTGCTCGTCGAGAGGTTCGCGCCGCCCGCGCTCGCGCGCGTCTCCGTGCTGCTGGGGCTCGTCATCGGCACGGTCGCCGCCCTCTTCGTGCCGGGGATGGTGGACTGGTCGGGCGTCGCCGACGCGGCGTGGCTCGGCGTCGTCACGCCGTTCCACTTCGGCCTGCCGACGTTCGAGCTCGCATCGGTGCTGTCGATGCTCATCGTCGGCATCGTCATCATGACCGAGACGACGGGCGACATGATCGCCGTCGGGGAGATCGTCGGGAAGCCCGTCACGCGGAGGCAGCTCGCCGACGGCCTGCGCGCCGACGGCCTCGGCACCGTCGTCGGGGGCGTCTTCAACACGTTCCCGTACACCGCCTTCGCGCAGAACGTCGGCCTCGTGTCCCTCACGGGCGTGCGCTCGCGCTACGTCGCGACCATGGCGGGCGCCATCCTCGTCGTCCTCGGCCTGCTGCCGAAGGTCTCCGCGATCGTCGAGGGCGTGCCGCGCGCGGTCCTGGGAGGCGCGGGCATCGCGCTGTTCGGGATGGTCGCGGCCAGCGGCATCCGCACGCTCTCGAAGGTGAGGTTCGACAACCGCAACATCCTCGTCGTCGCGCTGTCGGTGGGCGTCGCACTGCTGCCCACGGTGAGCCCCGAGATCTACGCGCGCTTCCCCGACTGGTTCACGCTCATCTTCGACTCCGGCATCTCGGCCGGCGCCATCACGGCCATCCTGCTCAACCTGCTGCTGAACTCTCGGGGCGCGAAGCGGAAGTACGGCGAGGACCCCGTCGTGGGCAGCTACGACGGCATGCGCTCGACGGCCGCGGTGGCGCTCATCCATCCGGACTCCGTCGGCACGGGTCTCATCCCCGTGCAGTTCCTCGACGACGACGGCACCGAGCTGGCGGCCGTCGACAAGGACGGAAACCCCGTCGAGGCCCACGTCGTCGTGCCCGAGCGCGACGAGGAGCACTGACGTGACGCGGCATCATCGCCTCGCCGCGTGCCCGATCCCTCCGGCCCGGACGGCATCGGGCCGGAGTAACATCATCTACATATGTAGGTGACGTCGGGTCCGACGCCGCCGAGATCCGAGAAGGAGTCCACATGGGACGTGTCAGCGGCAAGGTCGCACTCATCAGCGGAGCGGCGCGGGGGATGGGCGCGTCGCACGCACGCCTGCTCGTGCAGGAGGGCGCGAAGGTCGTCATCGGCGACCTGCTCGACGCGGAGGGCGAGGCGCTCGCGGCCGAGCTGGGCGCGGAGAACGCGCGCTACGTGCACCTCGACGTCACGAAGTACGACGAGTGGGAGGCCGCCGTGGCCACCGCCGTCGCGGAGCTCGGCCGCCTCGACGTCCTCGTCAACAACGCCGGCATCGCGAACTTCGCGCCGATCGAGGAGTACACGCTCGAGGCCTGGCATCGCGTCATCGACATCAACCTCACGGGCACCTTCTACGGCATCAAGGCCGCGATCCCCGCGCTCAAGGAGTCGGGCAGGGGCTCGATCGTCAACATCTCGTCGACCGCGGGCATCCACGGCGTCGCGGCGATCCCCGGCTACACCGCGGCGAAGTTCGGCGTGCGCGGCCTCTCGAAGAACGCCGCCCTGGACCTCGGGCGGTACAACATCCGCGTCAACTCGGTGCACCCCGGCAACATCCGCACGCCCATGACCGACGGCCTCGACGTGGACCAGAGCCATGTCGCGCTGCGCCGAATGGGCGAGGCGGGTGAGCTGTCGAACCTCGTGCTGTTCCTCGCGAGCGACGAGTCGTCGTTCTCGACCGGCGCCGAGTTCATCGCCGACGGCGGCGAGACGGCCGGCGTCGCGAGCGCCGACGACTGAACGTCGCATCGGGGTGTCCGGAACCGCCTGAACGGCTCCGGACACCGCGGGCGCGGAGACGTCAGAGCACGTCGGCGCCGAGGTTTATGGGGCTGCCGGCGATGTTGCCGACGATGCCGCGGATGATGTTCTCGCCGGTCTCGGTGCGCAGGCCCTCGTACCAGGACTCGGTCACGGCGGGGTCGAACGCGTGCGTCTCGTGCCCGCGCTTGCGGGCGCGGAGCACCAGCTCGCCCGCGCGTTCGACGCGGGCCAGCTCGTAGCGCTTCAGCGTGTCCTCGATGCCCACGGTGTTCGAGGCGAACATGATGCCGAGCACGAAGGCGTCCTCCAGCGCGGAGCAGGCGCCCTGCCCGATGTCGGGGGCGGTGTTGTGCGCGGCGTCGCCGAGGATGGCGACCCGGCCGCGCGTCCACGTGTCGAGCGGGTCCACGTCCCAGATCTCGACCCGGTTCAGCGACACCGCGGGGTCGATCGCGTCGAGCAGGTGCCGGACGCCCGGCGCCCATCCGGCGAACGCCTCCTCCAGCGGGGCCTTGCCCTCCGACCGGTCGTACGGAAGGCCCGCCGGCTGCGGGATGTCGACGAAGAAGTAGAACCGGTCCCCGGCGACGGGCATGACCGCGGCGCGCTTGCCGTCGGCGACGTAGGTCGTCCACTGGTCGGCGGGCCCGACGCGCTCGTCCACGGGGACGAGTCCGTTGAAGTTCGTGTAGCCGGAGTACGTGCGCTCGACCGGATGCCCCGCGACGTGGTCGCGTGTGATCGAGCGTGCGCCGTCCGCGCCGATCAGGACGTCCGCCGTGTCCGTGTCGCCGTTCTCGAACGTGACGGTGACCTTCGCGCCGTCGTCGGAGATGCCCGTCATGCGCATGCCGAGGCGGATGTCGTCGCGTCCGAAGCGATCCATCAGGAGGCTCTGGAGGTCGGCGCGCGGCACCGGATAGGGCCGCTGGCCCGTCTGGCTCGTGACGGGCTCCAGGCTGAACCGCGTCATCGTCTCGCCCGTGCGGCCCTCGTAGTAGGCCATCCGGTCCATCCGCCCGCCCATGGCGGCGACCTCGTCGCCGACGCCGAGCCAGTTGAGGACCTTCACGCCGTTCGACCACAGCGACAGCGCGGCGCCGACGGGCTTGTTCTCGCGGATCTGGTCGTAGACGACGACCTCGTGGCCGAGGCGCTTGAGGGCGATGCCCGCGCTCGTGCCGCCGATCCCGGCGCCGATGATGATGAACCGCACGGGTCAGCTCCCTCGATAGGTGGAATAGGCGAAAGGGCTCAGCAGGATCGGCACGTGGTGGTGCCGCTCGCCGGTCACGCGGAACGTCACGGTGACGAACGGATAGAACGCCTCCACGCCCCGCGCGGCGAAATAGTCGCCCGTCTCGAACCGCAGCGTGTAGTCGCCCGGCTCGAGCAGATCGGGGCCGAGGCCGGCACGGCCGTCGGCGTCGGTGACCGCCGAGGCGAGGGGGGCGCCGGAGGCCGTGGAGAGGGAGATCGCGACACCGGATGCGGGCGTCCCGGTCGCGGCGTCGAGCACGTGGGAGGTGAGGTGCGGCATCAGGCTCGCTTCGGGGTCGGGGCGGGCGCGCGATGCGCCGGGGCGGATGGCGCGGTCGCGGCGTCGTCGCCGGCGAACGTCGCGCGGATGCGCAGGAGCGCGATCTCGGCGAGCTGAGCGCACGCCTCGCGCGCCTCGGCGGCGTCGTCGTTGCCGAGACGCCGGTCGAGCTCGGCGAGCATCTCCTCGGGGGAGCGCCCGGCCGCGCGGATGAGGAAGACGCGGCCGAAGCGCGCCTCGTACGCCGCGTTGCCCTCGGCGATCCGCGTCGTCACGTCGGCGTCCGCGTGCGCCATCGACGCCTGCTCGCGCCGGGAGGCCGACGCCTCGGCGGTCTCGCCGGACGGCGTGTCCCCGATGCGGGGATGCTGCGCGAGCGCGGTGTCGAGCTCCGGCCCGCCCCAGGACGAGGCCTCCGCCGCCGCGCGGTCGACGAGCGCGTCGACGGACGCGTACGGGCGGGCCGCGACGAGGGCGTCCGCCCAGGCCGGGACGTCGGCCCAGACCGTCACGACGGCGGCGGCCTCGTCGCCCGGCGCGCCGTTGAAGTCTTCGAGGAGCATGCCTCCACGCTAGTCGCGCGGCGTTTCGGCGCAGTTACGCAGGCGCCGTCGGGGGCGACGGATGGACGATGAGCCAGCGGGCGACGGCCGGTTCGCCGCCCGTGTTGTGAAGGCGGTGCGGCCTGCTGCAGGGATAGCTGATCGTGTCGCCGGGACGCAGGACGACGATCTCGTCGGAGAAGTCGATCGTGAGCTCCCCCGAGATCATCTGGCCGACCTCGTAGCCCTCGTGGCGGAAGAGCTGGTCCTTCGCCGCGGCCGTGCTGCCCGGCGGATAGATCGACTCGAAGTAGTCGATGCCGGGGCTCTCGCCCGGCGTGAGACGGCGGAAGACCACGCCGCCGCCGAGCTGCAGGAACGCGGCGTCCTCCGCGCGCTCGATCGCGTAAGCCTCCCCGTCGCCGGATGCCGGCACGCCCGTCGCGGACAGGACCGTCGCGAGCGGCACGCCGAGCGCATCCGTCATCGCGATGAGCCGCGACACGCTCGGCTGCATGACGCCGCGCTCGATCTGCGAGACGGCGCTGGTCGAGATGCCGAGCCGCCGCGCGAGCGCCGAGACCGAGAGCCCCGTCCGCGTGCGGGCCTCCCGCAGCCGCCGGCCGACGAGCGAGCGTGCGTCCGGCCCGGTGTCTGAGGTCACGCCGAAATGCTAACCGGAGCCCTCCCACGATTTACACCGCCGAAACACGAGGGACACGGCACGGGAAATGTGAAGCGATAACTTCACAGTCACGCTCCTCCATCCGGCGAGCCTCCACCGTCCGGAGCACCACCCCCATGCAGCACCCCCTCCTCTCGAAAGGCACCATCGTGTCGCAGAGCAGCTCCCCGTCCGTCACCCGGCCGCAGGACGTCGTCGAGGCCGCGGGCCTTCCCGCCGGCTCCGGCAACATGCGCCCCGGCTACGATCCGCGTCTCGGCAACGAGGACCTCGCGCCGCTGCGCAGGCAGAAGTGGTCGAGCTACAACATCTTCGCGTTCTGGATGAGCGACGTGCACTCCGTCGGCGGGTACGTCACCGCCGGGTCGCTCTTCGCGCTCGGCATCGCCAGCTGGCAGGTGCTCGTCGCGCTCATCGTCGGCATCGTCATCGTGCAGGTCTTCACGAACCTCGTCGCGAAGCCGAGCCAGCGCACGGGCGTCCCGTACCCCGTCGTCAACCGCTTCCTCTTCGGCATCAAGGGCGCGAACGTCCCCGCGATCATCCGGGGCGTCATCGCCATCGCCTGGTACGGCGTGCAGACGTACCTCGCATCCGAGGCGCTGAACATCGTCTTCCTCAAGTTCATCCCGGGCTCGGCCGCCCTGCTCGAGCCGAGCTTCCTCGGGCTGAGCGCGCTCGGCTGGATCTCCTACGCCATCCTCTGGGCGGCGCAGGTGGCCGTCTTCTGGAACGGGATGGAGGCCATCCGCCGATTCATCGACTGGGCGGGGCCCGCCGTCTACGTCGTGATGATCGTCCTGGCCGTCTACCTCGTGAGCCAGGCGGGATGGGAGAACATCAGCCTCGACCTCTCCAGCGGGGAGCCCCTGGGCTTCTGGGCGTCGCTGCCGGTCATGGCGACCGCCGTCGCGATCGTCGTGTCGTACTTCTCCGGCCCCATGCTCAACTTCGGCGACTTCGCCCGCTACGGCAAGAGCTTCCGGGCCGTCAAGCGCGGCAACTTCTGGGGCCTCCCGGTCAACTTCCTCTTCTTCTCGATCCTCACCGTCCTCACCGCGTCGGCCACCGTCCCGGTCTTCGGCGAGCTCATCACCGACCCCATCCACACCGTCGAGCGCATCGACCACTGGTTCGCCATCCTGCTCGGCGGCCTCACCTTCGTCACGGCGACGGTGGGCATCAACATCGTCGCGAACTTCATCTCGCCCGCCTTCGACTTCTCGAACGTCGCCCCGCACCGGATCTCGTGGCGGATGGGCGGGATGATCGCCGCCGTCGGCTCCGTCATCCTCACGCCGTGGAACTGGTACTCGAACGACCAGGCCATCCACTACACGCTGGGGATCCTGTCGGCGCTCATCGGCCCGCTGTTCGGCATCCTCATCGCCGGCTACTACGTCGTCTCGCGTCAGCGCATCAAGGTCGACGACATGTACACGATGTCGGAGAAGGGCGCCTACTGGTACCGGAAGGGCTACAACCCCAACGCCATGTGGGCGGTCGTCGGGGCCGGCGTGCCGACCGTCGCGATCGCGATCGTCCCCAAGTCGCTCGTCTTCGCCGGTCTCCTCGACGCGGGCTGGGGATCGATCAGCGACTTCAGCTGGTTCATCGGCTGCGGACTCGGCTTCGCGCTCTTCGCGCTGCTCGAGCGGGTCGACCCGAAGGTCCCGAGGCTCGCGTCGGAGACCGGCGTCTCCGACGGCACGGCCGACGACGTGCTCGAGGGCCACCCCGACACGGCGACGGCGTCCCTGGCCGTCGCCGGGGCCGCGGACGCGGCCTCCGGAGAGAAGGCCGGCGTGCAGGTCCGCTGATGCGCATCACCCTCATCAACCCCAACACCTCCCGGGCCATGACCGCGAAGATCGCGGACGCGGCCCGGGAGGTCGCGGGCCCCGACGTCGAGATCGTCGCGGTCTGCCCCGCCGACGGCGAGGGCCCGGCGGCCGTCGAGAGCCACTACGACGAGGTGCGGGCCGCCGCGGCGATCGCCGACATCGTCCTCCGCGACCAGGAGGCCGGCGGCAGCGACGGCTACGTCATCGCGTGCTTCGGAGACCCCGGTCTCGACGCGGCGCGCGAGCTCGTCGACGTGCCGGTCGTCGGCATCGCGGAGGCCGCCATGCACGTCGCGGCCCTCACGGGTCGCTCCTTCGGCATCGTCACGACGCTGTCGCGCACGCTCGGCCGCGCCGAGGACCTCGTGCTGCGGTACGGCTTCGAGCGCGCGTGCGTCGCGGCGTACGGGACGGGCATCCCCGTCCTCGAGCTGGAGGACACCGGATCGGCCGCCTTCGACCAGATCGCGGGATGGTGCGAGCGCGTCGTGCGCGAGGACGGCGCCGACGCGATCGTGCTGGGATGCGCCGGGATGGCCGACCTGTGCGCGCGGCTGTCGGCGATCGTCGGCGTGCCCGTCGTGGACGGCGTCGCGGCATCCGTCGGGCTCGTCAGCGCGATGGCGCGGATGGGCGCCGGGACGAGCAAGCGCGACGAGTACGCGACGCCGCCGCGGGTGCCGAGCCCGGGCCGCGCACAACGCAGGAGGACGGGGACCCCCGTCTCCGAGAAGACGCGGGATTCCGCGGCGTCCGGCGAGGCGGGCGGGGACGGCGGCTCCGGATCTCCTGCGTCGTGCACGGCCGCCGCCGAAACATCCGGGACACGCTCCGCGGATAGCGTGGTGGCGTGAGCACCGCCCCGATCCCCCCGCACCTGCCGGCGTCCGTCTCCGCACGCCGGGTCTTCCTCGACGGGGCGTTCGTCCCGGCGACCGTGCGCATCGCCGAGGGACGCATCTCCTCCGTGGAGCCCTTCGACCCCGCCGCCGAGGTCGTGCTCGACGACTCCCAGGTGCTGCTGCCGGGCCTCGTCGACACGCACGTGCACCTCAACGAGCCGGGGCGCACCGACTGGGAGGGCTTCGCGACGGGCACCGCGGCCGCCGCCGCGGGGGGCGTCACGACGCTCGTGGAGATGCCGCTCAACTCGATCCCCGTGACGACGACCCCCGAGGCGCTCGCCGTCAAGCGGGAGGCCGCGCGGACCCAGCTCGCCGTCGACGTGGCCTACTGGGGCGGCGCCGTCCCGGAGAACCTCGGGTCGCTCGGCGCGCTGCTGGAGGCGGGCGTCGTGGGCGTCAAGTGCTTCATGGCGCCGAGCGGCATCGACGAGTTCGGACACCTCGAAGGGCCGCAGATCGAGCAGGCGCTCGCCGAGCTCGCCGAGCTCGCCGAGCACGACGGCCTGCTCATCGCCCACGCGGAACTGGAGGAGCACCTCGCCGACGCGTCGGGCCCCGTGTTCACCGACTTCGTCGCGTCCCGTCCTCCGAAGGCGGAGGTCGAGGCGATCCGCGTCGTCATCGAGGCCGCCCGGCGGACGGGCGCCCGAGCGCACATCGTCCACGTCGCGGCGGCGGAGGCGCTCGACCTCGTCCGCGAGGCGAAGGCCGAGGGCGTGCGGCTCACGATCGAGACGTGTCCGCACTATCTCACGCTCCGCGCCGAGGAGGTGCCCGACGGCCTGGGCCGGTTCAAGTGCTGCCCGCCCATCCGTGACGGCGCCAACCAGGACGCCCTGTGGGAGGGACTGCTCGACGGCACGATCGACGCTGTCGTGAGCGACCATTCCCCGGCGACGTTCGCCCTCAAGGACGACCCCGACCTCGGAACGGCGTGGGGCGGCATCGCCGGCGTGCAGACCGGGCTCTCGGCCGTCTGGACCGAGGCGCACCGGCGGGGCGTCCCGCTCGAGGCCGTCCTGCCGCGCTTCACGACCGGGCCGGCGTCCATCGTCCGCCTTCACGACCGGGGACGCATCGCGGAGGGCGCCCCCGCCCACCTCGTCGTCTTCGACCCCGACGCCGAGCACACGCTCCAGGCCTCCGACCTGCACTACAAGAACCGGATGTCGCCGTGGCAGGGGCGGCGCCTGCGCGGAGCCGTGCTCGCGACCTACCTCCACGGCGAGCGCGTCTACGCGCGGGGCGCCGGCGTCCTCGTCAGGCAGGGCAGGGAGGTGCTCGCGTGAGCGGTACCGTGGCAGTCCCCCGCGCACGGCGTGGGACGAGGGAGGACGAGGAACGATGACCCCCGACACCGGCCCCGCCGACGAGCGCGCGGCGGCCCTGGCACGCAACCGCTTCGGCGTCGGGGCGGAGCCGCCCGCCTTCGCCGACCTCCCCGTCCTGCAGCCGGGATCCGGCGTCCCCGACGGCGCGACCTACCTGCCCGCCGGGCCCGGGACCGTCCTCTGGGGGCGCCTCCCGAGCCGGGCGGATGCGCCCGTGCTCGCGATCGCCCCGGGCGGCACGGTCGTCGTGGACACCGTGAGCCATGAGGGACTCCTGCCCGACCAGGGGCAGGACCCCGTCGCCTTCTTCGCAGGGCACGGCGTGCCGCCGGAGGCCGTGCTCGAGGACGCCGTCGCGATCGCCGCGACCTCTCCCCGCGATCCCGTCGCCGACGGGCCGCACGTCGTGACGGGCCCCATCCGCGTCGAGGGCGCCCGCCCGGGCGACCTGCTCCGCATCACGGTCGTGCGGCTCGACCCGCGCGTGCCGTACGGCGTCGTCTCGAACCGCCACGGCAAGGGCGCGCTCCCGGCGGTGCTGCCGCGCAGCGGTCGCACGGTGAGCGTGTTCGCCCCCGTGGAGGAGCGCGACGGCCGGCTCGTCGGGACGCTCCCCGCGACGGAGGGCGCCGCGCGCGACATCGCGTTCCCGCTGGCGCCGTTCCTCGGCACGATGGGCGTCGCGCCCGCGAGCGACGAGCGGCCGCACTCCGTGCCGCCGGCGGAGTACGGCGGCAACATCGACATCAACCTGCTCACGGAGGGCTCCGTGCTGTACCTGCCGGTGCAGGTCGACGGCGCCCTCGCCTACGTCGGCGACCCGCACTTCGCGCAGGGCGACGGCGAGGTCGCGCTCACGGCGCTCGAGGCGTCGCTGCGCGCGACGCTGACGTTCGACGTCGTGCCGGCCGCCGAGGCCGAGCGGGAGTTCGGCGCCGTGACGGGGCCGCTCGTCCGCACGGCCGAGCACCTCGTGCCCACGGGCCTCGACCCCGACCTCGACGAGGCGATGCGCAAGTGCGTCGCCGCGGCGCTGTCGCTGCTGCGGGCGCGCTGGGGGATGGACGAGCACCTCGCGTACGCGTACCTCTCGGCGGCGACGGACTTCGACATCTCGCAGGTCGTCGACGTCACGTGCGGCGTGCACGCCCGCATCCGCGAGGCCGACTTCGCGGATGTGCGGCGGGGGAGCGCGCATGACGGAGACTGAGACGGTGACCGACCACACGATCATCCCCGGCAGCGAGGACGTCCCCGCCGATCTGCTCGAGGCGTTCCTCGCCTACGAGCGCGCCATCCTCGCGAACGACCTCGACGCGCTCGACGCCTGGTTCGCGCCCGGCGAGGGCACGATGCGCGGCGACGACGCGGGGCTCCTCGTGGGGCACGACGCGATCAGCGCGTTCCGGTCGCTGCGCGGCGGCGTGTCCCCCCGCGTCATCGAGAAGCTCGAGCACCGCCCCCTCGCCGACGACACCGCGCTCATCGTGTCGGTCTCGCGCTTCGTCATCGGAGGCCGCGGCCTGCAGACGCAGGTGTGGCAGCGGCTGGCGGAGGGCTGGCGCATCACGGCCGCGCACGTCTCGCCGCGTCCGCAGGCCTTCAACCGGTCGATCTGGCGCACGGTGGGCGATCCGCTCTTCCAGGGCGCGTGGGAGGGGCCGCTCGAGGGGCTCACGGTCGCGGTCAAGGACCTCTTCGCGATCAGGGGATATCGCATCGGCGCGGGCAATCCGGCCTATCTCGAGTCGGTGCGGCCGGAGACGACGACCGCGTCCGCCGTCTCCGACCTGCTGCGCGCCGGCGCGTCGCTGCGCGGCATCGCCCGCACGGACGAGTTCGCCTACTCCGTCGCGGGCGACAACGCGCACTACGGCACCCCGCCCAACGGCGCCGTCCCGGGTGCGCTCCCCGGGGGCTCCTCGAGCGGCCCGGCATCCGCCGTCGCCACGGGGCAGGCCGACATCGGGCTCGCGACCGACACGGCGGGCTCCGTGCGCGTGCCCGCGTCCTACCAGGGGCTGTGGGGTCTGCGGACGACGCACGGGCTCGTGCCCCGGCAGGGGCTGCTGCCGCTGGCACAGTCCTTCGACACGATCGGATGGCTCGCGCGCGACGGCGAGACGCTGCAGCGCGTGGCGGACTGGTGCCTCTCGTACGACGGATCGGAGTCGACGGAGAGCGTCCTCGGCGAGTCGGGCGACGATCTGCCGTGGCGCCTCCGGGTGCCGACGGAGGCGCTCGAGCTCGTCGAGCCCGCCACGCGCGACGCCTTCGAGGCGCTGCTCGCGCAGCTGGGCGCCCCCGTCGAGCGCGTCTCGATCGGCGACCTCGCGGGCTACCAGGAGCCCTTCCGCATCGTGCAGGGAGCCGAGGCCTGGCGGAACAACGGCGAATGGCTCCGCGAGCATCCCGGCGCGACGGGCGCCGCGGTCGCCGAGCGCTTCCGGGCGGCCGCCGAGGTGAGCGCCGAGGCCGAGAACGCGGCCCGCGCCGCGCTCGCGCCGCTGAAGGAGCGCATCGACGCGGTCCTGAGCGACGCGGTCCTCATCCTGCCGACGGTCCCCGGGCCCGCGCCCATGCGCACGGCCGACAGCGCCCGCGTCGACGCCGTCCGTGCCGCGACGCTCCGCCTGACGACGCCCGCCGCCGTCGCCGGCGTCCCCGCGCTCTCGGCGCCGCTGCTCACCGTGCCGTCGCAGCTCGGCCCCGCCCCCGTCGGCGTGTGCCTCGTCTCGCGCGCCGGCACCGACATCGCCCTCGTGCGCCTCGCGCGCCGTGTCGCCGAGGCGGTGAGGCCGTGAGCGCGCCGCCGATCCGCCGCGTGAGCGAGTCACCGCGCACAATGCAGGATGCTTCGTCTCGCGGTCCTCGGCCATCCGCGAAGTCATGCGGTTCCGAACGGGGCCCCCGTGCGGATCTCCTGCGCCGTGTCGGCCCTCTCCTCCGCACCCCCTCGTCCGTCGTCTGAAGTCCCCACCCGGAAGCACCCCCATGACCCGCATCGCCCCCCTGGACCCGCCCGCCCGTCTGCTCATGGGCCCCGGCCCCATCTCCGCGTATCCGAGCGTGCTGCGCGCGATGTCGGCGCCGCTCGTGGGGCAGTACGACCCGTTCATGACCTCGGCCATGGGCGAGGTGCAGGCGCTCTACCGCGAGGTGTGGGCGACCGGCAACGACGCGACGCTGCTCGTCGACGGCACGTCGCGCGCGGGGATCGAGGCGGCGCTCGTCTCGCTCATCCGGCCCGGCGACAGGGTCCTCGTGCCGGTGTTCGGCCGCTTCGGGCACCTCCTCGCGGAGATCGCCGAGCGCGCGCTCGCCGAGGTGCACACGATCGAGGTCGAGTGGGGGCAGGTCGTGCCCGTCTCGCTCATCGAGGAGGCCATCGTCCGCGTCGAGCCGACGCTGCTCGCGCTCGTGCAGGGCGACACCTCGACGACCATGAACCAGCCGCTCGACGAGGTCGGGGCGATCTGCGCGAAGCACGGCGTGCTGTTCTATTCGGACGCGACGGCCTCGCTCGGCGGCAACGAGTTCCTCGCGGACGAGTGGGGGCTGGACGCCGCGACGGCGGGGCTGCAGAAGTGCCTGGGCGGCCCGAGCGGCTCGTCGCCGATCACCCTCTCCGACCGCGCCGTGGAGGTGATCCGCACGCGCACGCGCGTCGAGGCGGGCATCCGCGAAGAGGGCGACGCGTCGGCGAGCGACTTCATCCGGACGAACTACTTCGACCTGGGGATGATCCTCGACTACTGGGGCCCGCGGCGCCTCAACCACCACACCGAGGCGACGTCGATGCTGTACGCCGCGCGCGAGTGCGCCGCCGTGCTGCTGAACGAGGGCCGCTCGCAGGTGATCGAGCGCCACCGCGTCGCCGGCGCCGCCATGCTCGCGGGCGTCGAGGGACTGGGGCTCGGCGTCTTCGGCGACGTCGCGCACAAGATGAACAACGTCGTGGCCGTGGTCATCCCCGACGGCGTGCCCGCGGACGCCGCGCGGCAGGCGGTCCTCGACGACTTCGGCATCGAGATCGGCACGTCGTTCGGTCCGCTGCACGGCAGGGTGTGGCGCATCGGCACGATGGGGTACAACGCCCGCAAGGACGCCGTGCTCACGACGCTCGCCGCCCTCGAAGCGGTCCTCCGCCGCTTCGGCGCGTCCGTGCCCGCGGGCGGCGGCGTCGAGGCGGCGGCCGACGTGTTCCGCGCCGCGGAGTCCGGAGCCGGAGCATCCGGAGCCGTGGCGTGACGGCGACCCGGCTCTCCGGGCTCGCGCCCGAGGCTCTCGCGGCCGCAGCACGCCGCGTCATGGCGCGCTGCGACGAGCTCGCCCGCGTCTCGGCGGACGCCGGCGCCATCACGCGCGTCTACCTCTCGCCCGAGCACGCGCGCGTCAACCGGCTCGCCGCGGAGTGGATGCGCGAGGTGGGCCTCGCGACCCGGCAGGACGCCGCGGGCAACCAGCTCGGACTGCTGCCGGCGTCCGATCCCGACGCGCCCGTGCTCATGCTCGGCTCCCACCTCGACACCGTCATCGACGCGGGCCGCTTCGACGGGATCGTCGGCGTGCTCATGGCGATCGAGGTCGTGCGCCTGCTGCGCGTCCCGGACGGCGACGGCTGGAGATCGCCGTATCCGTTCGGGATCGAGGTGGCCGCGTTCTCGGATGAGGAGGGCACCCGCTTCGGCAAGGCGCTGCTGGGGTCGTCCGCCGTCGCGGGCGAGTGGGACGACGCGTGGTGGGACCTCGAGGACGCCGACGGCACCCCGCTGCGCGAGGCGTACCGCGAGTTCGGCCTCGACCCCGGCCGCATCGGCGACGCGGCGCGACGGCCCGACCAGCTCGTCGGATATCTCGAGGCGCACATCGAGCAGGGCCCCGAGCTCGACCGGCGCGGCGAGTCGCTCGCCGTGGTGTCGTCGATCGCCTCGGCGCGGCGCTTCCAGCTCGTCGTCGAGGGGGAGGCCCGTCATGCGGGGGGCACCCCCTACGACATGCGCCGCGACGCGCTGCTCGGCGCGAGCGAGGCGGCCCTCGCGGTCGAGCGGATCTGCTCCGGCGAGCACCACGTCATCGGCACGGTCGGCCAGCTCGAGGCCTTCCCCGGATCCGTCAACGTCATCCCCGGCGAGACGCGCTTCAGCCTCGACCTGCGCGGGGAGCTCGACGGGGAGCGCGACCGGGTGTGGGACGCGATCTCGCGCGAGCTCGACGCCATCATGGGTCGGCGGCACCTCCGCTGGCGGGCGCGCGAGGTGCACAACGCCGCCGCCGTGTTCTGCGCGCCGCTTCTGCAGGACGTCGTGCGCGAGGGCATCCACGCGACCGTCTCCGGCGTCGAGCCCGCGACGCTCTTCAGTCCCGCGGGCCACGACGGGATGTCGATCGGCGCGATCGCGGACGTCGGGATGCTGTTCCTCCGCAACCCCGACGGCATCAGCCACCATCCCTCCGAGTCGGTCTCGTCCGGCGATGTCGCCCTCGGTCTCCGCGCGCTCGCGGAGGCCGTCGCGCACCTGGGCGCCGAGCGGGGCTGACGCGGGCCCGGTGCGCGCGGGGCGCGCGCACCGGGCCATCCCCTGCGGGCGCGTTCATCCGAACCCGTAACACCCCCGCAATGCGGGCGAATGTTGGGGAAACCTACGGCTTCTAGTCTCGTGCGGGTACCCACCCGAGAGCATCACCCCCTGCAGATGGAGAACAGCATGTCCCTGCCTTCCTCCCGCCGTTCGCGGCTCGGCGCATCCGCCGTCGTCGTCGCGGCGTCCGCCCTCGTCCTCGCCGGCTGCAGCACCGGTGACGACGCTCCCGCCGCATCCGATTCCGGCGAGTCCGCGAGCCACGGCGACGTCACCCTCCAGCTCAGCTGGATCCTCAACGAGGAGTTCGCGGGCGAGTACGTCGCCGACTCGGAGGGGTACTACGAGGAGGCCGGCTTCGACTCCGTCAACCTCGTCCCCGGTCCCTCGACGGGCGTCGCGGAGCTGCTCGGCGGCAACGCCGACATCGCGCTGAGCGACTCGGTCGCGGTCGGCACGGCCATCGCGAACGAGTCCGCTCCGCTCAAGATCATCGGCGCGACGTTCCAGGCCAACCCCTTCACGGTGCTGTCGCTCGCCGACGGCGGGAACATCGCCACCCCGGAGGACCTCGTCGGCAAGAAGATCGGCGTGCAGGACTCGAACACCTCGCTCTTCAACGCGCTGCTCGCCGCCAACGACATCGACCCCGCCGACGTCGAGGTCGTGCCCGTGCAGTACGACCCCGCGCCGCTCGTCAACGGCGAGGTCGACGGCTTCATCGCGTACCTCACCAACGAGGCCATCGCGGTCGACCTCATGGGCATCGAGACGACGAACCTCGCGTTCGCCGACAACAACCTCCCCTTCGTCGCGGAGACCGTGACGGTGACGCAGGAGAAGATCGACTCCGATCGCGAGCTGCTCAAGGACTTCCTCGTCGCCGAGATCAAGGGATGGACGGATGCCGTCGCCGACCCGCAGCTCGGCGCCGACCTCGCGATCGAGACCTACGGCGCCGACCTCGGGCTCGACCCCGAGAAGACGCTCGCCGGCTCGGAGGCGCAGAACGCGCTCGTCGTCTCGGACGACACCGAGGAGAACGGTCTGTTCACCATCAGCGAGGCGCTGCAGGAGGAGACGATCGCGAGCCTCGCGGGCGCCGGCATCGAGGTGACGGCCGACGACCTGTTCGACCTGAGCCTGCTCGACGAGGTGTACGAGGAGAACCCCGACCTCGTGGACTACGCGGGCTGACCTCTGACCAGGCCCTGAACGCCGGAGATCTCGCGAACGCCGGAGAGGATGCCGAATTCGGATCCGGTGTTCGCGACATCTCCGGCCCTCGGGCCGGCGGCCGGCCCGTTCCCGGCCCGCCGGCCCTCACCCCTTCCGAACCGATTCCGACACAGGGAGCACGCGTGACAGACACGGCCACCCACACCGGTGCAGCTCCGACGCCTCCGGGCACCGGCCTGCAGATCTCCGGGCTCAACAAGGTCTTCCGCGTGGGACGCAAGAGCGTCGTCGCGCTGCAGGACGCGAACCTCCACACCGACCAGGGCACGTTCCTCTCGCTGCTGGGCCCCTCGGGATGCGGCAAGTCGACCATCCTGCGGATCCTCGCGGGCCTCGAGGAGCCGTCGAGCGGCACGACCCGCGTCGACGGCAAGAGCCCGAAGGAGCTGCGCCGCGACAACGATCTGGGCATCGCCTTCCAGGACTCCGCGCTCCTGCCCTGGCGCAGCGTGCAGGCCAACATCCAGCTGCCGTTCGAGGTCGCGGGCAAGCCCGTCGACAGGGCGTACGTGAGCGAGATGATCGAGCTCGTGGGCCTCAGGGGCTTCGAGAAGGCCAAGCCGGCGCAGCTGTCCGGCGGCATGCGTCAGCGCGTCTCGATCGCCAGGTCGCTCATCCTCAAGCCCGAGGTCCTGCTCTTCGACGAGCCGTTCGGCGCACTCGACGACATGACCCGCCAGCGGCTGAACCTCGAGCTCCTGCGCATCTGGACCGAGAAGCCCGCGACGACGCTGCTCGTGACGCACGGCATCTCGGAGGCGATCTTCCTCAGCGACAAGGTCGCCGTGATGAGCCCGCGTCCCGGCCGCATCAAGAAGGTCATGGACATCGATTTGCCGCGACCGCGGACTCCCGAGCTCATGCGCACGCCGGAGTTCCACGCGTACGTCGACGAGGCCTCGGAGCTCCTGTTCGGCGCGGACGGCCAGGGCGACGATGAGCACTGAGCGGCCGGATGGCGCGGTCGGGCCGGGCACCCCGGACGCCGCGACCGTGACCGATTCCGACACGGCGGTGGCCGCGCTGTCGGCGCAGGCTCCGGACGGGCGGGGCGCGCGGATCGTCTGGGAGGACGTCCGGCTGCCGTCCTGGCTCATCGGCGCCATCGGCATCGTCGCCGTGATCATCGCCTGGTGGGTGCTCGCGGACACCGTCTTCTCGAACGTCGGGGCCGGAGGCGTGCAGTCCATCCCGTCGCCGCCGCAGGTGATCGAGGGACTCTTCTCGTCCGGCTGGGACTTCTACGCGCGGAACTTCGGCGTCACGCTCGCCGAGGCGGGGATCGGATACGCGTGGGGCAACGCCCTCGCGCTGCTCCTCTCGGCCGTCGTCCTCGTCCTGCCGCGGCTCGAGGGCGTCGTGATGCAGCTCGCGATCATCACCTACTGCGTGCCGATCGTCGCCATCGGCATCCTCCTCGTCGTCATCATCCCCGTGCCGGATGCCGGGGAGCCGGCCGGGAACGCGATCTTCCTCGCTGCGCTGTCGGTGTTCTTCACGACCGTCGTGAGCACGCTGCTCGGCCTCAAGGCCGCCGACAGGTCGGCTCTCGACGTCGTCGCCGTCTATGGCGGCTCGCGCCTCACCCAGCTGCGCAAGGTGCGCCTCATCGCGGCGCTGCCGTCGATCCTCAACGCCCTGCAGATCGCGGTGCCGGCAGCGTTCCTCGGCGCGGTGCTCGGAGAGTTCTTCGGCAAGGTGCAGTACGGGATCGGGCCAGCCATGATCGCCGCGCAGCAGGGACTCGACGCCCCGCGTGTGTGGGGTCTCGCGCTCGTGTCGGGCCTCGTGGCGCTCGTCGGATTCGCCCTGCTGGGCGTCGTGGCGCGCGCCATCGCGCCCTGGTCGAAGGGGACGGCGGCATGACCGAGACCCTGTCCCCGCCGGCGACCGCTTCCTCCACCGCCCCGACGGACGACGTCCGCCGCGAGGCGCGTCGCGCCACGCTCCGTGCCCTCGGATCGAGCGTCACGACCTTCGTGCTCACGATCGTCGCCGTGCTCGTGCTGTGGCAGGGGCTGCTGTGGGCGTTCGGCGTGACCGCGTACGTCGGCAAGGGCCCGCTGGACGTCTGGAACTTCCTCGTCACGATGCCGAACGCCGCCGAGAACCGCGCGCAGTTGTTCGGCCAGCTCGCCGTGACGCTCGGCGACGCCGCCATCGGCTTCGTCGCGGGTCTCGTCGTGGCGCTCGTCGTCGCGATGGCGTTCCAGCTGAGCAAGGGCATCGAGCACGCGCTCATGCCGCTCGCGATGCTGCTGCGCTCCGTCCCGCTCGTCGCCATGGCGCCCGTCATCATCCTCATCTTCGGCCGGAGCTCCGTGACGGTCGCCGTCATCGGGGGCATCGTCGTGCTGTTCCCCGCGCTCGTGAACATCGTCTTCGGCCTGCGCCAGGTCTCCCCGCAGATGAGCGACGTCATCGAGGTCTACGGCGGCAACGCCTGGACGGCGCTGCGCAAGGTGGCCCTGCCGAGCTCGCTGCCCTCGCTCCTCGCGGCCGTGCGCATCTCGGTGCCGGGCGCCATCACGGGGGCGCTCCTCGCCGAGTGGCTCGCCGTGGGCGGCGGCATCGGCGGCGCGGTCGGCGCCTACAGCTCCCAGGCGCAGTTCTCCGCGCTGTGGACGGCCGTGGTGCTCGTCACCGCTGCGGCGCTCGTCCTCTACAACCTCGTGGCCATCGTCGAGTCCGTCGTGCTCGCCCGCATGGGCATGGCCGACCGCGCCTGACGAGCGGGCGTCCGAGCCCACATCCCGCCGCGTCCCCGAAAGGAACCACATCCATGACCGTCGACCTCACGACGTTCGCCTACGGGCTGCCCAAGGCCGAGCTGCACCTCCACCTCGAGGGCACGCTGGAGCCCGAGCTGAGGTTCGCCCTCGCCGCGCGCAACGGCATCGAGCTCGCCGAGAAGACCGTCGAGGAGATCACGGCGACGTACGACTTCACCGATCTCACGAGCTTCCTCGCCGTGTACTACCCGGCGATGAACGTCCTGCAGACCGCGGAGGACTTCCACGACCTCGCCTGGGCGTACCTCGAGCGCGCGAGGGAGAACGGCGTCGTCCACGTCGAGATGTTCTTCGACCCGCAGGCGCACACGAGTCGCGGGGTGCCGTTCGCGAACGTCGTCACGGGGTATCGCCGCGCGGCCGTGCGCGCACAGGACGAGCTGGGCGTCTCGGCGGAGCTCATCCTGTGCTTCCTGCGCGACTTCTCCGCCGAGCACGCCATGTCGACGCTCATGGAGGCGCTTCCCTACAGGGCGTGGATCACGGGCATCGGCCTCGACTCCGACGAGCGCGACAACCCGCCCGCGAAGTTCGCGGCGGTGTTCGCGCGGGCGAAGGCCGAGGGCTTCTTCACCACCATGCACTGCGACATCGACCAGAAGGGGTCGATCGAGCACATCCGCCAGGTGCTGGAGGAGATCGGGGTCGACCGGGTCGACCACGGCACGAACATCGTCGAGGACCCCGCGCTCGTCGCGGCGGCGAAGGAGCGCGGCCTCGGCTTCACGACGTGCCCCCTGTCGAACTCGTTCGTGAGCGAGGAGATGAAGTCGGACGAGATCGTCCGGCTCCTGCGCGCCGGCGTGCGCGTGACGATCAACTCCGACGACCCGGCGTACTTCGGCGGCTACGTCGCCGACAACTACGTTGCCCTCGCCGAGCGCGCGGGCCTCGACGCGGGCGACCTCGCGCGGCTCGCGGTCAACTCCTTCGAGGCGTCATGGCTGACGCCCGCCCGCCGGGCGGCGTACATCGCCGACGTCGAGGCGTACGCCTCGGCGCACGGCGTCGTCCTCGCGAGCTGACAGTGGCGGGCCGCCGGGCGGGGCGCGCCGTGCCGACGGACGCGGAGGACGTCGGCCGGGCGGATGGGGGCCGTGCCGGCTCGCGGGGCGACCCGGGTCCGGCCCCCGGCGCCGGAGATCCCGCGAACGCCGGATCGTCCGGGCCGGAATCGTCCGGCCTCCGCGACATCCCCGGCGCTCGGGACGCCGAGCACCGTGCGACCCCCGACCCCGACACGGCCGCACGGCTCGGGGCGCAGATCCGCGCGCTCCGCAAGGCGCGCGGCCTGACCCTCGCGCGCGTCGCGTCGGCGACCGGCCTGTCGCATCCGTTCCTCAGCCAGGTCGAGCGCGGCATCCACCAGCCGAGCCTCGGATCGCTCCGGCGCATCGCGGTGGCCCTCGAGACGAGTCCGATCGAGCTCATCGCAGCGGCCGATCCGCCTGCCGCGCGCGGCGTCCGCGTCGAGGTGCTGCGCGCGGGGGAGGGCGCGGTCCCGGAGGGCTTCTCCTCCGGGACGGCGCGGATGCTCGCCCACGGCGCGCGGGGGTTCCATCCCCTGGAGGTCGACGTCTCCCGCGCCGATCCCGGGGAGCTCTTCGTGCACGCCGAGGGCGAGTTCCTCTACGCGCTGAGCGGCGCCGTGCGCGTCGAGCTCGACGGGGTCGTGCACGCCCTCGCGCCCGGCGACTCGACCTTCTACGCGGGCGGGGTCGCGCATCGCTGGTGGACGCTCGACGACGCTCCCGCGCGCCTGCTCGTCGTGAAGGAGACCGTCCGCCGCTGACGGCGTCCTCGCCCGTCTATGCGCCGAGGAGCGCCCGGAGGGGCTCGATCGCGAAGTACACGACGAACAGGGCGCCGACGAGCCACATGAGCCAGTGGACGTCGCGCGCCTTCCCCCGGGCGAGCTTCACGACGATGAAGGCGATGAACCCCGCGCCGATGCCGTCGGCGATCGAGTACGTGAACGGCATGACGACGATCGTGAGGAAGGCGGGGAGGGCGACCTCGACGTCCTTCCAGTCGATGCCCGTGACCTGCGTCAGCATGAGGAAGCCGACGAGCACGAGCGCGGGGGCCGCCGCCTCATAGGGCACGAGCGCGACGAGCGGCGCGAACAGCGTCGACAGGAGGAACGCGATGCCCGTGACGACGGAGGCGAGCCCCGTCCGGGCACCGTCTCCGACGCCCGCGGTCGACTCGACGAAGGCCGTGTTCGACGACACCGAGCCCATCCCGCCCGCGACGGCGCCGAGGGAGTCGACGACGAGGATCTGCTTCGTCCGAGGCGGGTTGCCGTCCTTGTCGAGCAGCTTCGCCTCCGCGCCGATGGCGACCATGGTGCCCATCGTGTCGAAGAAGTCGGCCAGCAGCAGCGTGAAGACGAGGAGGACGAGGGTGACGATGCCGATGCTCTGGAACGATCCCAGCAGATCGAACTGCCCGAGGAGCGAGAAGTCCGGCACCGCCACCACACCCGTGAACGTCGGCGGCGAGTTGAAGCCGCCGGGGTTCTCGTCGCTGCGTGCACCGAGATGCAGCGTGTTCTCCAGCACGATCGCGAGAGCCGTCGCGACGAGGACCGAGATGAGGATGGCGCCCTTGACTCCTCGCGCGTGCAGGACGATCGCGAGGACAAGGCCCACGACGAACACGAGGATGGGCCAGGTCCCGAGGTCGCCGAGGGCGAGGATGGTCGAGCCGTCGCCCGTGACGAAGCCGGCGTTCGAGAGGCCGATGAGCGTGATGAAGAGGCCGATGCCGGCGCCGATGGCGGTCTTGAGCGGCGTCGGCACGGCGCGGAAGACGGCCTCGCGGAAGCCCGTGAGCACGAGGATCAGGATGAGGACGCCCTCGATCACGATGACGCCCATGGCGTCCGCCCAGGTGACGCCGGGGAGGGCGGCGATCGAATAGGTGACGACCGCGTTGAGCCCCAGGCCCGCCGCCATCGCGAGCGGGAAGTTCGCCACGACGCCCATGAGGATCGACATGACGCCCGCGACGAGCGCGGTGGCGGAGGCGATCATGCCGAGGTTCGGGGCATCCCCTCCGCCCAGGAACTCGCCCGTGCCGTCCGCGGAGGTGCCGATGATGAGCGGGTTGAGCACGACGATGTACGACATCGCGAAGAAGGTGACGAGGCCGCCGCGGATCTCCGTCCCGACGGTCGAGCCGCGTTCGGCGATGCGGAAGAAGCGGTCGATGGCGGCGCGCGGCGCGGTGGTGGTGCTCATGGGGTTCGACGTTCCAGGGGATGAGGGCGGGGTCGGATGGGGACTGCGTCGGCGTGGCGGGCCGACGCCTCTTCGATAAGCGTAGGCTTGCCGACGTTCATCCATGCAAGAGCATGGATCGTGCCGACAGGAGATCGAAGGGATCATTATGGCATTCGACGGAAAGGTCGCCCTCGTCACGGGCGGCGGCTCGGGCATCGGCGAGGCGATCGCGAAGGAGCTGGCCGGGCTCGGAGCGAAGGTCGTCGTCACGGACATCGCTCTCGCCGCCGCCCAGCGCGTCGTCGACGAGATCGGGGCATCGGGCGGCACGGCGGCCGCGTTCCGGGGCGACACGGCGGTCGCGGCGGACAGCGAGAAGGCGGTGTCCTTCGCGAAGGACACCTACGGCAGGCTCAACTACGCCGTGAACAACGCCGGCATCGGGGGCAGGAACGCCCCGACCGGCGAGGTCGACGTCGACGACTGGAGACGCGTCATCGACATCGACCTCAGCGGCGTGCTCTACGGCCTGCGCGCCCAGATCCCGGCCCTGCTGGAGGCGGGCGCGGAGGGGAGCGCGATCGTCAACATGGCGTCCATCCACGGCACGGTCGCCGCGCTCGGCAACGCCGCCTACACGGCCGCGAAGCACGGCGTCGTCGGGCTCACGAAGAACGCCGCCGCGGAGTACGGCGCGCAGGGGCTGCGCATCAACGCGGTCGGCCCCGGCTACATCGACACCCCGCTCGTCAACGCCTCGCTCTCACCCGAGGCGCTCGAGGGGCTGAAGGCCAGGCATCCGCTCGGCCGCCTCGGTCGTCCCGAGGAGATCGCGAAGGTCGTCCGCTTCCTCCTGTCGGACGACGCCTCGTTCGTGACGGGCGCGTACTACCTCATCGACGGCGGCTACACGACCGTCTGACCCGCGGGGTGCAGGCGGTCGGCCGGGCGACGCCCGGTCGGCGGCGCGGATGCGCGAGGGGCTCAGCCCTGCACGAGCCGCCAGACCCGGTCGCGCGTGAAGGGCTGATGGAACGGCCGACGGCCGAGCGCCCGCGCGATGGCGTTGCCGATGGCGGGGGCGACCGGGTTGTACGGCGACTCGCTCATCGACTTCGCGCCGAACGGGCCGAGGTCGTCGTTCGTGTCGGCGAAGAGGACCTCCGTGTCGGGGATGTCGACCGACTGCGGCACGCGGTAGGTGCGGAACGCCGGGTTCAGCACGCGGCCGTCCTCGACGAGCACCTGCTCGTAGAGCGCTCCTCCGATGCCCTGCGCCACGCCGCCCTCGATCTGGCCGCGGCACTGCGCGGGGTTGATGACGAAGCCCGCATCGGCGGCGTGCACGGAGCGCAGGATGCGGACGGCGCCCGTCCCGGGCTCCACCGCGACGCGCACCGCGTGCACGTTGAACGCGAGCGAGCGGTGCTCGCCGAGCTCCTCGCCCGTGGCGGTGAGGCCGTCCGTGCGTGTCGCGCTCCGGACATCCGCCCCGTCCCCCGCGTCGATTCCGACCCCGGGGACCGGAGATCCCGCGAACGCCGGATGAGACGAGCCGATTCGACCCGGCGTTCGCGGGATCTCCGGCGTTCGGGCCGTCGCCGATCCGCCTGCCAACCCCCCTGCCAACCCCCCTGCCTCATCCTCCGCGAGCGCCGCCGCGACGATCCGGTCGAAGCCCACCACGCCCTCCGGCGTCCGCACACCGTCCGGCGTGTAGGCGCAGTCCGCCGTCGTCGCTCCGGCGACACCCGCCGCCACCTCGACCATCCGCTCCCGCAGCGCGAGGCAGGCGGCGTACAGCGCCTTGCCGGCGACGGTCGTGCCGGCCGAGGCGAAGGCGCCCGTGTCGTGGTCGACGAGCGAGGTGTCGGCGTGGTCGAGCCTCAGCCGCGAGAAGCCCACGCCGAGCACGCTCGCGGCGATCTGCCGCTGCACGGTCGTCGTGCCGTTGCCGAACTCGGCCGTGCCGGTCCGCAGCACGAACGTCCCGTCGGGACGCAGCGTCGCGGAGGTGTGGGCGATGTGCCCGCGCGGCGCCATCGTCGCGATCATCGCCGCGGCCATCCCCTCGCCCACGAGCCATCCGTCGGGCGCGTCCTCCCCGGCGCCGCGGGCCAGGGCGTCCTGCGCGAGGTCGAGGCACTGGTCGAGGCCGTAGCTCCCCCAGACGAGATCGTGCTCGATCGATCCGTCGGCCGTGCGCAGCGGGTCGCCGTCGCGGATGCCGTTGAGGCGCCGCAGGTCGAACGGGTCGACGCCGAGCCGCTCGGCGAGGAGGTCCATCGCCGACTCGATGCCGAACATGACCTGGCCCAGGCCGTACCCGCGGAACGCCCCCGAGGGCACGTTGTTCGTGTAGACGACCTCCGCGTCGATGCGCAGGGCCGGGGTGTTGTAGATCGTCACCGACTCGGCGACGCCGTGGAACAGGACGCCGAGCGCGTGGTTGCCGTATGCGCCCGTGTCGCTGAGCACGTCGAGCTTCACGGCGGTGAGACGGCCGTCCTCGTCGGCGCCGAGCGTCACCGACACCCGCATCGGATGGCGGACGGAGGAGCGGAGGAACTCGTCGGTCCGCGAGAACTCGTAGGCGACGGGGCGTCCCGTCCTCAGCACCGCGAGGGAGACGAGGTCCTCGGCGAAGATCTCCTGCTTGCCGCCGAAGCCGCCGCCGACGCGCGGGGCGGAGACGCGGACCCCCTCCCGGGGCAGATCGAAGATGCGGCACAGCTCGTCGCGGGTGAGGAACGGCACCTGGGTCGACGAGCGGATGGTCAGCACGCCGTCGTCGAGCCAGCCGACCGCGCCGTGCGTCTCGAGCTGGGCGTGCGATGTGCGCGACGTCTGCCACGTTCCCGAGACCGTCACGGCGCTCGCCGCGAGCGCCGTGTCGACGTCGCCGCCGTGGCCGGCGTGGAGCGCGCCGACGACGTTCCGCGCGGCGTCGGCGACGCGGTCGGCGATCGTGCGGTCGGGATGGATGAGCGGGGCGCCGGGCGTGCGCGCCTCCTCGGGGTCGAAGACGGCGGGAAGCTCTTCGTACGCGACGGCGATGAGGCGGCAGGCCTCCTCCGCGGCCGCGGCGGTCTCGGCGACGACGGCCGCGACGCGCTGGCCGATGTGGCGGACGACGTCGTCGAGCATCCGCGTGTCGTCGGGGTCGTCCGTCCGGTGCTCGTGACGGGCCGTGGAGTACCGGACGTCGGGGACGTCCCGATGGGTGAACACGGCGACGACGCCCGGCACGGCCTCCGCGGCCGCGGTGTCGATCGATCGTATGCGCGCATGGGCATACGGCGATCCGAGGACCCGGAGGATCAGGGCGTCGGCGGGAACCTCGTCGAACGTGTAGGGCTCGAGCCCCTGGACGATCCGGCGCGCCGGCTCGGGGACGGCCGAGCGCCCGACGCCGTGCGCGGCGGGGTCAGGGCGGGTCGCGGGGGCCGGGGCGGGCCCCGTCTCGCGCACCGGTCCGAGCGTGGAGGCGATCGCCTCGCGGATCGGCCGGTACCCCGTGCAGCGGCAGAGGTTGCCCTTGAGACGGCGGTCGAGGTCGTGCTCGTCGCCGGGACGGAGGGACGACGCCGTGACGCTCATGCCCGCGGTGCAGAACCCGCACTGGAAGCCGAAGTGCTCGACGAGCGCCTCCTGCGCCGGATGCAGGGCGTCTCCGGGGGCGAGCCCGGCCGCGGTCGTGACGGACGCTCCCTCCGCGCGCATCGCCGGGATGAGGCAGGAGTGCACCGGGGAGCCGTCGAGGACCACGCCGCAGGCGCCGCAGTCGCCCGCGTCGCATCCCTTCTTCACCTCGGTGTGGCCGTGCTCGCGCAGCAGCGTGCGGAGGCACTGGCCGGGGCGCGGGTCGGCGTCGAGGGGCGAGCCGTTGACCTCGAGTCTCATGGTCGTGCTCCTTCCGCGAGATCGGCGCGACAGCGTTCGGCGAGCACGACGCTCACGCCGCGCCGCCAGTCGGCGGCGCCCAGCGGATCGGTGTAGTACCCGACGGCCGCGGCGACGGCCTCGGCGAGCTCCCGGGCCCCGGGCAGGGACGGCCATCGCAGCACGACGGGACGCTCGACGGACGCCGTCATCCCGAACGTCGACGAGCCGTCGGCGTCCACCCGCCCCGTGACGACGGCCCCGGAGCGGCCGAGCTCGGCGAGCGCCGTCTTGTGCAGCACGGCGCGAGAGCGGAGGGCGCGTTCGGGGACGTCGACGGCGCGGATGATCTCGCCGCGCGCGAGCGTGTTGACGCCGTTGCCCGCCGGGATCTCGGACACGGGCATCCGCCGCTCTCCGTCGCCGGGGGTCCAGACGACGGCCTCGGCGTCCAGCGCGGCGCCGAGCGCGATCATGGAGCCCGCCGCGTACGACTGGGCGATGTTGCCCCCGACGGTCGCGGTGTTCCAGATCTTGAAGGACGCCAGAAGGGCGTTGGCGGCGTCGACGAACAGGGGGACGGCGGTCCATCCCTTCGCTGGCAGGAACCCGGACCGGCCCTCGGCGAAGGCGACGAGCTGCGCGATCGTGCAGGTCGCGCCGATCCGCAGCCGGTCCTCCAGGACCTCCAGCGCGGGCCATCCCAGCCCCGTGAGGTCGACGAGCCCCGTGATGTGCGGGTGCGGGTCGCTGAAGAGCAGCGTCCCTCCCGCGAGCGGCGTCTCGCCGGGGGCGAGTGCGAGATCGTCCCGCGTCCGGGCGACGCGGAACGAGGCGACGGTGTTCAGGTCCACCGGATCCTCCCCGCTCTCATGCGCGGTCCGCCAGGGTGCGGGACGCCGACGCGACGCGCTCGGCGAGCAGGCGTTCGTCGGCCGTGACGAGCATGTCGTCCTCCACGACCGTGCGGCCCCCGACGAGCAGCCGCCGCAGCGGGGGCAGCGCCCCGAGCCCGAGAGCGGCGACGGGGTCGACGATGCCGGCGTGCTCGACGCCGCCCACCCACCACACGGCGATGTCGGCGAGCTTGCCCCGTTCGAGCGAGCCGATCTCGTCCTGGCGCCCGAGGACGCGCGCTCCGCCGGCCGTGGCCATCCGGAGCCCGTCGCGCACGCTCATCGCGCCGGAGCCGGATCGCAGTCTCCCCATGAGCACCGCCTCGCGGATCTCGACGCCGAGCTGCCCCGACTCGTTCGAGGCCGCACCGTCCACGCCGAGGCCGACGGGGACTCCCGCGTCGAGCATCGCCCGCACCGGCGCGATCCCCGACGCCAGACGGCCGTTCGAGGAGGGGCAGTGGGCGACGCCCGTGCCGGTCGCGGCGTACTGCGCGATCGCCGGGTCGTCGAGATGCACGGCGTGCGCCATCCACACGTCGTCGCCGAGCCATCCGAGGCCCGAGAGGTACTCCGTGGGCGACATGCCGAAGCGCTCGGCGCAGTAGGCGTCCTCCTCCGCCGTCTCCGAGGCGTGCGTGTGCAGCCGCACGCCGAGCGAGCGCGCCATCACGGCCGCCTCGCGCAGCAGGTCCGAGGTCACCGAGAAGGGCGAGCACGGGGCGATCGCGATGCGCACGCGGGCGTCGTCGGCCGGGTCGTGCCAGCGCTCGACGGCGTCCTGCGAGGCGTGCAGCGCGGCATCCGTCGTCTCCACCGCGAAGTCGGGCGGAAGGCCTCCCTGCGAGGCCCCGAGGTCCATCGAGCCGCGCGTGGCGTGCAGGCGCACGCCGATGCCGGTGGCCGCCTCGACGAGCGCGCCGACGATGTCGCCGGACCCGCGGGGGAACACGTAGTGGTGATCGCCGACCGTCGTGCAGCCCGAGCGCGCGAGCACCGCCATCGCGCCCGCGGCGCCGTCGCGCGTGAGGTCGGCGTCGATCCGTGCCCACAGCGGGTACAGCGTGGTGAGCCAGTCGAAGAGGATCGCGTCCTGCGCGTAGCCGCGCGTGAGCCACTGGTACAGGTGGTTGTGCGTGTTCACGAGGCCCGGGGTGACGAGGCAGCCCGCCGCGTCCACGACGGTCGCCTCCTCGCGCAGCGCGGCCGGCGCCGGGCCGGGGCCGACGGCTGTGATGCGGCCGTCCTCGACGACGACGTGGCCCGTGCGGTGCTCGGTGCCCGCGGCGTCGACGGTCGCGACGTGGCCGCCCTCGATGATCGTGCGTCGGATCATCGACGCTCCTGCGGGATGGTGCTCACGGATGCTCCTCGGGGCCTGTGACGGATGTCGCAGTCCCCGCCCTGAGCCCGCCGCGCGAGGTCATGGTGATGGGACACGCACCGCCGATCCTAGGAGCCCCGTGTTTCGCGGATGCTTCGTCGTCCGGGCGGCGGGGGAGCGATCGCGCAGGAGACGGCGTCGGGGCGCGCGCCCGCGCGAGGCAGCGCGGCCTCGGCGAGAGGGCGGTCGCGGTGCAGCGGGCCGGCGAGGTCGCGGAGAGGCCTTCCGGTCCCGCCGTGGCGGGCGGCGAGGATCTCGGCGACGACCGACACGGCCGTCTCGGCGGGGGACGACCCTCCGAGGTCGAGGCCCAGCGGCGAGTGCAGGCGCGCGAGATCGTCGTCGGACGCGCCCGCCTCGCGCAGCAGCTCGACGCGACGGGCGGCCGTGGTGCGCGCGCCGAGCGCCCCGACGAACCCGATGGGCATCGCGAGCGCCTGCCGGAGCGCCGGCACGTCGAGGCGCGTGTCGTGCGTGAGCACGCACACGGCCGTCCGCGCGTCGATGTCGTCGGGCCCGAGCCCGGCGAGGTGCTCATGCGGCAGCGCGACGACGAGCTCCGCCGCGTCGGGGAAGCGGTCGGACGTGACGAGCAGCTCCCAGGCGTCGACGATCGTGACGGCGAAGCCCGCCGCGGCGGCGACCCGGCACAGCGCCGCCGCGTGATCGCTCGCGCCCGCGACGATGAGCCGAGGCCGGGGAGCCCGCGACACGGCGAGGACGCGCCCGGCTGCGCCCGGGCCGTCCGTCGTGCCGGCAGGAGGAGAAGACGCCGAGGGGAGGACGATCTCGGGGGATTCGTCCTCCGGCGGGCGCGACGTCCTCCGCTCGGCCAGGCCCCCCGCGACGACGCGCGTCTCGGCGAGCAGCGCCGCGGCGTCGAGGTCGGCGGCGGCGCGGTCGTCGAGCGCGGGGTCGTCCCTCCGCACCACCCGGCCCGCGCGGGGGCCGTCGAGCACGAGCCCGATCGTCGTGGGGCGGTCGTCCGCCGCCGTGCGGAGGGCGTCCACGGCGGTCGCGTCGTCTGCGCGCACCTCGAACGCGATGACGTCGACCTGGCCGCCGCACGCGAGCCCCGCGGCGTGCGCGGTGTCGTCGTCGAAGCCGAACCGGGCCGTCCGCGCCTCCCCGTCTCCGAGCACGGCATGGGCGAGCATGACGGAGTCGCCCTCGACGCAGCCGCCCGAGATCGAGCCGATCACCTCGCCGTCGCCCACGACCGCCATCGAGGCGCCGAGACCGCGCGGAGCGCTGCGCGCCACCCGCGTCACGGTGACGACGACGACGCGGCTCCCCGCGGCGAGCCGGTCGAGGAGGGGCGAGGCGAGGTCGAGCATCCCGCCACGGTAGTCGCGCCGTGTTTCAGACGTGAGACGGCCGAGGGCGGGGGATACGGTCGAGGGATGACGGGACTCTGCGGCATCGTGCTCGCCGGCGGGGCGGGCACGCGGTTCGGCGGCCCGAAGGCGCTCGCCCGCGCGGCGGACGGCGCGCCCTGGGTGCGGACGGCGGTCGAGACCCTGCGCGAGGGCGGGTGCGCGAGGGTCGTCGTCGTGCTCGGCGCCGGGGCGGGCGAGGCGTCCGCGCTCGTGCCGGACGACGCGCAGGTCGCGGTCGCGGAGGACTGGGCCGAGGGCGTGGCGGCGTCGCTGCGGGCCGGGATCCGGGCCGCAGGCCCCGCCGATGCGGTCGTCGTCCTGCCCGTCGACACCCCGGACACCCCGCCGTCCGCCGTCCGCCGCGTCGTCGCCGCCGCCGCGGGCGAGCCGCGCTCGGCGCTCGCCCAGGCCGTCTACGGGACGCGCCCCGGGCATCCCGTGCTCGTCGGCGCCCGTCATCTCGCGCCGCTCGCCGCCTCCGTCTCGGGCGATCGAGGCGCACGCCCCTACCTCGTCGCCCACGGCGCCGTCGAGGTCGACTGCTCCGACCTGTGGTCGGGCGACGACATCGACCGGCGGTGAGGCCGGCGCTCACACCTGCAGGAACTGCGCGCCCCGCTGGGTCATCCGCCGCGTCAGCGTGGGGGAGAGGCGCCCGCCCGTGACGAAGAGGTCGATGTCGGCGATCCGGGCGAAGCGCGCGAAGCTGTTGACGCCGAACTTCGTGTGCTCGCACGCGACGATGCGCCGCTTCGACACGCGCACCGCCATCGACTTGATCGCGGCGACGGCGGGGTCGGGCGTCGTGAGGCCTTCGTCGAGGGCGACGCCGTTGGCTCCGAGGAGCGCGACGTCGATGACGAACTCGGAGAGCATGTCGCGGGCCCAGTAGTCGACCGTGCCGAGCGTGCGGCCCCGGACCCGGCCGCCGAGGAGGAGGACCTCGTGCGGCGTGCCCGACGCCAGCTCCGCCGCCACGGGGAGGGACGGCGTCACGACCGTGAGCGGGCGCTCCTTCGGCAGCTGCGCGGCGGCGAGGAGCGTCGTCCGTCCCTCGTCGACGTAGACCGTCGTCGCCTCGCCGATCGCCTCGGCCGCCGCGCGGGCGATGGCGCTCCGCTCCTCCGAGTCGCTCGCCGCCCGCAGCGCGAGACTCGTCTCGTAGCGGGTCGTCTCCACCGCGTATACCATGCCGTAGGAGCGGCGGACGAGCCCGTCCGCCTCGAGCGCGCGCAGGTCGCGGCGCAGCGTGGCGGGGGCGAGGGCGAGCTGCGCGCTGAGATCGGCGACGTCGATCGCGCCCCGTTCGCGGGCGATCGCGACGATCCGCCTCCGCCGGCTCGCGGCCGTGTCGCGCGTCGTCGTCATCGGCGGCCTCCTTCCCGGATGGGCGAGAGCGTACGGGAAACGTACACCGGCACCGGATGAATGTACAGGAATGTACGCGAACCTCCGGCATAGCGTGACGGCAGCGTTCACATCGTCGTGACGCGCAGGGAGGCGAACAATGAAGCTCACATCGCGATCGGCACGCACCGCCCGCCGCGCGGCATCCGCCGCCGGCGGCCTCGCCGCGGGCGCCCTCGTCCTCGCGGCATGCGCGGGAGCGGGCGGCGGGGGAGGCAGCGCGGGAGGACCCGTCGAGCTCACCCTCGCCACGGTCAACAACCCGCAGATGAAGGACATGGAGGAGCTCGTCGGCTTCTTCGAGGAGGACCATCCCGACATCTCGATCAACTTCATCCAGATGGAGGAGAACGACCTCCGCGACGCCGTCACGAAGGACGTCGCCTCGAACGGCGGGCAGTACGACATCGTCACGGTCGGCTCCTACGAGGTGCCGATCTGGGCGGAGAACGGATGGATCCGCGACCTCGGCCCCGACCTCGAGGCCGACGAGGAGTACGACGTCGACGACCTGTTCGGCCCCGTGCGCGACGTCGTCACGGTCGACGGCTCGCTCTACGCCGTCCCCTTCTACGGGGAGTCGTCCATGCTCATGTACAACAAGGACATCCTCGACGCAGCGGGCATCACCGTCCCGGAACGCCCGACGTGGCAGGAGGTCGCGGAGATCGCGCGGACGGTCGACTCGGACGAGACCGCCGGCATCTGCCTGCGCGGCAAGCCCGGATGGGGCGAGCTGTTCGCGCCGCTCACGACCGTCGTGCAGACGTTCGGCGGCAACTGGTACGACGAGGACTGGAACGCCCAGGTCGACTCGCCGGAGTTCGCCGAGGCCGTGCAGTTCTACATCGACCTCGTGCGCGACGCCGGCGAGTCGGACCCGGTGTCGACGGGGTTCACCGAGTGCCTCAACGCGGTGAGCCAGGGTGAGGCCGCCATGTGGGTCGATGCGACCGTCGCGGCGGGGATCCTCGAGGACCCGGAGGCGTCGTCGGTCGCCGGCTCCCTGGGCTATGCGCACGCCCCCGTCGTCGAGACGGAGGAGTCGGGCTGGCTGTGGTCGTGGAACCTCGCGATCCCCGAGACCACCCAGAACGCCGACGCGGCGCTCGAGTTCGTCACGTGGGCGACGAGCAAGGAGTACCACCAGCTCGTCGGCGAGGAGCTGGGATGGACGCGCGTGCCGCCCGGCGCCCGCGAGTCGACGTACGAGAACCCCGACTACGCCGAGGCCTCGGCCGCGTTCGCGCCGATCACCTACGACATCCTCACGTCGATCGACCCCGAGCAGCCGGGCGTCGACCCGCAGCCCTGGGTCGGCATCCAGTACGTGACGATCCCGGAGTTCCAGGACGTCGGGAACCAGCTCTCGCAGCAGCTCGCCGAGGTGTTCGCGGGGCGCTCGGAGCTCGCACCGGTCCTCGAGCGCGGGCAGGAGCTCGCACAGCAGGCCGGGGACGCCCAGCAGTAGCGGACCGGGGCGCGCGCCGCGCGCCCCGCCGTCCTCGATCATGAAGGAGAGGCGCCGATGACGGTCACCATGACCGAGACCGTGGTGCAGCCCGGGCCCTCGGCGATCCGAGACGGCAGGGCGAGCGGCACACGCCCGCTGCGCGTGGCCAGGGCGCTCGTGTGGCCGGCGCTCACCGTGTCGATCGTGCTCACGCAGATCCCGTTCCTGCTGACGATCTCCTACTCCTTGCAGCGCTGGAACCTGCTGCGGCCGGGGCAGCGGGAGTTCGTCGGGTTCGAGAACTACGTGACGGTGTTCGCGAACGGCTCGTTCCTGTCGTCCCTCTGGGCGACGGTGCTCATCACCGGCAGCTCGGTCGTGCTCTCGTTCGTGCTCGGCCTGCTGTTCGCGGTCCTGCTCGACAGGAGGTTCGTGGGGCAGGGAGTCGCCCGCACCCTCATGATCACGCCCTTCCTCGTGATGCCGGCCGCGGCCGCGCTCATCTGGAAGTGGTCGATCCTCGACGCCTCGAGCGGCATCGCGAACTGGCTCCTCGGGCTCGTCGGCATCCCTCCCGTGGCGTGGAACACGGATGTGCCGATCTGGACGGTCATCATCGTGCTGACGTGGCAGTACACGCCTTTCATGATGCTGATCCTGCTCGCCGGGCTGCAGTCGCAGAGCCGGGACGTGCTCGAGGCGGCATCGGTCGACGGCGCGGGCCCGGTGCGGACGTTCGGTCTCATCACGCTGCCGCACCTGCGCCAGTACACCGAGATCGCGGTGCTGCTCGCCTCGATCATGCTGCTGCAGACGTTCGACCCCATCGCGATCATGACGCGAGGCACGGGCGGGACGAAGACGCTGTCGTACCTGCTCTACGAACGCGCCTTCGTCGGCCTCGAGGTCGGCGAGGCCGCCGCCTACGGCGTGATCACGGTGATCGTCACGATCGCCGTCGCCCTCGTGGCGCTGCGCACGCTGTTCAAGGTCTTCTCGACCGAAGGGATCTCCCGATGAGCCCGACCGTCGTCCGTCGCCGGCCGTGGGCCGTCCGAGGCCGCGCGGCGCTCATCACCGCCGTCACCTGGGTGCTGGTCCTCGCGTTCTTCTTCCCCGTCGCGTGGATGGTGCTCACGGCGTTCAAGGACGAGCGGGACGCCGCGACCTCTCCTCCGACGTTCTTCGCGGAGTTCACGACGCGGCAGTTCGAGGCGGTGTTCGACCGCGACATGCTGCCGTACCTCGTCAACTCCTTCTCCGCGAGCGTCGTGTCGACGCTCATCGTGCTCGCCCTCGCCATCCCGGCGGCGTACGCGCTGAGCATCCGGCCGATCAAGAACGTGCGCGATGCGCTGTTCTTCTTCCTGTCGACCCGGTTCATGCCCGTGGCCGCCTCGATCATCCCCGTCTACCTCCTCCTGCAGACGCTCGGTCTCCTCGACAACCTCAGCGCGCTCACCCTCCTGTACGTCGGGATCAACCTGCCGATCGCGGTGTGGATGATGCGGTCGTTCTTCGTCGAGGTCCCCGGCGAGATCGTGGAGGCGGCGCAGCTGGACGGCGCGAGGCTCGGCACCGAGATGTTCCGCATCGTGCTGCCCATGGTGCTGCCCGGCGTGGCCGCGGCCGGGCTGATCTGCTTCATCTTCGCGTGGAACGAGTTCTTCCTCGCGAACCTCCTCACGGCGAACGTGGCGCGCACGACGCCGCCCTTCCTGACCAGCTTCGTCGACGGCCGCGGGCAGTTCCTCGCGGTGCTGTCGGCGGCGTCGACCATCGCGATCCTGCCCGTCGTCGCGGCGGGGTGGATCGCCCAGAAGCAACTCGTCCGCGGACTGGCGATGGGAGCCATCAAATGACGAACCGAACGGACCCGATCGCCCTGAGCTCGCAGGCCCTGCGCGGCATCGCCGCGGCTCGGGACGACGTCGAGCTGCCCGCATACGACCGCCACGCCGTGCGCGCGGGCATCGCCCACTTCGGCGTGGGCGGGTTCCACCGTGCGCACCAGGCCGTCGTCGTCGACGACCTGCTGAAGCGGGGCAGGGGCGACGGCTGGGGCATCGTCGGCATCGGGGTGCTGCCGGCCGACGTCGCGATGCGCGACGCGCTCGCCGCGCAGGACGGCCTGTACACGCTCGTGCGGAAGCACCCCGACGGCCACCTCGACGCGCGCGTCGTCGGAAGCATCGTCGACTACCTGTACGCGCCGGACGACCCGGAGGCGGTGATCGAGCGGCTCGCCGATCCGGCCCTGCGCATCGTGTCGCTGACGATCACGGAGGGCGGGTACAACGTCGACCAGGTCACGGGCGAGTTCGACTCGTCGGCGCCCGCGATCCAGGCCGATCTCGCGCGCGGGGCGACGCCCGCGACCGTCTTCGGCCTCGTCGTCGAGGCGCTGGCCCGTCGCCGGGAGCGCGGCACGGAGCCGTTCACGGTCATGTCGTGCGACAACGTCCAGGGCAACGGCGACAAGGCACGGACCGTCTTCTCGACGTTCGCGTCGCTGCGGGACCCCGAGCTCGGGCGCTGGGTCGTCGACCACGTCGCCTTCCCGAACTCGATGGTCGACCGCATCACGCCCGTCACGACGGAGGAGGACAGGAGGCTGGTCGCCGACCGGTTCGGCATCGACGACGCCTGGCCCGTCGTCGCGGAGCCGTTCTTCCAATGGGTCATCGAGGACCGCTTCCCGGCCGGCCGCCCGGCGTACGAGGAGGCGGGCGCGCAGGTCGTGGACGACGTCGAGCCGTACGAGCTCATGAAGCTGCGTCTCCTCAACGCCAGCCACCAGGGCATGGCCTACTTCGGCGCCCTCGGCGGCTACCGGTACGTGCACGAGGCCACGGCCGATCCGGCGATCGCGGCGTTCCTCCGCGACTACATGGACCTCGAGGCGACGCCGACGCTGCGTCCGGTCCCCGGCGTCGACCTCGACGCGTACAAGGCCACGCTCATCGAGCGCTTCGCGAACCCGGCCATCCGGGACACCCTCGCGCGGCTGTGCGCGGAGTCGAGCGACCGCATCCCCACCTGGCTGCTGCCCGTCGTGCGCGAGCGCCTCGCCGCGGGCGGCGACGTCCGCCGCTCCGCCGCGATCGTCGCGAGCTGGGCGCGGTACGCCGAGGGGGCGGACGAGCAGGGCGAGCCGATCGAGGTCGTCGACCGCTCCGCGGACGAGCTCGTCGCGATCGCCCGCACGCAGCGCGACGACCCCACCGCCTTCATCGCGAACCGGCGCTTCTTCGGCGACCTCGCCGACGACGAGCGCTTCCGCGACGCCTATCTCGAGGCGCTGAGGTCGTTGTCCGACCACGGCGCGCTCGCGACGGTGCGGGGGCTCGTCGATCGCGGGAAGGGGTGACGCGCCGTCTCGGCCCGTCGTCGGATGCCGCGGGTCGCGTCTCCCGATGGCGGGAAGGCCGATCCACGGCGTCCGAACGTCCCGTCGAGCTCAGTTCCATCGAGCTCAGTTCTGTCGAGCTCAGTTCCGTCGAGCTCCGTTCTGTCGAGCTCCGTGCGGTGTTGTCGGGTTCGGTGTCGGCGAGCCAGCGGAGTCTCGTGGCGGTGAAGGAGGCCACGGGGACGAGGCCGGTGCGTTGTGCGTGCGCGGCCGCGCCGATCTCGGTGGTGAGGGCGATCGCGGCCTTCGGCGGCCGGTGAAGCTCCGCGGTCAGACGAGAAGGGCGTCGACCCCGAGGCGGGCATACGTCGGCATCGCCCGGCGGTCGCATGTGATCAGGCGCACGTCGGCCTCGCGGGCGGCGAGAGCGACGAGCCCGTCGTAGACGGCGCCGCCCGAGACATCCGCCGCCTGCAGCTCCGGCACGGCGGACAGCGCGCCCTCCGTGCTCAGCGCATGGCTCCCGGGGAAGTTCGTGCGGACGATGCGAGCCGCTGTCGCGGGAGCGACGCGCGGGGCGCCGGGAAGGCGCGTCAGCACCGAGTACGTCTCGATCAGCGCGTGCCCTGCAAGGCCCAGCGCCTTGCCCTTGACGGTGATCATGACCGCTTCGTGCCTGTCGTGCGACGGCTGGACGAGCGCGAGCGCCGCACTCGTGTCGAGCAGGAGCTCAGCGCTGGTCGGCAAGGCGCAGCTCCCGGATGCCGTCCGCCGTGACCGGGGGGCCGTCGGCTGCGATCACGAGGAAGCCGTCGCGTGTCTCGACCGCATCCGTGGCGGGGATCTCGATCCGCAACCCGCTCCCGTCCACGACGACGTCGATCGGGCCCGGCACGAGCCCGATCCGAGCGCGGAGCGACGCGGGGATCACCACGCGACCCGCCTTGTCCATGGTCGTCAGCATGGTATGCATCCTACCATTCTCATGGCATCCCCAGCGGCGGTGGCGCGGCGCCGGCACGTCGGTAGGATGCGGGCACCGTCATCGCGCGGTGCCGGTCACGACGAACGGAGCTCCTCCATGACGCAGCCCGCCCGCCCCGTCGACATCGGGGTGCTCGTCCCGGTCGGGCATGCGCCCGGCGAGGAATTCGAGGACTGGGCCGGCAGCGTCCGCCGGTGGGAGGACCTCGGCGTCACCGCGCTCGTCGTCGAGGACGACGGCGCGGGAGACGTGACCGCCCTGGAGCCGTTGACGCTGCTCTCCGCACTGGCGACCGCGACCGAGCGCATCGGTCTCGTCGCCTCCGTCCCGGCCGACGGCGAGGCGGCCTACGCGTTCGCCCGCAAGATCGCGTCGCTCGACCACCTCTCGGCGGGACGGGCGGGCTGGCGCCTCGTCGCGTCGCGGACGGTCGCCGGCGGATGGGTGACGCCCTCCGACGGCGACCGGGCCGCCTACGCCGACGAGGTCGTCGAGGCCGTCCGCGGGCTGTGGGACACGGTCGCCGACGACGCGTTCCCGCGCGATCAGGAGTCGGGCGTCTTCCTCGACCGCCGCGGACGCCGAACACTCGACCACCGCGGGACGCACGTCGTGACGTCCGGGCCGATCAACGTCTCGCGCCCGCCCCAGGGACACCCGGTGCTCGTCCAGACCGCGGCGTCGGCGGACGAGCTGTCCGCGGCCGCCCGCCGGGCCGACGTCGTCGTGGTCGACGACGCGGCCGTCGCGACGGGACTCGACGCCGCGCTCGCCGCGCACGGCCGCGCGCGCGAGACGGTGAGGGCGTGGCGGCGCGTGCCGGGAGCCGCCCCGCCCGACACGCTCGTCGAGCGCGTCGCAGCGGAGACCCTCGACGGCGTCCTCCTCGCGTTCGACGACGTGCGCACGGCCGACGGGGCCCTCTCCCGTCTGCTTCCGCTCCTGCGGGAGCGCGGTCTCGCCGGGAGCCGCGGGAGCGGAACCCTGCGCGCGGCTCTGAGCCTGCCGCGTCCCGCCCTCGCGATCGCCGACATGGAGGCCGACGCATGACCCGTGAGCTGCACCTCGCCGGCATCTACGCCTCGCCCGGGGGCAACCTCGGCGGCTGGCGGTTCCCCGGCTCGCCGCAGGCGGCCGACACCGATCCCCGCTTCCTCATCGCGCAGGCGCGCAGGCTCGAGGCGGCCGGATTCGACGCGGTCTTCTTCGCCGACCAGCTGGCGGTGCCCGACGTCCATCCCGACGTCGTCGAGCGCGTGTCGACCGTCAACGACAGCCTCGAGCCGATCACGATGCTCTCGGCCATCGCGGCCGCGACCGAGCGGATCGGCCTCATCGCGACGACGTCGATCTCGTACAACACGCCGTCGGCCATCGCCCGGCAGTTCGCGTCGCTGGACCGGATCTCCCGAGGCCGCGCCGGATGGAACGTCGTGACGAGCCTCACCGACGCCGAGGCGCGCAACTTCGGCCGGTCGGCGCACACCGACCACGAGGCACGGTACCGGCAGGCCGAGGAGGCCGTCCGGGAGGTCTACCGGCTCTGGGACGAGGGCGGGATCGCGCGCGTGAGCCCGCAGGGGCGCCCGCTCATCACCCAGGCCGGCGCATCGCCGTCCGGCCGTGCTCTCGCCGCCCGTCACGGCGAGCTGGTGTTCTCCGGATCGACGCGGCTGGAGGACGCGCTGGAGTACGCCGGCGACATCCGCCGTCGCGCGGAGGAGGAGGGGAGGGACCCGGCCTCCGTGCTCGTCCTGCCGATCCTCGCCACGGTCGTCGCCCCGACCCGCGCGGAGGCGGAGGACAAGCACGATGCGCTCACGTCGCTCCTGCACCCGCGCGTCGCCCTGGGCGACCTGGAGTTCTGGCTCGGCAGCGTCGACCTGCGGAGCCACGATCTCGACGGCCCGCTGCCGGAGCTGCCCGTCACCAATCAGAGTCACAGTCATCAGCGCGCGGTCTACGACACGGCGCGTCGTGAGGACCTCACCATCCGCCAGTTCGTGCAGCGTGCCATCAGCGCGGTGGACCACATCGTCGTCGGCACGCCCGACGAGATCGCCGACCGCGTCGAGGAGTGGTTCGAGCTCGGCGCCGCCGACGGGTTCAACCTGATGTTCCCGTACGCGCCGGGGAGCATCGACGACTTCGTCGACCTCGTCGTGCCCGAGCTGCGCCGCCGCGGTCTCTTCCGCACGGAGTACCGTGGTCGCACCCTCCGCGACCACCTCGGCCTCGTGCGGCCCGACGGCGGGTCGTCGGCCCGCTGAACGCTGCGCGACACCGTGCAGGAAGAACCGGATGCCGGCGACGACCGCCTCGCGCGGTTCCGCGGGACGTGGTCGGCGGGCGTCGCGATTCTCCTGCGTCGTGCTGCGGCTCAGGTGCGGATGACGACGTTGACCGGCTCCTCGCCGCGCGCGAGGCGCTCGGCCTGCTCCGCGACGAGCCGCGCGATCCGCGGCCGCATGGCGTCGGAGCGGCCGCCCATGTGCGGCGAGACGATCGCCCCGTCGAGCGACCACAGCGGGTGGTCCGCGGGCAGGGGCTCGGGGTCGAAGACGTCGCTCGCGACGCGGATGCGCCCGCGGCGCACGTGATCGACGAGGGCGTCGGTGTCGACCGTCGGGCCGCGTCCGATGTTGACGAGCAGGGCGCCGTCGGGAAGCGCCGACAGCGCGGCGTCGTCGATGAGGCGGCGGGTGCCCGCCCCTCCGGGCAGGGCGTTGACGAGGACGTCGGCGGTGGGCAGCAGGGCGGGGAGGTCCGCGATCCCGCGGACGCGGAGTCCGTCCTCGTCGCGGGCACGCGAGGCGACGGGCACGAGCTCGGCCTCGAAGCCCTCGAGCCGGCGGGCGATGGCCCTCCCGACGCCGCCGTATCCGAGCAGGACGACGCGGCGGTCGGCGAGGCCCGGCGTCCCGATGCTGTCCCAGGTGGCGCGTTCCTGGTTCCGGATCACGACGTCGAGCCGGCGCTGCGCGGCGAGGATGAGCGTCAGGGTCAGCTCGGCGGTGGCCGTCTCGTGCACGCTCGACGCGTTCGCGTAGACGATGCCGGCGGGCAGCCGATCCTCGACGCCCTCGAACCCGATCGCCTGCCCCTGCACGAGCCGGGGCGCGATCTCGCCCAGCCTCGCCAGCATCCGTCCCTGCCGCATGTACGGCGGGACGACGAGGTCGATGCGCTCGCGCGGCGGCGCGTCCGCCCCGTCCCAGAGGACGACGTCGATGTCGAGCGAGGGATCGAGCCGCGCCCTCACATCCTCGGCGAGCTGCTCGTGCGGGACGGCGACGGTGAGGGAGGTCATGGAATCGAGGCTAGCGCGGCCGGCGGGCCGGGCCGTCCGCGTCACGCGCGCCGGAGCGCGGGTCCCGTGTACCGTGCCGACGGTCGGATGATCTTGGGGTCCGCCGCCTGCTCGACGATGTGGGCGGACCATCCGATCGCGCGGGCGAGCGCGAACGTGGGGGTGAACATCTCGCGAGGCACCCCGACCCGTTCCATCACGATCGCGGCGTAGAACTCGACGTTCGCGTGGAGCGCCCGACCGGGCTTCGACGCGGCGAGGGCATGATCCGCCTCCTCCTCGAAGCGCAGGGCGAGCTCGACCCGATCGCCGCCGAGGTCGAGCGCGATGGCCTTGAGCAGCTCGGAGCGGGGATCGGCCGTCCGGTAGACGGCGTGCCCGAACCCCATGAGCCGCCGGCCCGCGGCGAGTTCTCCGCGAATCCACGGCCCGATGTCGTGCGGGCTCTCGATCCGGTCGAGGGCGTCCAGGACGCGCGAGGGCGCTCCGCCGTGGAGGGGGCCCGTGAGCGAGCCCAGCGCTCCTGCGAGAGCCGAGGCGACATCCGCGCCCGTGGAGGCGATGACCCGCGCCGTGAACGTGGACGCGTTCAGGCCGTGGTCGACGACGGCGATGAGGTACGCGGAGAGCGCCCGTTCCTCCTGCGCCGTGGGCACGCGTCCCGTGAGCTGGTGGAGGTAGTTCGCGACGACGCCCCGGTCCGGCAGCGCCGGCCCCGCCGCGTCGCCGTTCGCGCGCCGCCAGAGCGCGGTGAGGAGAGGGGGGAGCGCTGCGGTGAGCAGCAGCGCGTCGTCGCGGCGCTCCTCCTCGGTCAGGTCGTAGACGGGCCGCATCCCCCGCCGTGCGGAGAGGAGCGGCCAGGCCGCCTTCACGCCGTGGAGCACGTCCGGCCCGAGCGGCGCCAGCGCGGCGACGAGCTCGTGCACGTCGGCGTCGTCGTCGGCGGACCGGAGGACGTCCGCGAAGCGGGCGGCCCGGGCCGGGCCGGGCAGCGCTCCGAAGAGGAACAGATGCCAGACCTCCTCCAGGGTCGCGTGCCGGGCGAGGTCGATCGCCGAGTGCTCGCGGTACTGGTAGTAGCCCTCGAGGCCGTGGACGTCGCTGATCTCCGTGTCGGTCACGGCCACGTTCGTCAGGCCGCGGGGCACGGCGATCAGGGACGGATTCATCCGGTCGGGCTGCACCGACATGGTCACTCCTTCGTGGGGACGTCTGCGCGGACGGTGGACAGGATCAGTGTGGGTGCGGGACGATCGGTGCGTCAACATTGATCGGATCAACATGAGCGCTCCTCCCCCGCGGCTGACGGCGGGCCAGGCGGCGGCCCGGCTCGGCGTCAAGCCCGAGACCCTCTACGCGTACGTCTCGCGCGGACTCATCGGGCGCACGAGGACGGCCTCGGGCTCGTTCTTCGACCCGCTGGAGGTCGAGGCGTTCGCGGTGCGGCGCACCCGGCGCGCGACGGCGGCGTCGCCGGACGGCGCGAGGCGTTCGGACGGCGAGCCCCTCATGGTGCTCGACACCGACATCGCCCTCGTCGAGGACGACGAGCTGTTCCTCCGGGGCGAGCCGGCCGCACGGCTCGCGCGCGAGCAGTCGTTCGACGCGGTGGCGGCGTGGCTGTGGGGCGAGAGGTGGGACGTCGGCCGGCGTCTCCGTGCACCCGCGACGTTCGTCGAGACCGCTCGCGGGCTCGTCGCGGCGCTTCCGTCGACCGCGTCGTGGATCGACCGCGTCGTGGTCGCGGTGCGCGCGCTCGCGACCGCCGACCCGCTCAGGGACGACGTCGGCCCGCGATCACTGGCCCGCGTCGGCGAGATCGTCGTCGCGGGCATCCCGCGATCGCTCGCGCCGCACGCCGGCATCGCCGAGGAGGCCTCGGCGCCCGAGGCGCTGTGGCAGGCGCTCACCGGATCCGTGCCGTCCCCGGTCGAGGCGGCGGCCGTCAACGCGGCCATGGTGCTGTCGGTCGATCATGACCTCGCCGTCTCGACGCTCGCCGGACGCGTGGCGGCGTCGGCCCGCGCGTCCGGCTACGCGGTGGTGACCTCGGCGCTCGGCGCGTTCGACTCTCCGCTGCACGGCAACGCCAGCCAGGCGGCCGCGCAGCTGCTCGGCGACGTCGTCGGAGGCATGCCCGCCGACGTCGCCATCGGGATGCAGCTCCGGACGCTCGGACGCGGGGCGCCGGGGTTCGGGCATTCTCACTATCGCGGCGTGGATGCGCGGGCCGGGGCTCTCCTCCGCGCGATCGAGCCGCTCGACCCGGAGAGGACGGTGGGCGTCGCCGTCGATGCGCTCCGCGAGGCGATGCGCCCGACCGGGCTCCATCCGAACCTCGATCTTGCGCTCGCTGCGCTCACGGTCGCCGCGGGCATGCCGGTCGATGCGGGCGCGCTCGTCTTCGCGACCGCCCGCGTCGCGGGATGGATCGCCCACGCGTCGGACGAGTACGGCAGTCCTCCGATGCGTCTCCGGCCGCGCGGCCGGTACACCGGGCCGGCGCCGGACTGGTCGCGCGTGGAGGCCGGAGACGGCTGAGGCTACGCGGCCTGCGCCACCACGGCGGCGATCGCCGAGGTGAAGAAGGCGAGCCCGTCGACCCCCGAGCGCATCGCGGCGGGGGTGCCGGGCCCGAAGCCGGGCTCGACCGCGTGCTCGGGGTGGGGCATGAGGCCGACGACGTTGCCGCGGTCGTTCGAGACGCCCGCGATGTCGTTCAGCGAGCCGTTGGGGTTGACGCCGAGGTAGCGGAACGCGACCTGGCCCTCGCCCTCGATGCGCTTCAGCGTCTCGTCGTCGGCGATGTAGCCGCCGTCGGCGTTCTTGAGAGGGATGACGATCTCGGCGTGCTCGTCGAACGCGTTCGTCCAGGCGGTCGAGGCGTTCTCGACGCGCAGCCGCTGATCGCGGCGGATGAACTGCTGATGGGCGTTGCGGATGAGCCCGCCCGGCAGCAGGTGCGCCTCGACGAGCATCTGGAAGCCGTTGCAGATGCCGAGGACCGGGACGCCCTTCGCGGCGGCGTCCTTGACCTCGGTCATGATCGGCGCGAGCGCGGCGATGGCGCCTGCGCGCAGATAGTCGCCGTAGGAGAACCCGCCGGGGAGGATGACGGCGTCGACGCCCTCGAGGTCGTGCGAGCCGTGCCAGAGGGCGACCGGCTCGCCGCCCGCGATCCGCACGGCGCGCTGCGCGTCGCGGTCGTCGAGCGAGCCGGGGAACGTGATCACCCCGATCCGGGCCGTCACTCGACGACCTCGATGCTCACGACGTCCTCGATGACGCCGTTCGAGAGGATCTCGTCGGCGATCGTCCTGGCCTCGGCGAGCACGGCGTCCGTGACGTCGCCGTCGACGGTCAGCTCGATGCGCTTGCCGATGCGGACGTTCTGGAAGGCGCCATGGCCCAGCCGCGAGAGCGACCCGGTGACGGCCTTGCCCTGCGGGTCCAGCAGCTCGGCCTTGGGCATGACGTCGACGACGATGGTGGGCATGAGGTGGGCTCCGGATGTCGCGGGCGGGGTGTCGGACCCAGTCTAGTCGCCGCGTCCCTCGCCGTCCGGGCCCCGGCGGCCGTCCTCGCCCGACCGGCGTTCGCGCGGCGCGTCAGGCCTCGGAGCCCGCGCCCTGCGGGGGAAGACGCGATGCGTACCGGGCGAAGAACGTGGACCGGGTGCCCCGCACGTGCTCCCGCATCAGCTCGCCGGCGCGATCGGGGTCCCCGGCGTCGATCGCGCTGACGATCGCGCGATGGTCGGGCCAGCGCCCGCTGCCGCGCGCCTGCCGGTCGGAGGCGTAGAGCCACTCGATCTTCCAGGACAGCTGACGCAGCAGGCGCTGGAGGGTGGGGGATGCGGCGAGCTCGCCGATCGCGAGGTGGAGGCGGTCGTTCACGTCGACGAGCGCGTCGAGGTCGTCGCGCGCGGCCACCTCGTCCCCCCTGTCGAGCAGCCGGGCGAGCTCTCGTCGTGTGTCCCACCACTCCTGCGGGCTGTCCTGCCGCGACCACAGCGCGGCGGCCCGGGCGGCCGCGCGGCGCGCGGTGGCGACCTCGAGCGTCTCGCGGACGTCGAAGAGGTCCTCGGCCTCGTCCATGGGGATCGCCGCCACGCGCGATCCCGCGTGCGGACGGGACGCGATGAAGCCCTCGCTCTCGAGCCCGCGCAGCGCCTCGCGCACCGGCACGCGGGAGACCGCGTAGCGCTGGGCGAGGGAGGCCTCCGTCACCCGCTCGCCGGGGAGGAGGGTCCCGGTGATGATGTCGCGGCGGATGGCGTCCTGCACGCCCGACGAGACCCCGCCGGACGGATAGGAGGGGACGGCGGGAGGGCTCCCGTCGTCGGCGTCATCCGAGGAGGCTTGCACCGGGGATCGCTCCTAGCAGCTCGCGTGTGTACTCCGCCTGCGGCGAGAGGTACACGTCGTCGACGCTTCCGGCCTCCTCGATGCGTCCCTGCCGCAGGATGACCACGTTATCGGCGATCTCACGCACGACCGCCAGATCGTGCGTGATGAACAGGTACGAGACGCCGAGCCGCCGCTGCAGCCCGGCCATCAGCTCGAGCACCTGCTGCTGCACGAGCACGTCGAGCGCCGAGACGGCCTCGTCGCACACGAGCAGCGCGGGCTCGAGCGCGAGCGCACGCGCGATCGCGACGCGCTGGCGCTGGCCGCCCGAGAGCTCGGACGGCCGGCGGTGCGCCGTGTCGGCGGGGAGCGCCACCGCGTCGAGCAGCTCGGCGACCCGGCGCGCGCGGGACGCGCGGTCGCCGACGCGGAACACCCGCAGCGGCTCGTCGACGATCCGCTGCACGGTGTGCGTCGGGTCGAGCGACCCGTAGGGGTCCTGGAAGACCGGCTGCACGCGCCGCCGGGCGTCGCGTCGCTCCGCGCGCGTGCACGTCGCGAGATCCGTCCCGTCGACGAGAGCGGCGCCGGACGTGGGGCGCTCCAGCCCGAGCAGGATCCGCGAGATCGTCGTCTTGCCGGATCCCGATTCGCCGACGAGCGCCGTGGTGGTCCCGCGCGGCACGCGGAACGAGACCTCGTCGACGGCGCGCACCGTTCCGCGCTGTCCGCGCACGGAGAACTCCTTCACGAGGTCGCGCACCACGATGACGTCGGGCGAGCGGGCATCCGTCGTCTCGGCCGGCTCCGCGACGCCCGCGCGCGCCTCGGCGACGTGCACGCCGGGCGCGGCCTCGACGAGGCGACGGGTGTAGGGATGGGCGGGGCTGCGCAGCACCTGCCGAGGGGTGCCCTCCTCGACGATGCGCCCGTCGAGCATGACGACGATCCGGTCCGCGCGATCGGCGGCGATGCCGAGATCGTGCGTGACGAGGAGCAGCGTCGTGCCGTGGGAGTCCACGAGGGTCTGCAGATGGTCGAGGATGCGCTTCTGCACCGTGACGTCGAGCGCCGAGGTCGGCTCGTCGGCGACGAGCAGCTCGGGCTCGCGCGCGAGGGCGCGGGCGATGAGCACGCGCTGGCGCATCCCGCCCGAGAACTCGTGCGGATACTGGCGTGCGCGGCGCTCCGGCTCGGGCACGCCGGCCTCGTCGAGCAGCTCGACGAGGCCGCGGTGCAGGCGCTCGCCGCGGAGCCCGTCGCGTCGCAGCGCGTCCGCGACGTGATCGCCGATGCTCATCGTCGGGTTGAGGCTCGACGCCGGGTCCTGCGGCACGAGGCCGATGCGGCGCCCGCGCGCCGCGCGCACCCTCGACGCGTCGCCCAGCAGATCGTCCCCGTCGAGGTCGATGCTCCCCGCCGTGATCCGGCCTGCGCCCGGCAGCAGGCCGAACAGCGCGGACACGAGGGTCGACTTCCCCGATCCGGACTGCCCGACGATCGCCACCCGCTCGCCGCGCCGGACGTCGAGGTCCACGCCGTGGAGCACGGGGCGCTCGCCGTAGCTCACCTCGAGCCCGCGCACGCCGAGCAGCGGCGCGGACGATGACGCGGACGTCGGGGCGGATGCGGCGGTCTCAGCGGCCGGCGGCATATCCCTGCGCCCCTCTCGGGTTGGCGGCGGCGCCGAGCAGGCCGGTCCCGGGGTCGCGCGTCACGGCCGACAGCCGGCCGAGCGACCAGTCGCCCGACCGCGTGACGACGTGTCCCCTGGCCTCGAGCGCGCGGACGACGTCGTCGCCGAGACGGTCCTCCACGACGGCGCCGCCGGGCGTCCCCGTGCGCGGCCAGAAGGAGCCGGGGAACGACGTCGTGTGCAGCGCGGGGGCGTCGATCGCCTGCTGCGGGCTGTACCCGCCGACGAGCACGCGCAGCAGCATGAGCAGCTGCCACTGGTCCTGCTGATCGCCGCCGGGCGACCCGAGCGCCATGACCGGGAGGCCGTCGCGCAGCACGAGCGTGGGCGTGAGCGTCGTGCGCGGACGCCTGCCCGGCACGAGCGCCGACGGAGAGGACGCGTCGAGCCAGGTCATCTGGAGCCGCGTGCCCAGGCAGAAGCCGAGCGCGGGGATCGTCGGGGAGGACTGCAGCCATCCGCCCGATGGCGTCGCCGAGATGACGTTGCCCCAGCGGTCGACGACGTCGATGTGGCACGTGTCCCCGCGCGTCGCGCCTCCCGCGTCCGCGACCGGTTCGACGTGCTCCGCGCCGATGGGCACGACGGCGACGGTGGGCTCGCCGATCCCGGCGGCGTCCGCCGCGTCCTCGTCGGCGCGCAGCGGGGGCAGCGGAGACGGCACGCGACCGCCCGGCGAACCCGGTCGGACCTCGCGGGAGGCGTGCTCGCCGATGAGCGCGCGCCGCTGTGCGGCGTACTCGTCGGAGAGGAGATGCGCGAGCGACTCGGCGTCGAGCGGCCCGTCGGAGTCGCCGTACCAGGCCTCGCGGTCGGCGAGCGCGAGCTTGAGCGCCTCGAGCACGGTGTGGGCGCCGATCGCCGTCGACGGGTCGAGGCGCTCGTCGGGGAGTCCCTCGAGGATCTTGAGCGCCTGAAGCAGGATCGGGCCCTGGCCCCACGGGCCCGTCTTGGCGACCTCGTACCCGCGGAACCTCGCCACGACGGCGTCCTCGACATCCGCCGAGAACGCCTCCACATCGGCCGCCGTCATCACCCCGGCGTGTTCGGCGCCGTCGGAGTGGCGGTGGGGCGTGCGCACGAACTCCTCCACGGCGCGGCCGACGACGTCGCGCCATCGCGCGCGTGCCGCGTCCACCTGCGCCTCCCGTCCCGCCCCGGCCGCCGCGTCGGCCGCGGCCACGAGCCCTTCGAGGACGCCGGCGTAGACGGGGTTGGCGATGCGCTCGCCCGCGCGGGGGACCACGCCGTCCGGCAGCCACCGCTCCGCCGACGTCCGCCAGTGATCGCGGAAGAGCCCGGAGACGCTCGCGATCGTCTGGACCACGCGTTCGAGGACGGGATGCCCGTCGCGCGCGTAGCCGATCGCGAAGGCCAGCGCATCGGCGACCGACCAGGTGCCGTGATCGCGTAGCAGCAGCAGCCAGGCGTCCACGGCTCCGGGCACGGCGGCGGCGAGCGCACCGGATCCCGGCACCAGGTCGAGTCCCTCGGACCGGAAGCGGTCGATCGTCGCTCCCGCCGGCGCCGGCCCCTGCCCCATCAGCACGCGGGGACGGTCGGGGGCATCAGCGGTCGCGAACACGGCGGTCATGTCGCCGCCGGGCCCGTTGAGGTGCGGCTCGACGAGGTGCAGCACGAAGGCGGCCGCGACGGCGGCGTCGAAGGCGTTGCCGCCGCGTTCGAGCACGGCCTGCGCCGTCGCGGTCGCCGTCCAGTGGGTCGACGCGGTCATGCCGAACGTCCCGGAGAGGTCCGGGCGCGTCGTGAACGCGGGAGGGATGGTGAAGGAGGGATTGCTCAAAGGTGTCACCTGCTGTCGGAGGTCGGATCGAGGACGTCGCGGAGGCCGTCTCCGACGATGTTGAAGGCGAGGCAGATCGCGATGATCGCCAGGCCGGGGAACAGGGCCGGCCACGGGGTGCGCGAGAGGTACTGCTGCGCGTCGGAGAGCATGATGCCCAGGCTCGGGTCGGGCGGCTGGATCCCCAGGCCGAGGAACGACAGCACCGCCTCGCCGAGCACCGCGACGGGCATGATCACCGTGGCCTGGATGACGACCGCCGACGCGCAGTTGGGGAGGACGTGCTGCCACACGATCCGCGCCCCGGAGGCGTTCATGGTGATCGCTGCCTGCACGAACTCACTCTCCCGCAGCCGGAGCGTCTCGCCCCGCACGACGCGCAGCATGACGGGCACCTGCGCGACCCCGAGCGCGATCGCGGCGTTGGCGGGGCTGGGGCCCGCGATCGCCGCGAGCGCGATCGCGAGCACGAGGAACGGGAAGGCGAGCGCGACGTCGTTCAGGCGCGAGATGGGGGCGTCCAGCCAGCGCCAGTACCCGGCGGCGAGTCCGAGCGGCACGCCGGCGACGACGGCCAGGACGACCGAGATCGCGCCGATGAGCAGGGAGGTGCGGATGCCGTAGAGCATGCGCGAGAGGATGTCGCGGCCGAGGTCGTCGGTGCCCAGGAGGTAGCCGACGGTGCCGGGGAGCTGGAAGGGCGCCTCGAAGTTCACCCCCGCGGGCGGGTGCGGGGCGATGACCGGCGCGAGGGCGGCGGCGAGCACGACGACGGCCATCAGGGCGAGCCCGCACAGCGAGAGGGGAGTCCGGATCAGCCGGCGGAGGGCGCGGCCGCGGGGCGCCCGCGCGATCGCCGGCCCCGCCGTGACGAGCTGGGTCATCGGGCGCCGCCCACCCGGATGCGCGGGTTGATCACCGAGTACAGGATGTCGACGGCGAGGTTGACGACGACGTAGCCCGCCGTGGCGATGAGCACGACGGCCTGGACGACGGGGTAGTCGCGGGTGAAGACCGCGTCGAGCGTGAGCTTGCCGAATCCGGGCAGGGCGAAGATCTGCTCCGTGACGACGGCGCCGGAGATGAGCCCTCCCAGCTGCAGGCCGGCGATCGTCACGACGACGATGAGCGAGTTGCGCAGCCCGTAGCGGACGAGGACGCGCCAGCGTCCGAGCCCCGTCGCGCGCGCCGTCCTCACGTAGTCGGCGCGCATCGCCTCGATCATCGACGCGCGGGTCTGGCGCATGATGACGGCGGCGAGCCCCGTGCCGAGCACGACCGCGGGCAGGGTCAGGTGCAGCGCCCACCGGGCGGGGTCCTCCCGCACCGGCACGTATCCCGATGCCGGGAACAGCCCCCACCCGATGCACAGGACGAGGATCGCGATCATCCCGAGCCAGAAGTTCGGGATCGACAGGCTCACGAGCGCGACGGCGTTCGCCGCCCACTCCGGCCAGCGCCCGCGGAACCGCTCGGCGATCACGCCGAGCACGATCCCGGCGACGACGGCCACGACGATCGCGTACAGTGCCAGCCACAGGGTGACGGGGAGCGTCGAGGCGATCATCGAGGAGACCTCGGCGCCGGTGCGGGTGGACTCGCCCAGGTCGCCCGTGAGCACCTGCCCGGCGAACCGGGCGAACTGCACGGCGATCGGGTCGTCGAGGCCGAGCTCCGCGCGGACGGCGGCGATCCGCTCGGGCGTCGCCTCCTCTCCCGCCATGGCGAGGGCGGGGTCGCCCGGGAGCAGGCGGACGCCGAAGAAGATGACGACGCCCGCGAGCAGCAGTGTCACAGCCGACTGGCCCAGGCGGGAGAGGAGGAAGCGCGCCATCGCCCGTTCACTCCGTCTCGACGAACGCGGCCTGGCCGAGACGCACGACGCCGTCAGCGTACGTGCCGATGCCCGCCACGTCCGCCGTGTAGCCCGTGAGCGAACGGGTGCGGTAGAGGTAGACGACCGGGTTGTCCTGCTGCACCTGCGCGATCGCCTCGCCGTACAGCTCCGCGCGCTCGTCGGTGTCGAACGTCTCCGTCGCCCGCGTCAGCAGCTCGTCGACCTCGGCGTCGGAGTAGCCGGAGTAGTTGTTCCCCGCCCCCGTCGTGAGGAAGTTGAACGTGTTGCCGTGCGGGTCCACGCGCCCCGACCATCCCAGCTGGAGCAGATCGAAGTCGCCGGCGTTCTGCACGTCCAGCAGTGTCGAGTACTCGACGGGGACCAGCTCGAGCTCGAAGCCCGCGTCGGCGACCGAGGCCTGGATCGCCTGCGCGAGACGCAGCGTGTCGGGGTTGTTCGTCACCTTCATCTCGACGCGGTACGGGATCTCCGCGCCCGCCTCCTCGAGGAGGGCGCGCGCGCCCTCGGGGTCGTACTCGGCACACGCCTCGGACGCGTCGGAGCTGAAGGGGCTGGCGGGCGAGATCGGCGAGCACGCCGGGTCGTAGTAGCCGTTGAACACCGAGGCCACGAGCTGCTCGCGGTCGATGGACATCGACAGCGCCTCCCTCACGCGCGGATCGTTCGCGAGCGGGGTCCCGATGTCGCCGGGAGCGGCGCCCACGCCGTCGGTGTTGCCGACGTTGACGGTGATGGCCTGGTAGCCGAGGGACTCGACCTGCAGGATGCCCAGGCCGTCGTCGTCCTGCAGCTCGGACACGTCCTGCGTCGAGAGCGTGTCGGCGACCTGCACGTCGCCCGAGCGCAGGTTGGCCGCGCGGATGGAGGCGTCCGTGATGATGCGGTAGGTGATCGTGTCGAGGTGCACGGAGTCGGCGTCGTAGTACAGCGGGTCGCGCTCGACGGTGATGGACGTCTGCGGCACGCGCTCGACGAACCGGAAGGGCCCGACGCACACCGGCGCATCCCCGAAGTCGTCGCCCTCCTCGGCCAGCGCCTTCGGGGACATGATCATGCCGGCGCGGTCGGCGAGCACCGCGGCCAGCGGGGAGAACGGCGTGTCGAAGGCGATCTCGACGGTGTGCTCGTCGACGGCTTCCACGGCCGTCACGGGGCCGAGCTCGCTGCGGCGGGAGGAGTCCTCCTTCGCCAGATGACGGTCGAGCGTGGCCTTGACGGCCTCCGCGTCGAAGGGCTCGCCGTCGGCGAAGACGACGCCCTCCCGGAGGGGGATGGTGACGCTCAGGCCGTCGTCCGAGACCTCCGGCAGCTCGGTGGCGAGCATGGGCACGACCTCGCCGTCGGCGTCGATGTCGTAGAGCTTCTCGCACATCGTCTGCATGACGTAGCGCGTGTACAGCGAGGACGAGGTGGTGGGGTCGAGCCGATCGGGCTCCGCGGAGAGGGCCATGACGAGATCCCCGCCCTCGACGGTCGTCTTGCCGTCGAGGGAGACCTCGGTCGTGTCCTCCGCCTCCTCGGTGGGGGCCGAGGTGGTCTGGACGGCCTGGCACCCGGTGAGGGCGAGGGCTGCGACGATCATCGCCGCCGCGGCGCGCGGTGCGCGCGGGGACGGCGACGCCGACGGGATGGGGAAGGAACGCACGATGCCTCCAAGGACGGGTTGCAGGGACGGATTGAATGCAATCACGACTCTTGGGTCGTTCAGGTATGCAATCTGTTACTGAGTGGTTACGTTTCGCCCATCGGCGGCCCCCGCACGCCCTTGACGCGATGGGAGCGCTCCCATAAAGTTCCATGACAGGACGTGGGAGCGCTCCCATGCCCTGTCCACCCACCACAAAGGAGTGACAGTGAACACTCGTGCCATCCGCCGCGGCGCCGCTGCGGTCAGTGCCCTCGCCATCGGCGGCCTCGTGCTCGCCGGATGCTCGGGCTCCGGCGGCGACGCCGAGCCGGCAGATCCCGACGCCCCCCTCGAGCTCACGATCTCGACGTTCAACGACTTCGGCTACACCGACGAGCTCCTCCAGGAGTACACGGACGAGCACCCGAACGTCACCATCGTCCACAACAAGGCCGCGACGTCGAACGACGCGCGCGCGAACTTCTTCCAGAAGCTCGGCAACACCGGGCTCGCCGACATCGAGGCCGTCGAGGTCGACTGGTTCACCGAGATGATGCAGTACGCCGACCTGCTCGAGCCCGTCCCCGACGACCTCGAGGGCCGCTGGCTCGACTGGAAGGAGGCCGCCGCGACCGACGCCGACGGCAACCTCGTCGCGTACGGCACCGACATCGGGCCGCAGGCCGTGTGCTACCGCTCCGACCTGTTCGCGGAGGCGGGGCTGCCGAGCGACCGGGAGGAGGTCGCCGGCCTCTTCACCACGTGGGACGACCTCTTCGCCGTCGGCCAGGAGTACGTCGACACGACGGGGAAGCCGTTCCTCGACTCCGCCAACACCGTGCTGCAGGGCCTCATGAACCAGATCGAGGTCACCTACGAGGAGGCGGACGGCACGATCGTCGCGACGGAGAACCCCGACGTCCGCGAGGTGTACGACACGGTCGTCGAGAACGCCATCCCGATCTCCGCGTACGCCGGACAGTGGAGCGACGACTGGTACGCGTCGATGGCGAACGGCGAGTTCGCCGCGATGCTGTGCCCCGGCTGGATGCACGGCGTCATCTCGGGCGAGGCCCCCGACGTCGCGGGCTGGGACATCGCCGACGTCTTCCCCGGCGGCGGCGGCAACTGGGGCGGATCGTACCTCGTGATCCCCGCGAACGGCGCGAACGTCGCCGCCGCGCAGGAGCTCGCCGACTGGCTGACCTCGTCCGACACGCAGATCAAGGCGTTCGTGAACGCCGGGACGTTCCCGAGCCAGCCCGAGGCGTACGACAGCACCGACCTGACGGGCTTCGTGAACCCCTACTTCAACGACGCGCCCACGGGCGAGATCGGCATCGAGCGCGCCGAGGCCGTGACGGTGTCGCCGGTCAAGGGGCCGAAGTACTTCCAGTTCCACGACGCCCTGCAGAACGCCGTGACGCGCGTCTTCGACGGCATCGAGGACGAGGAGACCAGCTGGCAGACCTGGGTCACCGAGGTCTCGGCGTTCTGACGCGAGGCTTCACGGGCGGGCGCGCACAACGCAGGAGATCCGCGCACAGGAAGGGTGCCCGCCCGCCCGTTTCCGGCACATCCGGCGCGACCGGGCCACGGTCTTCCTGCATTGTGTCGCCCCCGCACCCCGCCATCCGCACACCCGCACCCCGCCATCCGCACACCCGCCCCGAGGGGAAGCCGTGACCGCCACCGCCATCCGTCCGCCGAGCGCCGACGCTCCGCCGGACCGGCCCGTCCGAGTGCTCTCGTTCTCGCAGCGGCTCAGCCGCTGGGACCTGAGGCTCTCGCCCTACCTCTACATCTCGCCGTTCTTCGTCCTGTTCGCGATCGTCGGGCTGTTCCCGATCGTCTACACGGGCGTGATCTCGTTCATGGACTGGGATCAGGTGCGCCGCTCGGGCGAGTTCATCGGGTTCGGCCAGTACGCCTGGATCCTCTCGCAGCCCAAGTTCTGGACCGCGCTCGGCAACACCTTCAGCATCTTCCTGCTCTCGAGCGTGCCGCAGCTCGTCCTCGCGCTCTTCATCGCCGCGATGCTCGACCGGCACATCCGCGCCAGGACGTTCTGGCGGATGAGCGCGCTGCTGCCCTACGTCGTCGCGCCCGTCGCCGTCGGCCTCATCTTCAACGCCCTGTTCGCCGACAAGTCGGGGGCCATCAACGGACTCCTCGAGGCGATCGGCATCGGCGCCATCCCGTGGCACGTCGAGCCGTTCTGGAGCCACGTGGCGATCGCGACGATGGTCAACTACCGGTGGACCGGCTACAACGCGCTCATCCTGCTCGCCGCGATGCAGGCCATCCCGCGCGACTACTACGAGGCCGCGACCGTCGACGGCGCGGGCGCCTTCCGGCAGTTCTGGAACATCACGCTGCCGTCGCTCCGGCCCACGCTCATCTTCGTCGTCATCACCTCGACGATCGGCGGCCTGCAGATCTTCGACGAGCCGCGGATGTTCGACCAGTTCGGGCGGGGCGGCTCGGCGCAGCAGTGGCTGACGATCACGCTCTACCTCTACGACGTCGGCTGGGGCGACTGGAACTTCGGCCGCGCGGCCGCGATGGCGTGGATCCTCTTCGTCATCATCCTCGCGATCGGCCTCGTCAACCTGCTCATCACCCGATCGCTCGTCCGCGACGAGGGGAGCCGCGGCGGGCAGCTGTCGCGCCGCGAACGACGCGCCCGGAGACGAGCCTTGAAGCGAGAGGAGGCCCGCCGATGACCGCCACATCGACGCTCGTCACGAAGGACGCCCCGAGGGCCGCGGGGCGCACGGTGCGCATCCGCGGGGCGCGACCCGGCTTCTGGGTCTACGCCGGGCTCGCGGTCGTGCTCGTCGCGAGCGTGTTCCCGCTCTACTTCTCGTTCCTCATCGGATCGGGCGACTCCACGACGCTGCGCGACCCGGGGCGTTCGTGGATCCCCGGCGGGAACTTCGTGGCCAACGCCATGAGCGTCGTGAACGACCCGGCGGTGAACTTCTGGCGCGCGCTGTGGAACTCCGTCTGGAGCTCGACGATCATCGCCGTGAGCGTCGTGGTCTTCTCCACCCTCGCCGGATGGGCGTTCGCGAAGCTGAGGTTCCGGGGCGGCAAGGTGCTGCTCTCGTTCGTCGTGGCGACGATGGCCGTGCCGCAGCAGCTGGGCGTCGTGCCGCTCTACATCCTCTTCAGCGAGATCGGATGGACGGGGCAGGTCGGCGCGGTCGTCGTCCCGGCGCTCACGAGCGCGTTCGGGGTGTTCTGGATGACGCAGTACCTGCAGCAGGCGGTGCCCGACGAGCTCATCGAGGCCGCCCGCGTGGACGGCGCGTCGATGATCCGCACCTTCTGGACCGTCGGCGTCACGGCCGCCCGCCCCGCGGCGGCCATGCTGTTCCTGTTCACGTTCGTGACCGCGTGGAACAACTTCTTCTGGCCGTTCATCGTGCTCGACCGACAGAACCCGACCCTGCCCGTGGCCCTCGCGCTCCTGCAGTCGAACCACTTCGTCGACTACTCGATCGTGCTCGCCGGCGTCGTGCTCGCCACCCTGCCGCTGCTGCTCCTCTTCGTCGTGGCGGGACGTCAGCTCGTCAGTGGCATCATGGCGGGAGCGGTGAAGGGATGACGCACGTGACCCGTTCTCTTCCGGAGCACTTCCTCTTCGGCGCCGCGACCGCGGCGTACCAGGTCGAGGGGGCGGCGTTCGAGGACGGCCGCACCGCCTCGATCTGGGACGCCTTCGCACGCGTGCCGGGGGCCGTGATCGACGGCGACACGGGGGACGTCGCATGCGATCATTACCATCGCTACGCCGACGACGTCGCGCTCATGAAGGGCCTGGGCCTGCAGGCGTACCGGTTCTCGACGTCGTGGTCGCGCGTGCGGCCCGACGGCGGCGCCGTCAACGGCAGGGGACTCGACTTCTACCGGCGGCTCGTCGACGAGCTGCTCGCGGCGGGCATCGTGCCCTGGCTCACGCTCTACCACTGGGACATGCCGCAGGCGCTGGAGGAGCGGGGCGGATGGACATCGCGCGACACCGTCGACCGGTTCGTCGAGTACGCGATCACGATGCACGACGCGCTCGGCGACCGCGTGACGCAGTGGACGACGTTCAACGAGCCGTGGTGCTCGTCGTTCCTCTCGTACACCGCGGGCGCGCACGCGCCGGGCCGTCAGAGCGTGCGCGACGGGCTCCTCGCCTCGCACCACCTGCTGCTGGCGCACGGCCGCGCCGTGCAGGAGCTGCGGGCGCGTGGCGCGCAGGACGTCGGCATCACGCTCAACCTCACGAACGCCGAGCCCGTCGACGCGTCGGACGAGGCCGACGCGGACGCTGCCCGGCGCATCGACGGGCAGTTCAACCGCTGGTTCCTCGACCCGGTCTTCCGCGCCGCGTACCCCGCCGACGTCGTCGAGGACGTCCGCGCCGTGGACGCCGCGGCCGTCGGCGCGTTCGAGACCGCCGTGCGGGACGGGGATCTCGCGACGATCTCCACTCCGCCCGACTTCCTCGGCGTGAACTACTACCACGGCGAGTACGTGTCGGGTCGCCCGTCGCCCGTCCCGGTCCCCGGCGGCGACGCGCCCACCGACCGCGTCATCCGCTCGCCGTTCCCCTCGCACGAGGGCATCTACTGGCACGAGCGCGGATACGAGCGCACGAACATGGGATGGGAGGTCGACCCCGCCGGCCTCACGGCGCTGCTCCGGCGGATCTCGGACGCGTACGCGACGGCGACGCCCCTGTACGTGACGGAGAACGGCGCGGCGGGCGACGACCGGCTGGACGACGGCCGCGTGGCGGACCGGCAGCGCTCGGCCTTCGTGCGCGACCACATCGCGGCCGTCCGCGACGCGCTGGACGAGGGCGTCGACGTGCGCGGGTACTTCTACTGGTCGCTGCTCGACAACTACGAGTGGGCGTGGGGCTACGCCAAGCGGTTCGGCATCGTCCACGTCGACTACGACACGCAGGTCCGCACCGTGAAGGACTCCGGCCGCGCGTACGCCTCGATCATCGCCGCCCGAGCGGTCTGAGGGAGGCGCCCGACACGATGCAGGAGATCTGCGGGCCGGCGGGCGGGCCTCCGGCGTGATCATGCGGGCGGCACCCCTTCGGGACGCCGTTCTTCCTGCGTTGTGCACCCTGGCCGGAACGCCGGAATGGCGGATGGGCGGTGCCCGGGAGATGATGTCATCGACGAGAGAGGGAGCCTCCGGATGAGCGCGGAAGCCGGCGCGGGGCGTACAGCGGCGACGCTGGAGCAGGTCGCCGCGCGCGCGGGCGTGTCGCGGTCGACCGTCTCGCGCGTCGTGAACGGCGGCGATCGGGTGAGCCCCGAGGCGCTCGCGGCGGTGCGGCGGGCGATCGCCGAGCTCGAGTACGTGCCCAACCGTGCGGCGCGGTCGCTCGCGAGCCGGCAGACGCAGGCGCTCGCCCTCGTCGTGCCCGAGGACACGACGCGCTTCTTCGGCGACCCGTTCTTCGCGGCCATCGTGACGGGCATCAACAACCGGCTGTCGCGCTCGGACCACATGCTGAACCTCATCATCGCGTCGGACGACCCGGGCGACAAGGCGACGACGTTCCTCGCAGGCGGCAACGTCGACGGCGCGCTCGTCGTCTCGCACCACACGAGCGACACCTACATCGACCGCATCTCCTCCTCGGTGCCGGTCGTCTTCGGCGGCCGGCCCGCGCGCGAGCGGGTCGACGACTACTTCGTCGACGTCGACAACGTGGCGGGCGGACGCGTCGCGACCGAGTACCTGCTGAGCCGCGGGCACCGCCGGATCGGCACGATCACGGGCCCGTCCGACATGCCGGCCGGAATCGACCGCCTCACGGGCTTCCGCGACGCGCTCGCGGAGGCGGGGCTCGACGCGGGCCCCGTCGACGACGGCGACTTCACCGTCGCAGGAGGGGCGGCCGCGATGCGGCGCATCCTCGCGCGCGTGGACGCGGGCGATGCCGAGTGGCCCGACGCGCTCTTCGTCGCGAGCGACCTCATGGCACGAGGCGCGATGGAGGTGCTCGCCACGGCGGGCAGGCGCGTGCCCCGCGACCTCGCGATCATCGGCTTCGACGACTCGCCCGTCGCGACGACCGGCGTCCCCGCGCTCACGACCATCCGCCAGCCCTCGCTCGAACAGGGCGAGGCGATGGCCGACGTCCTGCTCGCGCGTCTGGCGGGCCTGGATCCGCCGCGCGTGACCATCCTCCCCGCCGATCTCGTCGTCCGCGACAGCGCGTAGCCGCCGTCGGCGAGCCGGGAGCGGGCCGGTCATCCGCCGCGTCGGCGATCCGAGTCGTCCGACGGCGGGACGACCGACCACGCGAGGACGGCGATGGCGCTGTCGGCCGGAATCGTGAGGTCCAGGCCGGTGAGCGCGGTGAACCGCGCGATCCTGTTCAGGACGGTGTTCCGATGGCAGAACAACCGGGTCGCCGCGGCCTGGGTGCTCCCCGTCGAGAGGTACGCGACGACGGTGTCGCGGATGCGCTCCCGCTCCGCCTCGTCGCATTCCGCGAACCGGTCCTCGAGCATCCTCCTCACATCGACCTGATCGTTCAGGAGCGCTCGACGCGCGAGGAGCGGCAGCCCCGTATGCAGGTCGATCACCCTGCGCACGAGGGGGTCGGTCGCCTCCAAGACGCTACTCAGCGCACGCGCCGCCGCCGGGATGCTCGCCATCCCCCGCACGTCGGCGTCGTGCGCGCAGCGGAGGCCGGAGATGGACCGCCGCAGCTCGTCCGACGCGAGCGCGGCCGGCCAGAAGGCGACGGTGAGGCCGGCGGTCCGATGGACGAAGTACGGGAGCCGCCGCAGGCGGGCGTCGAGCCGGTGCAGCGTCTCCTGGTCGACGGCCTGGTCGGCGACGACGACCTCGAAGGTGCCGTCGGGGTCGCAATCCAGCTGGAACGCGACGTTCCGGGCGACCGCCTCGGAGCGCTGAGCCGTCCCGAAGAGACGGCCGACGATCGACTGCCGCACGTTCAGCCGCTCCTGGGTGACGACCGCCGTCTCGCGCGTGTAGGAGGCGATCACCTGGGCGGCGAAATGGTCGTTGATCCGCCACGTCGGCTCGACATGGGCAGCCAGCGTGACCGCCTCGCGAGGTCCGCACAGCTCGAGCAGCCGGCCCCAGATCACCCCGAAGTTGAGCTGCACGGCGGTGGCGAGCGCCTCGGAGGGGACGCTCTGACGGGCACGCCTCCTGCCGACCTCCTCGGCGATGCCGGTCAGCCTGCGCGTCGGCTCGCCGACACGGAGACACTCGACGAGCATGTCGATGCACTCGAGCGCCGTGTCGTGGAGCTCGCGATCGGGGATGTACGCCGCCGCCTCGTAGCCGGGGATCAGCTTGACGCGTCCGACGTAACGGCGGGCGAGCTCGTCGACCTCGCTCGACAGGTCGTCCAGCAGCTCGGTCCAGCTGTGTGCCGTGCCGGGCTGCGGGGCACCCTCGTCCGAGTGCCGGCCACCGTGTGCATCGCTCATGTCGCCGCCAGTTCGCCATTCGGTCGGAGACGTCCTCACCACACGCCTCGCGAGAGCGTCGGACACCGCGTCGAGCCTATCCACCGGCGCGGCATGCGGCATCTGTGCGGGCGCACAAATGTCCGCCGGAATCGGGGAAGGGCGCCCAATGACTCACGGGGCCGGACGCGGAAGGCTGACGTCGACGTCCCCTGCACCCCTGGAGGAACCGCATGGCTGAGAGAACCGCGCAATCGACGATCGAGTCGGACACCGCCGGGACGATCACGGTGCCCGAGGCGCGCAGGGTCGCGATCGGCGCGCTGGTCGGCACCGCGATGGAGTGGTACGACTTCTTCCTCTTCAACACGGCGGCGGCCCTCGTGTTCAACGTGCAGTACTTCGCGACCGACAACGTCGCGATCGCGACGATGGCGTCGTTCGCGACGCTCGCGATCGGGTTCGTCGTCCGTCCTCTCGGCGGGATCCTCTTCGGCAGCCTCGGCGACAAGATCGGGCGTCGCGCGGTCCTCCTCACGACGATCGTCGGCATCGGCATCGCGACCGCCCTCATCGGCGTCCTGCCGAACTATGCGTCGATCGGCGTGTGGGCGCCGATCGTCCTCATCCTCCTGCGGGTGCTCCAAGGGCTCTTCGTCGGCGGCGAGTGGTCGGGCGCCATGACGATCGCGGTCGAGAACGCGCCGTTGTCGATGCGCGCCCGCTTCGCTGCGCTGCCCCAGGTGGGGTCCCCGATCGGCACGGTGCTGTCGTCCGGCGCGTTCTTCTTCCTCACGCTGTGGCTCAGCCAGGACGACTTCGACGCCTGGGGCTGGCGCATCCCGTTCCTCGTCGCCATCCCCCTGCTGCTGATCGCGGTCTGGATCCGCGCGCGTCTGGAGGAGTCGCCCGTCTTCAAGGCGATCCAGGCGAGAGGCGAGAGCGAGAGGTCTCCCGTGAAGGCGGTCTTCGTGCAGTCGTGGCGTCAGGTCCTGGTCGGCGTCGGCGTCGCATTCCTGGGGGTCGGCGGCTTCTACCTCGTCACCACCTTCGTGGTGAGCTACGGCGTGCGTGCGCTCGGCCTCGAGCCGAACATGCTCCTCCTCGCCACCGTCATCGCGGCCCTCTTCGAGATCGCCGTGATCCTCCACGGCGGACGGCTCGGCGAGAAGCACGGTGCGAGCAGGGTGGTGATCTGGGGCGGGATCGTGACGGCCGTGATCGCGTTCCCCGCGTTCGTGCTGATCGGGACCGGGCTGCCCCTCCTCGTGATCGTCGGCATCACCGTGGCGGTGTGCTCGCTGTCGTACTGCTACGCCGCATCGGGCACCATCCTCACGGGGCTGTTCCCCCCTGCGACGAGGTACACGGGCGTGGCCCTGGCGCAGAACGGCGCGGGCGTCGTGTCCGGGATCGTCCCGTTGCTGGCGACGGCGTTCGTCGCCAGCGCGGGCGACGCCTGGTGGCCGGCCGCGGTCATGCTGGTCGTGATCGCCGTGGTCACCGCCGTCTGCGGGCGACTCGCCCCGTCGCTGAGCCAGCGCCTCGAAGGCTTCACCCACTGAGCGTCCGGGGCCGCGCGGCCCCGTCGCGAGCGTGGCGGACCCAGGCCGGCCGCGGGCGCCCGCGACGACGGCGCGGTTCACCGCTCCGGGGCGGTGCCGCTCTCCGACGGCGACGCGACGACCTCGGCCTTGAACCCCGTGGCGCTCTCGATCCAGCCGGCGTAGTGATCGGGTCCGCCGGCGTGCGGATAGCGGTCGGCGTAGAGAGGTCGCCACCCGCGAGCGGGGGCGGCCGCCATGATCGCGTCGACCTCCTCGCGGGATCCGCCGTGGAAGGCGAGGTGGTTGAGCCCCGGCCGGCGGCGGTCGTGCGCGTCGCCGACGACGTTCGGCGACTCCGCGAAGGCGAGAGAGACGCCGTCCGCGCGCCAGGAGAAGCCGCCGTCCCACGTGGCGTCGAGCCGCCATCCGAGCCGCTCGAGCAGCCATCCCCACTCCGCGCGGGCGCTCGCGGCATCCGCCACCCAGATCTCGACGTGGTGCAGTCCCGGCATGCCGCCATCCAAGCACGGGACACTCCGACCGCCGGTCGCTCTTGCGACACTGGGGGGATGGACGAGACGGCCTACGAGTTCTCCGCCGACGCCGCGCGCATCGACCGCGGCTGGGTGCACCGCACGCTGAGCGAGCACGCGTACTGGGCCATCGGCCGGTCGCGCGCGCTCCAGGACGCGGCGATCGACGGGTCGCGGTGCTTCGGCGTGTACCGGCGGGCCGACGGCCGCCAGGTCGCGTTCGCACGGCTCGTGACGGACGGCGCGACGTTCGGATGGCTCGCCGACGTGATCGTCGACCCCGCCCTGCGCGGCGAGGGCGTCGGCAAGGCGCTCGTGGCCGGCGTGGCCGCAGAGCTCGATGCCCTCGGTCTGAAACGCACCCTGCTCATGACCTCCGATGCCCACGGCCTCTATGCGCAGAACGGATGGGGGCCGGTCTCCTCGCCCGAGAACTGGCTCGTGCGCCCCGGGCCCGACGGGCGGGCGTCCTTCTGATCGGCACGGCCGCCGTCTGATCGCCGAGCCCGCGCTCGCTTCTCGGCCGATCGCCCGGTCTCCGAGCGGCGCCCCTGGTCGTCGCGGCGCCCGGGGCCTGACGTCTTCCGATCAGGCCGGGATCGCCTTCCCCGGGTTGAGGATGCCCTGCGGGTCGAGGGCGCGCTTGATCGCACGCTGCATGTCCTGCACGGTCTCGCCCTGCTCGGCGCGGGCTCCGGGGAGCTTCAGCAGTCCGACGCCGTGCTCGCCCGTGACCGTGCCGCCGAGGTCGCGGCATCCGTCGACGATCTCGTCGAACGCGCGCTTCGCGCGCTCCTTCGCGGCGTCGTCGCCGTCCGGGACAATGATGAGCGGATGGAGGTTGCCGTCGCCGGCGTGGGCGATGTTCGCGATGGTGACGTCCCACGTCGCGGCGATGCCCTCGATGCGGGCGAGCATCTCGGGCACGCGCGTGCGCGGCACGCAGATGTCCTCGGTGAGCACGGGGCCGAGGCGTTCGAGCGACGGATAGGCGAGCCGGCGGGCCAGGATGAGCCGGTCGACCTCGTCGGGGTCGTCCGCGCGTTCGACGCCCGTGGCGCCCGCCGCCTCGAAGCAGGCGGCGACGCGCGCGGCGAGCCGCTGACCCGTCTCGCCCGTCTCGTCGACCTTCGCCATGAGCATCGCGGATGCCGTCGAGGGGATGCCGAGGTCCTGCCAGGCGTTGACGGCGTCGATGCACGTCCTGTCGATGAGCTCCAGCGCCGACGGGACGATGCCGTCGCTCGCGACGGCCGCGACGGCGCGGCCCGCGGCGACGAGGTCGTCGAAGTAGCCCACGATCGCCCGCTCCTCGCGGCCCGCGAGCGGGAGGAGCGACAGCGTCGCGTCGACGACGATCGCGAGGGTCCCCTCCGACCCGACGACGAGCGACGTGAGGTCGTACCCCGTGACGCCCTTCGCCGTCGTGCGGCCGAGCCTCGCGACCCGGCCGTCGGCGAGCACGACCGTGAGCCCGATCACGTAGTCGGTCGTGACGCCGTACTTCACGCAGCAGATGCCGCCGGCGTTCGTGGCGACGTTGCCGCCGATCGTCGCGATCGACTGCGAGGCCGGGTCGGGCGGGTACCAGAGTCCGTGCTGCGCGACGTGCTGCCGCAGCACGTCGTTGACGACGCCCGCCTGCGCGATCGCATAGCGCTCGTCGACGTTGACCTCGGTGATCCCCGTCATCCGCTCGAGGCTCAGCACGATCGATCCGTCGACGCCGTTGGCTCCTCCGGAGAGGCCCGAGCCGGCGCCGCGCGGCACGATCGGCGTCGCGGTGTCGCGGGCGGCCGTCACGGTCGCGACGACGTCATCGAGCGTCTCGGCGAAGACGACCGCGAGAGGGGGTCGGTACGGCGCCCATTCGGCGTCGTCGTGGCTGTAGGCCTCGAGCGCCTCGGGGTCGGTTCGGATCTGGTCGTCGCGCAGCGCTGCGGCGAGGAGGGCGAGGATGCTCATCCCCTCCGACGCTACTCCTCCCCGCCCCGCCCCGCCCCGCGCGGCCATCCTCCCGGCCCGCCCCGCCCCCATCCTGCCGACCGTTCGAATGACGAATTCGACCCACTCTGCCGCGCAAACCGGGTCTTTTTCGTCATTCGAACCGTGTCTGGGGCGGTCGGGTGGTCCTCCGGTGCAGCCGGCCCGCCCCGCCTGTGGACAACCGCCGAGGCGCGTCCGCGTGATTTGGCACGGTAGGGGGATGGCGCGCAACGGTCCACTCCCCGAAGAGCTCTCGCAGAGCTTCCTCGTCGGAGACGCCCTCGCCGCGGGCGTGAGCGCGGGCAGACTGCGGGGGAGTGACCTGGAGAGACCGTTCCACGGCGTGCGGAGACTGCGCGAAGCGATGCCCGATGCTCCCGCGTCCGTGTGGGACGCCCGCCGTGCCGACCTGCTCCGGCGCGCGCACGCCTATGCGCCCAAGCTCGGCGCCGGTCAGTTCTTCAGCCACACGACGGCGGCCGTGATCTGGGGCGCACCCGTCCCGCTCGACGCGGAGCTCCACGTGAGCGTGATCGGGAACGGCAGCCTGCCGCGGACGAGGGGTGTCCGGGGGCGCCGCGTGCGGGCGGGGATGGCCGTGGCGGTGTTCCGCGACGGGCTGCCGGTCTCGTCGCCGGCGTCGACGTGGGCGATGCGGGGGGAGCTCTCCGTGCCCGACCTCGTCGCGCTGGGAGACTACTTCTGCCGGGTATGGCGTGAGGGGTTTCTCCGGCCGGATGCGGGAAGGCCGCCGCTCACGACGCCCCGGCTCCTCGACACGGCGCTTGCGGCCGGGAGGCGGCGCGGCGCCGAACGGCTGCGGGCCGCGCTCCCACTCATCCGTCTCGACTCCTGGTCGCCTCGCGAATCGCTGACCCGGGTCATCCTCGTCCAGGCGCGTCTGCCGGAACCGCAGCTCAACATCGACCTGTGGAGCGCACGCGGAAAGTTCCTCGGTTGCGTCGACATGTGCTTCCCGGAGTTCGGCGTCGTCGTGGAGTACCAGGGGCGTCTCCACGGTGATCGCCATGCGAAGGACGTCGAACGCATCGAGAGGCTCCGTGCCCACGGATGGGTCGTCATCCAGGTGACGTCCGAGCTCATCCGCAGGCCGGCCGAGCTGGCCGGGCGCGTGCGCACAGCCCTCCTCGCGGGCGGATGGAGGCCGTGAGCCCCGTCCCATCCCATCCCCGCCCCTGCGATTCGAATGACGAAAACGACCCACCTCGGGCAGAGAAGTGGGTCGTTTTCGTCATTCGAACGGGCCGGGCGAGGCGCGGCCGCGCGGCGGGATGCGCCGGGCCGGGCGACGCGCGCCCGGGTCAGGTCCGCCCGGCCTGCGCCTCCGGAGCGTCGTCGAGGGGGTCGCCGCCGAGGGGGCCGACCGCGGGGATGGGGCCGCCGTCGTCCGCGCCGGTGCGCCGTGCGCGGGCGATGAGGTTGCCGAGGTGATAGATCACGAGCGCCGCGACCGTGCCGAGCACGATGCCGCCGAAGGCGAAGTCGCCGAGCTGCATCGAGAAGCCCGCGATGCCGATGACGAGCGCCACGGCCGCCGTGTACTGGTTGACGGGGCGCGAGAAGTCGACGCGGTTGTCGACCCAGATCTTGATCCCGATGATGCCGATGAGCCCGTACAGCGCCGTCGTCACGCCGCCGAGCACGCCCGCCGGGATCGAGTTGAACACGGCGCCGACCTTCGGTGAGAACGCGAGCAGGATGGCCGCGAGCCCCGCGACCCAGTACACGGCCGTGGAGTAGACGCGCGTCGCGGCCATGACGCCGATGTTCTCGCCGTAGGTCGTCGTGCCCGAGCCGCCGAACCCGCCGGCGAGCGTCGTCGCGACGCCGTCGGCGATGAGCGCGCGGCCCGTGTGCGCGTTGACGGACGGGTCGGTCATCGTCGCGACGCCGCGCACGTGGCCGACGTTCTCGGCGATGAGGACGAGCACGACGGGGAGGAACATCGCGATCGTCGTCCACGTGCCGGGCTCGATGAAGTCGGGCAGGTGGAACTGCGGCAGGCCCGCCCAGGCGGCCTCGGAGATCGCCTCGGCCGGCGTCGTGCCCGTCGCGGGGTTCACGACGTCGAACGAGCCGTTCGCCGCGGCGAAGACGTAGCCGACGACGACGCCGAGGAAGATCGAGATGCGCCCGAGGAACCCGCGGAACAGCACGGCGAAGAGGATGACCGCGACGAGCGTGACGGTCGCCGTCACGGGGTCGGCCTCGAAGTTGCCCCACGCGGTCGGAGCGAGGTTGAAGCCGATGAGCGCGACGATCGCCCCCGCGACGACGGGCGGCATGAGCGCGTCGATCCAGCCGAGCCCGGCGACCTGCACGACGACGCCGACGAGCGCGAGCAGCACGCCCACCGCGACGACGCCCGCGAGCGCGGAGCCCATCCCGCCCGCGGCCACGGCGGCCGTGATCGGTGCGATGAACGCGAACGAGGAGCCCAGGTAGCTCGGCAGCCGGTTCTTCGTGATGACGAGGAAGAGGAGCGTCCCGAGACCGCTGAACAGCAGCGTCGTCGACACGGGGAAGCCGGTGAGCGTGGGCACGAGGAACGTCGCGCCGAACATCGCCACGACGTGCTGCACGCCCATCGCGACGGTCGCGGGCCATCCGAGGCGTTCGGTCGGGGCGACGACGGCGCCGGCGGCGACGGTGCGGCCGTCGCCGTGCACGGTCCACAGGGGCATGGGGTTCTCCTTCGGGGCGGGGTCCGGATGCTCGGGGGAGCGGACGGAGGGTGCCGGCGGATGCGCGGGCTCGGGTCGCGCGCGATGCGGCCCTACGAAACCGTAGCGCGTGCCGTGCGTCGCGGGATGACGGGCGGCGTGAGGGGAGCGAGCCGCGTTCAGCCGACGATGCGGTGGACGAGCTGCGACCATGCCGCGACGGCCGTGCGGGTGCGGCGGGAGAGCGATCCGCTCGCGGTCGTCACGTCGGGATGGTCGGCGAGCGCGCGGTCGAACGGGATGTCGAGGCGACGCGCCCAGGCGGGGAGGTCCGGGCGTCCGCGTGAGGGCCCGGTCGCCCCGTTGCGCACGATCACGAGGCGTTCGAGCGATGCCGTCCCGATCTCGGCCTTCGCCCGCCGGAGCAGCGCGGACGCATGGGCGTCTCCGAGGGGCGTGGCCGCGCTGACGAGGCAGAGGAACCCGTTCTCGAGCGTCTCGGAGGCGTCGGCGGGGGCGAACCGTCCTCCGTCGCCGACCTCGTGGGTGCTGTACCGGGGCGCGGTGATACGCGCCCCCAGGCGTGCCTCGAGCGCGGGACGGTCGACGGACATGACGACGGGCAGACGCGATCCGCGGGAGCCGAGCGCGTGCAGCGCGAGAGCGGCGACGGTCGTCGCGCCGACGCCGCCGGTCGCGCCGAGGATCGTGAGGGCGCTCATCGGTCGTCGTCCTTCGCCCGGCCGAGATGGGCGATCTGGATCACGCGAGGGCGCTCGCCTCGCCGGACGTACCGTCCTCGTCCGGGCGGGAACCGTTCGGGATAGAGGCGAGGGAGGATCTGGCCCTCCGCGCGGTCGCCGGAGAGGAGGAGCGTGGCGCCGCCGGTGTCGCGCAGCCCCTGCAGCAGGGCTCCGTAGAGGGCGCGGGCCGCGCCGGCGACGGGACGTGCCGCGACGATGTGGAGCTTCGTGTCGCGGGATGCCGGCAGCTGCTCGACGAGGGGCGCGAGGTGCTCGGCGCCGCCCGCGGAGACGATGTCGTGGTCGTCGACGAGCACGACGACGCGCGGAGAGCGCCGGTTCTCCTCCGGCGTGCGTCCCGGTCGTTGCGCGAGCTCGGACGCGATCGACGACGCGAGCCCTGCCGCCTGCCGTGCCGTCTTGGCGTGCGCGGCGAGGTAGTCCTCCGGGATCGCGTCCGCGACGTGTCCGCGCGGATCGACCACGGCGATCGCGAGCTCCTCGGGGGTGAACCGCTCGATCAGCCCGTGCGCGATGAGCCGGAGGGCGTTCGTCTTCCCGCTGCGCGCGTCGCCGAGGACGAGCAGATGCTGCTCGTCGCGGGTGAAGTCCCAGGTCGCCGGCCCCATCGTGTCCTGGCGGAGCCCCAGGGGGATGGCGTCGGGCTCGTCGACGGGGTCGGGGAGCTCGGCCGGATCGAGATCGGTGGGGAGCAGGCGGATGGGCGCGGCGAAGGGCCCGCTCCACGCCGCGGCCGAGCGCTCGGCGAGCTGCTCGAGCGCCGAGCCGATGTCGTCGGACTCGACGAGGTCGAGCACGGGGAGGGCGACCTGGGCGAGGGTCTTGGCATCGGTGAGCGCGCGACCCGGCGTCTCGGCGCTGATCGTCTGCGCGAGCTTGCGGTCGATCGCGGAGTCCGCCGGGTCGTTGAGCCGCAGCTCGATCCGGGTGCCGAAGAGCGACTGGTGCGCCATCCGCACCTCGCTCCAGCGCGTGAGGCCGAGGACGAGGTGCACGCCGAAGCTCGACGCGCGCAGCATGATGTCGGTGAACGCCGACTCGAGGTCGTCGAAGTCCTGGCGCAGCGCGCCGTAGCCGTCGACGAGCAGGAGGATGTCGGCGGCGGCGAGCTCGGGGAGCTGTCCCGCCCGGTGCAGCGCGCGCAGATGCGCGACGGAGTCGATGCCCCGCTCCTTGAACACGCGTTCGCGGTGCGCCAGCATCCCGCCGATCTCCTCCAGGAGACGCCCGAGGCGTCCCCTGTCGCCGCGCGTCGCCACGCCGCCGACGTGGGGGAAGCCCTCGATACGGCGCAGCCCGCCTCCCGTGAGGTCCATTCCGTAGACCGCGACCTCCGTGGGGGTCTTCGTCAGCGCGAGGGAGGCGCCGATCGTCCGCAGGAGCGTGCTGCGGCCCGACTGCGGGCTGCCGATGATGGCGACGTGTCCTCCGGCCTTCGTGAGATCGACGACCCACGGCTTCTGCTGCTGGTGGGCAGGGTCGTCCTCGAGACCGACGACGACGTCGAGGTCGCCCGCGGTCCGGTCGCGGTCGACGACGGGCTGGAGGCTCAGGCGCTCGGGGAGCGGCGGAAGCCAGACGGGGCGGACGGCGCGGGTGTCGTCGCGGAGCCGGTCGACGGCTTCGTCGATGAGGAGCCGCCCCGTCTCCGGGCGGCGCAGCGGAGGCGGGGCGTCGGACGCGGCGGAGTCCTCCTCCCCGATCCCGTTGTACAGCGGAAGCTCGAGCACGCGGGGAGCGTCGTCGGGCTCGGGCGGGCGGCGTTCGGCCGCGACGGGCGCGGAGACGTAGCCGGAACGGAACCGCTGGTAGAGGGAGGTGTCGACCTTGAGGATGCCGTAGCCCGGGACGGCGGGCAGACGGGCGTGAGGAACGAATCGGTGACAACTGATCGTTAGTGCCGGGAGGCGCTGACGGGGAGGATGTCATCATGCCTGGTCCTTATCCCAGAGAGTTCCGCGAGGACGTCGTCGCGGTCGCTCGTAGCCGCGAGAGTGGCGTCACCATCAAACAGATCGCCACCGACTTCGGCATCAGCGAAGCAACGCTGCAGAACTGGCTCCGCCAGGCCGATGTCGAAGACGGCAACCGTCCCGGTCAGACCGCCGCGGACGCCGCGGAGGCTCGCGAGTTGAAGAAGCGGATTCGTCTCCTCGAGCAGGAGAACGAGGTCCTCAGGCGAGCGGCGGCGTATCTGTCGCAAGCGAACCTGAAACTCGGTGGCTCCCCAAAATGACGTACCCGCTCGTTGCCGAGCTCGCCGACGCGGGGATCCCCGTAACGGTGTCGTGCCGGGTCCTCAAGCTCGCCCGCCAGCCCTACTACCGCTGGCGCAATGATCCCATCCGCGACGCAGACGTCCTCCGCGCGTATCGGACCAACGCGCTGCATGACGCGCACCACGACGACCTCACGTTCGGATACCGATACCTCGCCGATGAGGCGCGTCGTGCAGGGTGGCGGATGAGCCGCAGGACGGCGTGGAAGCTATGCTCTCAGGCCGCGATTCTCTCGTCGGCGCAACGCCGGCGGCGGGGCAAGGGCAAGAAGGCCGGCCCGCCCGTGTTCGATGATCACGTCCAGAGGGCGTTCCGCGCGGACGCGCCGAACCGGCTCTGGCTCACGGATATCACGGAACATTGGACGAGCGAAGGCAAGCTCTACTGCTGCGCGATCAAGGACGTGTTCTCGAACCGGATCGTCAGTTACTCGATCTCGAACCGGATGACCGCGAAGCTCGCCGTCGACGCGCTCCGCAACGCCGTCACTCGCCGGGGTGAGGTCGCCGGCTGCATTCTGCACGCCGACAGGGGCAGTCAATTTCGCAGCCGCGCGATGGTCCGCGAGCTGCGCCGTCATGACATGGTCGGATCGATGGGCAGAGTCGGCGCGGCTGGCGACAACGCGGCCATGGAGAGCTTCTGGTCCCTGCTGCAGACGAACGTGCTTAACCAACAGCGGTGGGCGACGCGGCAAGAGCTGCGGCTGGCCATCGTGGTCTGGATCGAGCGGAAGTACCACCGTCAGCGAGCCCAAGACACCCTCGGCGGGTTGACGCCCATCGAGTTCGAAGCCAAGCTAGCCGAGCCGCTCACACTCGCGGCCTAAACCGAACCTGTCACCACTTCGTTCCTCACGCCCCGGGCGAAGCCGGACCCGCCGAGGAACATGGTTCCGAGGCCCAGGCCGCTCTCGGTGAGCGTTGCCCAGCCGTCCTCCTCCCAGCGATGCCACCCGTTTTCGCCTTCGAGGGCGGCGAAGTGGTCGTAGCCGATGAGGCTGCTCCATCCGCCGAACCCGAGATTGAGGCGCTCCATGATCCACGCGTCATATTCCGTGCCGTGCCCGAGCATCTGGTTGCCCATCGAGCCGAGCCACAGCTGCGGGTTGAGCATGATGAGCGTGGACAGAAGGAAGTCGCCCGTGTTCGCCCAGTTCTGGCCGGCGTACTCCCAGGAGTGCTGCCAGTTCTCGTCGAAGCCGACAAGGCCCACGATGCCGTGGATCGTGTCGCCGACGAATGTCTGGAAGCCGTGCCCGACGGACTCGGTGCAGTTGCGGTCCTCCTCCATCGGCGCGCCGAACGGCATGGGGTCATCGGTCTGGAGGAAGACCTCGGCGTCGAATGGCACCACCGGGGCGACGCACATGTTCAGCTCGGCGTTGATGGTGTTCGCGCAGTTCGCCGCGGCGGTCGAGACGCGTTCGAGGATCTCGCCGTGCTCGGTCAGGAGCTCCTCGTTCTTGTCCCTCGCGGGGCCGTGCTCACGCCATCCGATCGTGGTCTTGCCCATCGGGTCGAGAGCGGTCCCCTGCGATTCGGCCTGGGCCAGCGGGCCCATGTCCGCCCACCCGAAGTAGGCGAACCAGCCGTGTGCCTCGTAGTTGTTCACCTCGTACCCGGCGAGGGCCTCGGCACGGAACGCCGCGGCGCGCTCTTCGAGATCTCGGAGGGCCGGCTGGATGGCGGCGAGCTCGTCGGCATAGGTGCTCAGCGCCTGCGACACGCGGCCGAGGCCGTCGCGGAAGGTCTGCGCCTCGTCGACCGCCGGCTGGATGAGCGTGTACACGGCGTCCTGCTCAGGCGCCTCGTACACTCCCGGGCTCTGCAGGCCGTTCCATGCCGTCTGGGTGTTCTCGACGGCCGCGAAGACGTTGTCGCCGATGCCCGAGACGGCCGCGGCCGACGCGAGGATCCGGTCCTGCGAGAAGTCGGCGGATCGGCAGGGGAACTGCGACGGGTCGATGAGGCCGTCGCCCGAGGCGCCGCCCGAGCCGCCGCCGTCCATCATCATGTGAGCCATCACGCGCCTCCCTGGCCGTGCTGCTCGAAGAACGTGAAGTCTCCCGTGTCCGCCGCGTGGTGCATCTGCTGCTGAACGGTCGCGGCCATGTCCTCCTGCCCCGCACGGTAGGCCATCGTCGCGTTGCCCACGCCGACCATCCCCGCGCTGATGCGGTTGCCGATCGCCTCGAGGTTCGTCTGGTACTGGGCCAGCACGGCATCCAGCGCCTGAGGGACGGGCTGCGTGAGCAGGGAGCCCCAGGTGAGGCCGTCGAAGGCCGTCGTCACCGCCTGCTCACTCACGCTCGACGACAGCTCCTCCTGGCTCGAGGAGACCTGCTGCAGAACCTGCTGCACCGACAGATGATCGATCCGCCATGTCGACATGGGTCACGCCCGCTCTCGCACCGTGCCGCCGAGCGCGGCGGCGATCTGATCTGCCAGATGTCGTCCCGGGCGCTCGTGCCCGTAGGGGACCGTCATCTCCGCCCACAGCGCGAACGCCTCGGGAGGATCCTTCAACGCGGCGGCTGCGGCTGCGTGCTCATGCACCGGCTTCGCGGGATGAACCGTGAGGATGGCCTGGTCGAGGCCGTTCGCGAACGACACGGCGCCGTCGCGGCAGAACGCGTGCTGCCCATCGGGGAAGACGCGTGCGGCCACCGCGACCATGCCATCCGGCGTGGGGGCGACCTCGCTCAGGAGAACCAGCTCGGTGGGCATCAGCGTCCTCCCTCGAACTCGACCGCCAGCGCGGCGCCGAGCCGCTCCTGATCCAGGTCGTATGCGAACGCCGCCAGCTGGCCCCACAGGCTGTTCCGGCCCGACATCCGCACGAGCAGGCTCGGCACCCGACCCGGGCCGAGCACGGTGACGTCGTGGCGCGACCGCAGATCGTCCACGTCGATGCGCAGATCGCGCACGCCACGAGGCCCGATGAGCACGGCGAGCGGCACATCCGGCCGCGTCGTGCCGACGCCGCGGACGACGCCGTGATCGGTGCGCGCGTACTCGCCGTACGAGATCATCGCGACGTTCGGGCGGAACCGATCGACGAGTCCCGCGAGCATCTCCGTCACCGCGGGGTGCAGCGCCGGGTTGACACCGTGCTCGATGCCGCGTGGCGACGCGTAGGCGCCCGCCGGCACGCCGCCCGCGACGTGCTCGAGCAGGCCCCGCCTCGTCCGGGCGACGGCCATGTTCGCCCACGCGTGGTCGGGCGTACCGAGGAGATAGCGGCCGCTCGCGGGCATCTCCGAGCGCGCGACGGCGGTGACGGCGTCGACGCTCCAGGTCCGCGCGAGGGGCTCCTCGCTGTCCCAGCGGTCGATCGCCCGACGACCGCCGAGCCCCGCGATGACATGCTCTGCGAGCGCGCCCACGCGCGTCTCCGCCACGGCCCGCTCCGACGCGTACACCTCGAAGAGGAAGACGCCCTCCGATCTCGCGGACGGGCTCCCGTAAGCCCCGTGTCGATCGTCGAACGACGACGGCCCCCGCCACAGCTCGGGGAACGATCCGATCCGGTAGCCCGACGACGCGTCGTAGTATCCGCCGCGCGCCCGGAACGCCCAGGAGCCGCCGCCGTCGGCGAGCGCCTTGACGAGATGCGGCGTCAGCGTCGCGGCCTCCTCCGTGACGAGCACCGGACGACGTTCCTTGTCGCGGCAGTCGTCGATGAAGCGCCTCAGGGGCAACGTGTACGTCACCCGCGACGCGGTCGCGGCGTATGCCTCGTACTCATCCGTCCACTCGTCGGAGAACGGATGCAGCAAACGGCGGCCCATCAGCCCGGGATGGACGCCCGAGCCTGCTGGAGCGCGCGGATGGCGATGTCGTCGTTCTGCTCGAGCGACCCGCGGATGGTCGAGATGATCGAGCGGACCTGCGCACCGGCGGCGTTCCACTGCTGCTCGAGAGCGGCGTACTCGTCCGACACCCCGTCGGCCTGGTACTCCGCGAGGGCCTGCTTGACGTCGGCGTCGCGACGGTCCAGCGCGGCCTCCAGCCGGGCAGCGACGGCCTCGAAGTTCGACTGTGCCGCCTGCGATGCGCCCACGCTGTAGTCGTTGCGATCGACGTTGTTCTCCACCATGATTCCCCCTTCTCCGTGCCGCAGCTCAGGCCTGCGGCGAGATGCGTGCGAGCAGCGACTGCGCGCTGAAGTCGGACGAGCCCTCCGCGTTCTCGTGGGCCGAGGCGCCGTCCTCGGCGGCCGTCACGAACGCCCGGTTCTGGCCCGAGATCGATCCGACGATGCCCACGAGCGCGTTGTTGAGCGCGGTCGCGATGTCGTCCGTGCGGACCTTGAAGTTGTTGAACCGTGCCTTCGCGGGCCCGTTGAAGGTGCCCGTCAGAGGCTCGGCGGCGTCGACCAGCTGACGCACGAGGGCGCCCAGGTCATCCGATTCGGTCTCCGACCGTTGACCCAGCCGGACCAGCGTCTGTGCTTCCATCGCGAACTTCATGATGCCCCCGCTTCTCGTCTGTCCGTCGTTCTCGCGTGACCTGGAGTGGAACGGGCAGAAGTTAACGGATCTCGGCGTGCATCTCAAGACCCGAGGATGGGGAGTCCTGCCCATCCTCTCCCGGAGAAGGTGCGTCAGAGGCCTCGCGCGACCGCCGCCGCGGCGGCGAGCCACGCCCGGCGGGTGCGCGGGGAGACGCGGTCGGAGCGCAGCGGTCCGTCGACGATCCCGCGGTCGAACGGGATGCGCACGACCGCGCGAGCGAGCGGCGAGTAGCCGTTCGCCACGCGCTCCACCTCCGCGGCGGACGCACGCGGATCCGCCTGCGACACCACGACGACGGCCCGCTCCGCGAGCCGCGCCGAACGGGCGTCGCGCTGGGCGAGCGCCTCGAGCAGCAGGGCGCCGGACTCGGCGTGATCCGACCTCGTGGTGGTCGTCACGACGAGCTGGTCGGCGTGGTCGATCATCCGCCGCCACACGGGATCCGACTCGTCGTCGCCGGAGTCCATCACGATGAGCCGGTAGAACTTCGTCGCGATCTCGTGGATCACGTCGACGTCGGCCGTCTCGATCCGCTGCTCGTCCGCGAGCCGGACGGGCTGGGCGCGGAGGACGTCGAACCGGTCGGCGGCCTGGTGGTGCACGTACCTCGACAGGTCGGCGGCGTGCGCATCCCCGTGGAGCAGGCGGTCGGCTTCCGGCAGGAGGTCGAGGACGGTCCGGTCGTGCTCCGCCTGCTCGGTGCGCCACCCGAGCGTGCCGCGGGTGTGGTTGTTGTCCCAGGCGAGCACGCCGACGCCCCCGAGGCGCGCGAACACCGATGACAGGAAGACTGTCGCGGGCGTCTTCCCCGTGCCGCCCTTCGCGTTGACCACGGCGATCTTCCGAGGCCCCGGCCAGTGCTGGCTCACGGCGTGCTCGTCGGCGCGGACGGCGAGCTCCGCCTCCGAGGGAGGCAGCTCGACGCCCGCCCGCCTGAGCAGCCCGCGCCACCCCGTCTGCGCGGGCTCCGTGCGCGCCGAGCCGTGGAGGAAGGAGGAACGGCCGGGAGCGGCGGGCTCGCCGCTCGCGGTGGGATGCTCGCCGTTCGGCGGCGTGGACGGGTCGGTCACGAGATCTCCGGGGATGAGGATGAGAGCGTCGCCGGTGCCGGCGGCATTCACGCCGTGAGGCGCTCCAGCAGCTCACGGTAGCGCGCGACCGTGCGGTCGACGACGTCCGCGGGAAGGGCGGGGGGCTCCCCCTCCTTGTCCCAGTGCGCCGCGAGCCAGTCCCGCACGATCTGCTTGTCGAAGCTCGCCATCCGCGCGGACGGCGTCGCGCCGGCGCGCCACGCCTCCGCGTCCCAGTAGCGCGAGGAGTCGCTCGTGAGCACCTCGTCCGCGAGGCGCAGCACGCCGGCGTCATCCGCGCCGAACTCGAACTTCGTGTCGGCGAGGACGAGCCCCCGCGCCTCGGCGGTCGCCGCCGCGCGGCGGTAGATCTCCAGCGAGCGGTCGCGCAGCTCGGCCGCGCGCTCGGCCCCGACGATCTCGACGGTCTTGTCGAAGGAGATGTTCTCGTCGTGCTCGCCGAGCGGCGCCTTGTACGCCGGGGTGAAGATCGGCTCCGGGAGCCGGTCTCCGTTCTCCAGGCCCTCCGGGAGCGGAATGCCGCAGACCGTGCCGCGCACGACGTACTCCGCCCATCCGGAGCCCGTGATGTAGCCGCGGACGACGCATTCCACGGGGAGCATATCGAGCGAGCGGACGGTCATCGCCCGCCCCGCGACCTCCGCGGGAAGGTCATCCGGTGTCAGATGATTCGGGACGGGCTCTCCGCCGTCGGCGCCGGCCAGCTGGTCGAACCACCACAGGCTGAGCGTCGTCAGCAGCTCGCCCTTGCCGGGGATGCCGGGGGAGAGCACGTGGTCGAAGGCGCTGACCCGGTCGCTCGCGACGACGAGCATCCGGTCCGCGTGCGCCCCCTCGGGCGTCACGTCCGGCACGTACAGGTCGCGGACCTTGCCGGAGTAGACGTGCTTCCAGCCGGAGACCTCGATGGCGTCGCTCACCCGACCATTATCGCGGCGCGGGGCGGATGCGCGCGCCGCCGCGGCGGCCTCGCCCGCTGCGCCGTCTTCGCGTGCTCCCTATGCCGAGGAGGGCGGATATGGGGGACCGTCCTCCCCCGGAGGGATTCTCCTCCCGCGAGGGGACGCCTTTCGCGCGCAGACGCTCATCCCGCGGCGGGGTCTTCCGAACACGCCCAGATCGCGCGCCGAGGGCGAGCGGGTCGGCGGAAACGCCTCCGGCGGCATACCGTTGCAGTATGGCATCTTCCGAATCCCCCGCCGCGCCGACCGAGGACGTCTCCGCGGAGACCGTCCCGACCTTCTCCGACCTGGGCCTCGGCGATGCCGTCCTCAAGGCGCTGAAGGACGTCGGCTACGAGACCCCCTCCGCGATCCAGGCCCAGACCATCCCCCCGCTGCTCGGGGGGCGCGACGTCCTCGGCGTCGCGCAGACGGGCACGGGCAAGACGGCCGCGTTCGCGCTGCCCATCCTCGACCAGCTCGACCCGGGGCAGAAGACGCCGCAGGCGCTCGTCCTCGCGCCCACGCGCGAGCTGGCCCTGCAGGTGTGCGAGGCGTTCGAGAAGTACGCCTCGCACCTGCGCGGCGTCCACGTGCTGCCCGTCTACGGCGGCCAGGGGTACGGCACGCAGCTGTCGGCGCTCCGTCGCGGCGTCCACATCGTCGTCGGCACGCCCGGCCGCATCCTCGACCACCTCGACAAGGGCACGCTCGACCTCTCCGCGCTGCGCTTCCTCGTGCTCGACGAGGCCGACGAGATGCTCAAGATGGGCTTCGCGGAGGACGTCGACACGATCCTCGCCGAGACGCCCGCGGAGAAGCAGATCGCGCTGTTCTCCGCGACGATGCCCGCCCAGATCCGCCGCATCTCGCAGCAGCACCTCCGCGACCCGGAGGAGATCACCGTCAAGGGCAAGACGACGACGTCGGCGAACATCACCCAGCGCTACCTCATGGTGTCGTATCCGCAGAAGGTCGACGCGCTCACGCGCATCCTCGAGGTCGAGAACTTCGAGGGGATGATCGTCTTCGTCCGCACGAAGAGCGAGACCGAGACGCTCGCGGAGAAGCTGCGCGCCCGCGGCTACACGGCCGCCGCGATCAGCGGCGACGTGGCGCAGGCGCAGCGCGAGCGCACGGTCGACCAGCTGAAGTCGGGCAAGCTCGACATCCTCGTCGCGACGGACGTCGCCGCGCGCGGCCTCGACGTCGACCGCATCACGCACGTCGTCAACTACGACATCCCGATCGACACGGAGTCGTACGTCCACCGCGTCGGCCGCACCGGTCGTGCGGGCCGTAGCGGCGCGGCCATCAGCTTCGTCACGCCGCGCGAGCGCCGTCTCCTCGGCGCGATCGAGAAGGCCACGCGCCAGCCCCTCACCGAGATGCGCATCCCCAGCGTGGAGGACGTCAACGTCACGCGGCTCAGCCGCTTCGACGACGCGATCACGGTCGCGCTGGCCGACCAGGAGAAGCTCGGCCAGTACCGCGACATCATCGCCCACTACGTCGAGCACCACGACGTCGTCGAGGCGGACGTCGCCGCCGCCCTCGCGATCGTGTCGCAGGGTGACACCCCGCTGCTGCTCGAGGAGGAGATCCGCCCTCCCCGCCGCGAGCGGCCCGAGCGCGAGCAGGGCGCCCGCGACGAGCGCCGCCCCCGCAGCGGCGCCCCGCTCTCGCCGTACCGGATTGAGGTCGGCAAGCGCCAGCGCGTCGAGCCGCGGCAGATCGTCGGTGCCCTCGCCAACGAGGGAGGCCTCAGCCGGCAGGACTTCGGGCGCATCGACATCCGGCCCGACTTCTCCATCGTCGAGCTCCCCGCCGACCTCCCGCGTGAGACGCTCGACCGGCTGAGGGACACCCGCATCGGCGGCAAGCCCATCGAGCTGCGCCCCGACCCCCGTCCGTTCCGCAGCACCCGCGGCCCGCGCGACGACCGGGACGGACGCGGCGGCCCGCGTGGGGACCGCGGCGACCGCCCGGCGCGGAAGCCGCGCTCGTAGGGCGGCGTCCGGCCGGTCCGGCGCTCGGGCTCATCGCCCCGAGGCGCTGCCCTCCCTCCGGGGAGGAGGCGAGCGCGCGGCGTCCCCGCGGCCGGGTCCGCGTCGCCCCGCCGCGATGGGCGCCGTCCGCCCGATGGCCGGGTCGGCCGGTCAGGGGCGGGGGATGCCCTCCCAGCGGCGGAGGACCTCTGCGAACGTGGCGCCCGGCGCTGCGCGCAGCTCTCCCGTGCCTCCTGCGGCGATCTCCCCGGCGGATGTGACGGACGGCCAGCCGAGCGGCGTCTCCGTGACGAAGGCGAGGACGGCCTCCGTGATCCTCCGGTCGCGTTCCTCGGCGGCCGGGGTGGCACCCGGCCAGTGCCGTCCGAGGAGGGCGGGGACGTCGCAGGCGTGGCCCGCGGGCTCCCCGTCCGCGCCGCCGACGAGCAGGAGATGCGCGCTGCCGCCGGCCCGGGCATGCGCCCGAGCGAGCCTCGCGGCGGCGAGACGGTAGATGTAGTCGGTCAGGACGCGTTCGCGGACCGCAGCGGGTCCGGCGTCGTCTCCGAGATCGTCGGCGTGGCCGGCGACGATCTCCTCTGCGCGCCCGGGCGGGGCGCCGAAGGAGACGAGCTCCTCCACCGTCTGCGCGAGGGAGGCGGGGACGAACGCGTCGCCGGCGATGGCCCGGAAGGGGGCGATCTCGTCCTGCGTCGCGGTCACGAGAAGCGGGACCCCCCGGACCCGGCCGGACGCCACGGCGTCGAACGGATGCCCCACGAGCACTCCCGCGAGGAGCGCGTGGTCGTCGACGACGCCGAGCGCGGCGGGCGCGGGGCCGTTCCGTGCGCCGATGTCGGTGCCGACGATGCGCGACTGGGCCGCGACGAGGTCCGCGACCGGACGATCGCGCAGCGTCGTCGGATCCTCCGTCGCGTCGAGGGACTGCAGGTATGCGTTCGCCATGGCGGCCGCATGGGGGAGGGGGAGGATCCGGGATGCTCCCGCCGAGTGGACCGCGAGACGCGCGTAGAGCCCGTCGGCGGAGGGCGCGGCGGCGAGGGCGGTCACGAGGAAGCCTCCGGCGCTCTCCCCTCCGACGGTGACGCGCGCGGGGTCGCCGCCGAAGTCGGCGATGTTCTCCCGGATCCAGGCCAGGGCCGCGATCACGTCGCGGAGCCCGAGGTTGCTCGCCTCCGGGAACGCGTCGGTCGCACCCGCCAGGGTGACGAACCCGAGCGCGCCGACGCGGTAGTTGAGGGACACGACGACGACCCGGCCCGTCGCGGCGAGGACCGAGCCGTCCATCGCCCAGTTGGAGGCCGACCCGTGCTCGAAGCCGCCGCCGTACACGGAGACGTACACCGGCAGGGACGAGCCCTCGGCGGCCTCGGGCGCCCAGACGTTGAGGAAGTGGCAGTCCTCCGCGGGCTCGGCGCCCAGGGGCTGGTTCGGGTCCTCGTCCTGGTAGGGAGCGGCGCCGTACGCGTCGTGAGGGGCGTCGCGGTCCCAGCCGTGCCGGACGACGGGCGCCTCGAAGCGCTCCGCCGTCGCGTAGCGGATGCCGAGCCAGGCCCGTACGGCCGTCCGAGTCGTCATCGTCTTCCCCTCACACCCGTGCGGCATCGGACTCGAGCGTCTCCTCATGCTTCTCCGGCGATGCACCGGGGAGCACCTTCCTGCGGATGGCGATGGCGAGGAGCCCGAAGGCGACGACGAACAGCACGACGTTCAGGACGAACGACACGGTGTATCCGCCGGTGCCGTCGACGATGAGGCCGTGCACGTAGACGCCGGCCGCGTTCGCGAGCGATCCCGCCATGAGGATGGGACCGAGGATCTTGCTGTACTCCAGCGAGCCGAAGGCGTTGCGCACGAGCACCACCACCGCGACCAGGTTGATGCCCTGGGCCACTCCGCTGGCGAAGCCCGCGGAGGTCAGCGCGGCCTCGCCGTCGAAGACGAGGAGGCCGCCCCATCCGAAGATCGCGACGAGGGTGAAGACGCCGATCGCGAGGAGCGGGCGGAGGAAGTCGATCGCGGCGCCCATGGCGAACTTGCCCACCGACGCGCCGAGGAGCAGGACGGAGAAGATGGCGGATGCCGTCGTGAGGGCGAGCCCTCCTGTGACGAGGTAGTTGGGGACGTGCTGGACGAGCGATCCCGCGAACTGGTATAGGACGCCCGCGAGGGCGAAGCACGCGAATGGGAGCGTGCGGTACGCGCGCTTCGCCGGGACGCCCGACAGCGCGACGGCGACCTGGGTGTCGGTGTCCTCCTCCGTGAAGCCGTACGGGCGCTGGTCCCCCGTCGGGCGCAGTTTCGTGACGAAGATCGTGAACGGCAGCAGCGTCACGAGCACGATCACGCCCGTCACGACGTAGGCGAACCGCCATCCCTGATCGGCGATGAGGGCGCCGACGAGCGGGCTGAAGACCGCTCCGCCCACGGCGGTCATGGCGCCGGCGATGCCGGTCACGAGCCCGAGGCGCTTCTGGAACCAGTTGCCGAGGAGGATGGGGACGGAGAGCATGATGGCCACGGCCTTGGTGATGCCGAGCACGATGTTCGCCGCGTACAGGACGTACACGTTGGTCGCGCCCGCGGAGGCGAAGTACGCGATCGCGGTGAGGACGACCATGACGGTGAGGAAGACCCGCAGGTTGAAGCGCTCGAAGAGCGGGGACGCCACCCCGAGCGCGATCGCTCCGGCCAGACCCGACACGGTGCTCATCAGCGTCACCGACGAGAGGTCGATCCCCAGGGTCTCCTGCACGGGGCCCCAGTAGATGCTGGCCGTGTTGACCGTGAGCCCGAATCCCACGAACGAGATCACGCACGCTGCGAGGAACACGAGCCACGCGAAGTGAAGCCGCTGTCGGCGAGCCATCATGACCATCTCTCCTTTGAAGCAGTTCGCGAGAGCCGTCAGCGGCTCGCACGCGCCGCGCCTCCTGCTCTGGGGGCGGCGACACCTGCAGTGTACACGCTGCGGACACTGCGGACAATGGCCGCAATCTCCGCGTCGCGGAGCTCGTCCCGCCGATTCGAGCGGGGGCGGTGGCTAGAATCGCGTTGCCCGCAGACCGCCGAGGAGATGGAGCGCCGTGACCCCAGATGGCATCGCCGACGGAATCGCGAGCGCGATCCGGGACGGCGTCTACGACGAGGGGGACCAGCTCGTCCAAGAGGATCTCGCGAAGCAGTTCGGGGTCAGCCGCAACCCCGTCCGCGAGGCGCTGAGGCTGCTCGAGGCGCGCGGGCTGATCACGATCCGCGACGGGGGCGGCGCGACCGTGCGGAGGCTCTCGCCGGACGACCTCGCCGAGGTCTACGCGCTGCGCGTCGCCGTCGAACCCACGATCGCGCGCCCCGTGATCGAAGGCGCGACGTCACGGGCGATCGCGCGGCTCCGCGCACTGGCCGAGCGCATGGCGCAGACCTCCGACACCGCGGAGTGGCTGCGCTCGAACTTCGAGTTCCACCAGCTGATCTACGAGCTCTCCGACCGCCCGCGGACGGTGTCCATCCTCACCTCCCTGCTCACCGCCGCGCAGCCCTATGCGCGGAAGAACGTCGAGGCGCTCGGCGGCCGTGCGCAGGCCGATGCGGATCACATCCGCATCATCGAGACGATCGTCGACGGAGACCCGGACGCGCTCGGCTCCGCGCTCGTCTCGCACATGACCCAGGCCGAGCACAGGGTCGAGTCGAGCTACGAGCGCTGAACGGCCCTCCGGTGCCGGGGCGTCGCTAGCCGGCGACCGCCGCGGCGATGTCGGTGCGGTGATGGGATCCTTCGAGGCCGATCATCGCGACCGCCTCGTACGCCCGCGCGCGCGCCTCGGGGAAGCCGGCGCCCGTCGCCACGACGTCGAGGACGCGACCGCCCGTCGAGACGAGCGCGCCGTCCGACACCCGCGTCGCCGCGTGGGCCACGTGCACGCCCTCGATCTTCTCGGCGTCGGCGACGCCCGAGATCCGGCGTCCGGTGACGGGCGCCTCCGGGTAGCCCTCGCTCGCGACGACGACGGTCACGGCGGCCTCGTCGGAGAACTCCGGGTCGCCCTCGTCCTCCAGCGTCCCCGTCGCCGCGGCGAGCAGCAGCCGCGAGAGCGGGGTGGCGAGACGCGGCAGCACGACCTGCGTCTCGGGGTCGCCGAAGCGGGCGTTGAACTCGATCACGCGCACGCCGGCGTCCGTGACGATGAGCCCCGCGTAGAGGAGGCCGATGAAAGGCGTCCCCTCCTCGTCGAGCCGCCGGACCACCGGCAGCGCGACCTCCTCCGTCACCTGGCGGACGAACGCCGCCTCGTCGCCGAAGCGCTCGGCGAGCCAGGGGAGCGGGGAGTACGCCCCCATGCCGCCGGTGTTCGGGCCCTCGTCCCCGTCGAAAGCCCGCTTGAAGTCCTGCGCGGGGCTGAGCGCGCGCACCGCGTCGCCGTCGCTGAGGAAGAAGAGCGAGACCTCCGGCCCCGAGAGGAACTCCTCCACGAGGACGGAGCCCGTGGGCAGGTACTCCGCCGCGTGATCGAGCGCCGCCTGCCGGTCGGACGTGACGATGACGCCCTTGCCCGCGGCGAGTCCGTCGGCCTTCACGACGTGCGGCGCCCCGAAGGCGTCGAGCGCGGACGCGACCTCCTCGATCGTGCGCGCGTGCACGGAGCGGCCCGTCGGCACGCCCGCCTCCGCCATGATCCGCTTCGCGAACGCCTTGGACCCCTCGAGCGCCGCAGCCGCCTTGCCGGGCCCGAACACGGGGACGCCGTGCGCCCGCAGCACGTCGGCGACGCCCGCGACGAGCGGCGCCTCCGGCCCGACGACGACCAGGCCCACGCCGTTCTCGTTCGCGAACGAGGTGACGGCCGACCCGTCGAGGATGTCGACGTCGACGATCCGCGCGTCGCGCGCGATGCCGGCGTTGCCGGGGGCGGCGAGCAGCTCGTGCCCGGCGTCCTCCGACGCGAGGGCGAGGACGATGGCGTGCTCGCGCGCGCCGGAGCCGAGGACGAGGATCTTCACACCCAGAAGCCTACCGAGACGGCATCCGGCCGAGCACGATGCAGGAATCCCGTGGTGCATGTCGGGCGCGAAGCGCGCGATGACGCGGGAGGAGATCGGCGAGGGCGAGAGAGCTCCTGCGTCGTGCGCGGCGGGCCGGGGGCGACTCCGCGACCACGCGCGAGCCGCTCCCGCGCCGGAATAGGCTGACGGGATGGCGCGGAGGATCGAGACGGGCGACGGCCGCGAGGCCATCGCGATCGTGAAGGATGCGCTCGCGCGTGCGGCGAGGCCCGCGCGTGCCGACCTGGCCACGGCCGTCCGGTACCTCCTGCAGCTGCTCGAGGAACGCGCCCCCGGCGGCAGCGTCGAGGTGCGCGTGCCCCCGTTCGGGGCCGTGCAGGTCATCGAGGGACCGCGGCATACGCGCGGCACCCCGCCCAACGTCGTCGAGCTCGCGCCGTCGACGTGGATCGCCGTCGCGACGGGCGACACGACGTGGGCGGACGAGGAGACGGCGGGCCGCATCGACGCGTCGGGCACCCGTGCCGACATCTCGATGCTGCTGCCCCTGCTGTACTGAGCCCTGCTCCCGACGTCGAAGCGCGACGGAGACGGCTCACAGGATCCCGGTGCGAGAATGACGACCATGCCCGACACCCCCGCAGCGCGCGATGACGCCGATGTGGCCAAGGTGCGTCGTGCCCCGAAGTACAGCGTGTTCGCCGCTCTCGGCGCCGCGGTCGGGCTCGTCGCCGCCCTCGTCCTCTCCACCGTCTTCGACGGCACCAGCGAGGCCAGCGTGCTCACGCAGGTCGAGTACTCGCCCTCGCAGACGTTCGGGTTCATCATGCTCTGGTGCGTGCCGGCGGGAGTGCTGCTCGGGATGCTCGTGGCGCTCCTCCTCGACTGGACGATCGGACGCAGGACGCGCGACGTGCGGGTCGCGCACGAGAGCGTCGACGAAGGCTGAGTCCGGGCACGGACTTCGGCCGCTACTCTGGAGACGTGGTCTTCGATCCCACGGCAGCTGCTGCTGAGTCCCCCTCGTCCACCTACACCGAAGCCGGCGTCGACACGGCCGCGGGCGACCTCGCCGTCGAGCTGATGAAGTCGTCCGTGCGCGCGACGCAGGGCCCCGAGGTGCTCGGCGGCGTCGGCGGGTTCGCCGGTCTCTTCGACGCGAGCGCACTGCGGGCCTACCGGCGGCCGCTCCTCGCGACGAGCACCGACGGCGTCGGCACGAAGGTCGCCATCGCGCAGGCCGTCGACAAGCACGACACGATCGGCCAGGACCTCGTCGGGATGGTCGTGGACGACATCGTGGTGGTCGGGGCGCGTCCGCTCTTCATGACCGACTACATCGCGTGCGGCAAGGTCTTCCCCGAGCGCATCGCCGACATCGTGCGCGGCATCGCCGAGGCGTGCACCGCGACCGGCACCGCGCTCGTGGGCGGCGAGACCGCCGAGCACCCCGGCCTCCTGGGCGTCGACGACTACGACGTGGCGGGAGCCGCGACGGGCGTCGTGGAGGCCGACCGCATCCTCGGCGCCGAGCGGGTGGAGCGCGGAGACGCGGTCATCGCCCTCGGGTCGAGCGGCCTGCACTCCAACGGATACTCCCTCGTGCGCCACATCCTCGCGAACGCGGGCATCGGGTACGGCGACCGTGCCGCCGACCTGGGCGCGACGTGGGGCGAGGCGCTGCTGGAGCCCACACGCCTCTACACCTCGCCCCTGCTGCGGCTGATCGCAGGACTCGGCGACGACGTGCACGCGCTCAGCCACGTGACGGGCGGCGGGATCGCGGCGAATCTCGCACGCGTGCTGCCGCAGGGCACGTGGGTCGAGGTGGACCGTTCGACCTGGTCCCCCGCGCCCGTCTTCCGCGTGCTGAGCGAGGTGGCCGGCACGTCGCTCGAGTCCAGCGAGGGCACCTGGAACCTCGGCATCGGCTTCGTCGCCGTCCTCGCGCCCGAGCGCGTCGACGACGCCGTCACCGCGCTCGCATCCGACGGCATCCCCGCCTGGCAGATCGGCACGGTCGGCACGGGCGCGCACCCCGCGGGCGACTTCGAGCAGGGCGCCAAGGGCGTGGACGGAGGCGCCGTCCGGCTCGTCGGCGCCTATTCGGACGGGGTGGGCTGACACCATATGTGCGGCATCGTCGGAGTGGTCGGGCGCGGCCCGGTCAACCAGGACATCTATGACGCGCTGCTCCTGCTGCAGCACCGCGGGCAGGACGCCACCGGCATCGCGACGGCCGAGCCCAGCGGCGTCATGCACATGAGCAAGGCGCGCGGGATGGTGCGCGAGGGCTTCCGCACGCGCGACATGCGATCGCTGCTCGGCAACGTCGGCCTCGGGCACGTGCGCTACGCGACGAAGGGCACGGCCTCCAGCGAGGAGGAGGCCCAGCCGTTCTACGTGAACTCGCCGTACGGCATCATCCTCATCCACAACGGCAACCTCACGAACACGCGCGAGCTGACGGCCGACATGGCCCACCGCGACCGCCGCCACCTCAACTCCTCGAGCGACACGGAGCTGCTGCTCAACGCGCTCGCGAACGAGCTCCAGGCGACGACGTCGCCGGTCGACCTCGACCCCGAGCGCATCTTCGAGGCCGTCGCCCGCACCCACAACCGCATCGAGGGCGCCTACGCGGTCATCGCGGTGATCGCGGGGTACGGCCTGCTCGCGTTCCGCGACCCGCACGGCATCCGCCCCCTCATCCTCGGCCGTCGTCCGGCGCAGGACGGCAGCGACGAGTGGGTCGTCGCGAGCGAGTCGCTCGTGCTCGAGAACGCCGACTACGAGGTCGTGCGGGACGTCGAGCCCGGCGAGGCGGTCTTCATCACGAACGAGGGCGCGCTGTTCTCGAAGCAGTGCGCGGAGCGGCCGAGGCTCGTCCCGTGCTCGTTCGAGTACGTCTACCTCGCCCGTCCGGATTCGATCATGAACGGCATCTCGGTCTACGAGGCGCGGCTGCGGATGGGCGCGAGGCTCGCCGCGACGATCGCCAAGCACGTGCCCGAGGGCGCGATCGACGTCGTCATGCCCATCCCCGACTCCTCGCGCCCTGCCGCGATGGAGGTCGCCCGCGTGCTCGGCATCGAGTACCGGGAGGGCTTCTACAAGAACCACTACATCGGGCGGACGTTCATCATGCCCGGCCAGGCGGTGCGCCGGAAGAGCGTGCGCCAGAAGCTCAACGCGATGTCGAGCGAGTTCACGGGCAAGAACGTCCTCCTCATCGACGACTCGATCGTCCGCGGCACGACGAGCAAGCAGATCATCGAGATGGCCCGCGACGCCGGTGCGCGTTCGGTGACCTTCGCCTCCGCGGCTCCGCCCGTGCGGTACCCGCACGTGTACGGCATCAACATGCCGTCGAGCCGGGAGCTCGTCGCGCACGGCCGGACGATCCCCGAGATCGCCGAGGAGCTGGGCTGCGACCACCTCGTGTATCAGGAGGTCGAGGACCTCAAGGCCGCGATCATCGAGGGCAGCACGGCCGGTCACGCGGTCACCGACCTCGACATGAGCTGCTTCGACGGGCGCTACGTCACCGGCACCGTCAGCGAGGAGTACCTCGGCTGGGTGGAGCGCACGCAGGGTTCCTGAGCCCGGCGGTCGCGACGGCGTGCTCCGGCGGCGGAAGCCACCGGCTCTCTCAGCGGACGGCCTCGCTCGCGCGGAGCGGCCGGTGGGTCCACGTCTCGCCGTCGCGCACGTACTCGACGCGGGTGTGGCGGCGGTCGTGCGTCGCCTGCAGGAACTCCGCCCGCGTCGGCGCGAGCGTCCACACCTGCCAGTCGGGGTTGTCGACGCCGTCGTAGCTCGGCCGCTCGCGCCAGTCCGCCGCCGACTCCTCTGCGGGCAGCGCCGTCACCGGGCCGGTGAGCTCGACCTGGCGACCGAGCTCTCGCCAGAAGAACAGCATCCCCGCCCAGGGACGCTCGGCGAGATGCGCGCCCTTCCGGGAGGAGCGCGAGCTCGAGACCTGGATGCCGCGCTCGTCGACGTCCTTCACGATGAGGGTCCGGTGGGATGCGCGACCGTTGTCGTCGATCGTCGTCACGGTCATCGCGTGGGGCTGGCGTTCCCCGGACGCGATGGCGTCGTCCAGCCAGCTGCGGAACAGCTCGAGCGGATCGCCCGGAACGGCGTCCGGGTCGAGGATCGCGAGGTCGCCGGGGAACGACGGCAGGTCGCGCAGCCGGTCGCGGAGGTCGGTCATGCTCCCACGCTAGCGCTCGAGCGTGGCGGCGCGCACGATCTGGATGACCCCGAAGACCACGAGCGAGACGCCGATGAAGATCCACAGCCAGACGGCCGTGAGGAGCGGCGAGAGCAGCACGAAGGCTCCCGCGAGGATGCTGACGATCGCGAAGGCGATCGTCCACCCCTTCGAGCGGGGCACGGGGCTGAACGCGTCCTTCGGGCCGCCGAGCGAGAAGAGCGAGACGACGCCCTCGACGATCCACGCGACGCCGAGGAACGTCGAGACGAAGACGGCGAGCAGCACCGTCGTCGACGACAGGTTCGCGAAGGCCACGATCGACGCGACGACGAAGACCACGCCGAGCAGCGCGGTGCCCGCGCGCAGCCATCCGCTGAGGCCCTTCGACCTGACGGCGAGCGTGACGTCGACGACGCCCGCAACGAGCGCGTAGATTGCCACGAGCACGGTGATCGCCACGGCCGACTTGAACGGCCAGACGAGGATGAGCGCCCCCGCGACGAGTGAGACGACGCCGGTCACGAGCGCGATGGTCCGCAGTGTGCGGGCGAGCCCGATCGGCTGATGCTGCGGCTGGGTGTCGGTCACGGTTCCTCCTGGAAGACGGGGATGCATCCACGACGCTACTCCGCGTCCCGCGGGGAGCGCATCATCCGCGGAGACGGGGCGTTGCAATTCGAGATATATCGTGTTTCACTCTCCTTAACGAGATATATCTCGAGTTTCGTGCCGGTGACCCGGTGGACAGGGAGCAGATCATGACAGACGAGAAATGGATCATCCACCCGGGTGAGACCCGCGTCATCGACGTCGAGGGCATTCGCCGGCTCAAGGCCGGGCTCGTCGGCGGGCAGATCGACATCATCGCGCACGAGGAGCCCCACGTGCGCATCGAGGTGCACGGCGTCTCGGTCAAGGACCTGCGCATCGACGTGTCGGGCGACGCGCTCGAGATCGACCATCCGCAGCTCCGCTGGGACAACTTCCTCGAGGTGTTCCGCAACTTCGGCTCCGGCGGCCCGCGCGCTGAGATCAGCGTGGCGGTGCCGAAGGCCGTCGCCCTCACGCTCGGGGTCGTGAGCGCCAACGCGCTCATCGCCGGTCTCGCCGACGACGCGCGTCTCAACACCGTGTCGGGCGACATCCTCGTCGACGGGCTGCGCGGAGACCTCGGCGCCAACGCCGTCTCCGGCGACGTGCAGGTGCGCGGCCTCGAGGGCGCGTTCGCGGCCAACACCGTCTCGGGCGACGTCGCGGTGACGGGAGCGCTGTCGAAGGTCGACGTCGACTCGGTCTCGGGCTCGACCTTCGTCGACGCCGAGGGCCCTGTCGCCCGCGTCTCGGTCAACGGCGTGAGCGGCGGGGTCACTCTGCGGCTCGACGACGACTACGCCGCGAACTACGTCGTGCGCTCGGCGAGCGGCCGCATCCGCATCGACGGCGTCACGCGCTCCGCGTCGGGACCGTCGAACTACACTGGCTCGACCGGCGAGCTCTCGAGCAGATTCGCCGACGTGCGCGCGAACACGGTGTCGGGGGACATCTCGGTCATCCGGCGCGGCGAGGCGGAGCCCGCGGCGTCGGAGGCGGACGACGAGGCGGAGTGGCCCGGCGCCGCGACGTCGCCCGAAGGCGAGGACCGCTGATGCCCGCCGTGTTCTCGCACGGCGACCTGCGCCTCTACCTGCTGAGCCTCCTCGACGAGACGCCGCGTCACGGATACGACATCATCCAGGCGCTCGCCGAGCGCACGGGCGGCACCTACACGCCCAGCGCCGGGACGATCTATCCGCGCCTGGCCAAGCTCGAGGAGGAGGGGCTCGTCACGAAGACGGTCGACGGCCGCAAGACGATCTACGCGATCACCGACGCGGGTCGCGCCGAGGTGCGCTCGCGCGCCGACGAGCTCGACGGCATCCAGGAGGGGCTCGCGGATTCCGTGCGCCTCATCGCGGACGGCGTGCGCGCCAGCGTGCGCGAGGCGATGAGGAGCCTCCGCGCCGACCTCGCGGCGGCGGCGAACGCTCCCGCGCAGGAGACGCCGCATCCGCGTCCGGGCGACGACCCGCGCGTGCGCTCGCGCGAACAGCTGCAGCGCGCCGAGGTGCTCGTGAACGAGTTCCGCGGCCGTGTCCGAGCCGACCTGCGCACGCATGTGGCGCGCGGCGGCGAGCTTCCCTCCGCGGTCGTCGACGAGCTCGGCGTGGCGCTCGACGCCGCGGCCGACGCCGTGAAGGCCCATCTCGGCCGCTGAGCGGCGAACCCGGGCTACTCCTCGATCGGCCAGTCCTCGTCGTCTTCCAGCGGCTCGCCGAGGGGGACGACGAGGATGCTCCGATGCTGGCGATGCGACAGGCGGGCGGCGACCGATCCGGTGAAGAACTCGCGGATCGAGTCCCCGATGCCCCGCTTGCGCGTGCCGACGACGATGAGACGGGCGTCGATCTTGTCGGCGAAGTGCTTGAGGGCGAGGGCCGGGTCTCCGACGAGCTGCCGGACGGCCCAGGTGACCTTCTGGCCGGCGAGGGCCTCCGACGCGACCTGTCTCACGGCGTCGAGCTCCTCGGCGCCCACGTCGACGTGGATGTCGATGGGCGCGGTCTGCACGAAGCCGTCGGGGTCCTCGTACGTGACGAATCTCGTGACGTCGACGTGCGTGACGACGAGCGGCGCGTGCAGCAGAGCGGCGTACTTGGCGGCCTCCCTCAGGACGCGGGGCGGCTGACCGGGGATGGCTCCGGCGACGACCGCGCCGCGAAGCGCCTCGTCGTCTCCGGGTGTGCTCGCCTCGTCGGCCGGGAAGACCTCGTCGTCGCTCATGGCGGCGTCTCCTCTCGATGCCGCAGCCCGGCCGGGTGCGAGGCCGCGTGGTATCCTGGATCCTACTCTTTCCCGGCATCTGCCGGCTGTCGGAAGTTACGCATTCGGGCTGGCGCATGAGCCCGGTGCTCAACATAAGGGGGTCTCGCGCATGGGCCGTGGCCGTCAGAAGGCGAAGCACACAAAGCTCGCCCGTGAACTCAAGTCGTTCAGCCCGACTGTCGATTATTCGGCGCTGGAGCGCGAACTGGGTCATCCTGACGATGATCAGTACGTCGACCGCTGGGCCGACCAGTACGCCGACGAGGACGAGGACGAAGACGAACTCGAGAAGGCGTAGACCTCCTCTCGACCCGATCGCGAAAGTCGCCGCGGACCGCCCTCCGCGGCGACTTTCGCGTCCCCGCGAGCCGAAGCATTCGCTTCGCGGCATAGGCTGGCCGCCGTGATGCGCCGAATCCGCTGGGAGCTGCTGACGTTCGTGTGCCTGGGCGGGGCGCTCGGGACCGGCGCCCGGTACGCGCTGACGCTCCCCGTCCGCGGGGACGACGCGGCGGGCTTCTGGGCGACCGCCGCCGTCAACGTCGCCGGATCGCTCCTCCTCGGCGTCGTCGTGGGAGCGCTGGGCGACCGGCATCCGCGCTGGCGGGCTCTCCTCGGCCCCGGGGTGCTCGGCGGCTTCACGACGTACAGCGCCTTCGCCGTGCAGGTCGGCTCGCTCGCGACGCCGTCCGGCCACGGCCCGATCGCACCCTTCGGCACCGAGCCGCTCGGATACGTCCTCATGCTGTCGGCGGCGCTCCTCGTGCTGTTCCTGGCCACGGCCTCGGCCGTCGCGGGGCTCGTCGTCGGCGGGCGCCTCGCCCGCGGAGCGACGGGAGGGGACGCGTGAGCATCGTGCTGCTGCTCGCCGTCGCCGTCGCCGGCGGCATCGGGTCGGGACTGCGCTGGACGGCTGACGCGCTCCTGTCGCGCGTCGTCGCCGCCGGCTTCCCGTGGGCGATCCTCGTCGTCAACGTCTCCGGATCGTTCGCGCTCGGGATGCTCACGGGCGCGTCGCTCGGGTCGCCGTGGCCGGCCGTGATCGGGACGGGGCTCCTCGGCGGGTACACGACCTTCAGCACGGTGTCGGCCGACAGCGCCGTCCTGTGGCGCGAGGGACGGGCGCGCGAGGCGCTGGCGAACGTGCTCGGCACCTTCGCGCTGTGCGTCCTCGCCGCGGCCGCGGGGCTCGCCGCGGGAGCCGTCCTCTCCGCCTGAGGCTGGCACGCCGTGGAACAATGAGGGCAGCGGATACAGAACCGTATCGGCGGGCTGCTCCCCCGCGACCGTGCAAGGCCGAATCGAACGAGAGAGATCTGTGTCGAAGCTCGCCATCCTCAGCTTGAAGAACCGCGCGCTCATCGCGCTCGTCACCATCTGCGCGGCCGTCTTCGGCGGGCTCTCGCTCACGAGCCTCAAGCAGGAGCTCATCCCGTCGATCGAGCTCCCCGCGCTGATCGTGATGACGACCTACCCCGGCGCCTCGCCCGAGGTCGTCGAGGCCGACGTCTCCACGCCCATCGAGACGGCCATCCAGTCCGTGCCCGACCTGGAGTCGAGCACGGCGACCTCGACGACGAACGCGTCGATCGTGCAGGCGACCTTCGCCTACGGCTCGAACCTCGCCACGGCCGAGCAGAAGATGCAGCAGGCGATCACCCGCATCTCGTCCCAGCTGCCCGACGACGTCGAGCCCCAGGTGCTGTCAGTGAGCATCGACGACCTGCCGGTCATCCAGGTGGCGGTCTCGGGAATCGGCGACGCCGACGCCGCGCAGGCACAGCTCGAGAACGTCGTCGTCCCGGACATCGAGGACGTCGACGGGGTGGGGGCTGCGGAGCTCGTCGGCGGCGTCGGACAGCGCATCACGATCACGCCCGACGCGGCCGCGCTCGCCGCGAACGGCCTCACGCAGCAGGCGATCTCGGATGCGCTGGAGCAGAACGGGACGCTCTTCCCCGGCGGCGAGATCACCGAGGACGGCAGCACGCTGACGGTGCAGACGGGCGAGAAGATCACCTCGGTCGACCAGCTGAGCGCGCTTCCGCTCGTCTCGAGCGCCTCGCCGACGCCCGATCCGACGACGGGCGAGGTCATCGTGCCGCCGGTCGTCACGATCGCCGACGTCGCCGACGTCGCGCAGACCGACGACCCCACGACCACGCTCTCGCGCGTGAACGGCGAGGACGCGATCTCGATCTCGATCACGAAGCTCCCGGCCGCGAACACCGTCGAGGTGTCGGACGGCGTCCAGGCCGTCCTCGCCGATCTGCGCGAGACCCTGCCCGACGCGGAGTTCACGGTCGTCTTCGATCAGGCCCCGTTCATCGTGCAGTCCATCGAGACGCTCGCGACCGAGGGGCTCCTGGGCCTCGTCTTCGCCGTGCTCGTGATCCTCGTGTTCCTGCTGTCGATCCGCTCGACGCTCGTGACGGCCATCTCCATCCCGACGAGCGTCCTCATCACCTTCATCGGGATGCAGGCCTTCGGGTACTCGCTCAACATGCTCACGCTCGGCGCGCTGACGATCTCGATCGGGCGCGTCGTCGACGACTCCATCGTCGTGATCGAGAACATCAAACGCCACTACGTCGGCGGCGCCGACAAGGGGGACGCCATCCGTCTCGCGGTGCGAGAGGTGGCTGGCGCCATCACGGCGTCGACGATCACGACCGTCGCCGTGTTCCTCCCGATCGTCTTCGTCGGCGACATGGTGGGCGAGCTGTTCCGGCCGTTCGCGCTGACCGTCTCGATCGCCATGGCGGCGTCGCTGCTCGTCGCCCTCACGATCGTGCCCGTGCTCGCGTACTGGTTCATGCGTCCCGGGAAGCCTCTTCTCGACGCCGAGGGCGCCCGGATCGACCCCGAGCACCCCGACGCGCCGCCGTCGAGGCTCCAGAGGTCGTATCTGCCGATCCTCCGGTGGACCCTGCGTCACTCGGTCGTCACGCTCCTGCTCGCGGTGCTCGTGCTGGGCGGCACGGTCGCCCTCGCGCCGTTCATGAAGGTGAACTTCCTCGGCGACACGGGGCAGAACACCCTGACGATCTCGCAGGACCTCGGCGACACCGCGAGCCTCGAGACGAAGGACGAGGCGGCCCAGCGCGTCGAGGAGGCGCTCGACGGCATCGACGGCATCGAGACGGTGCAGGTCTCGGTCGGGTCGAGCGGGTCGGCGCTCGCGGACGCGTTCTCGGGCGGCGCCGGCGTGACCTACTCGGTCATGACGGGCGACGGCGTCGACCAGGAGGCGCTGCGCGCCGAGGTGCAGGGCGAGCTCTCCGCGCTCGACGGCGTCGGCGACCTGACGGTCTCGGCCGCCGCCGGCTTCGGATCGACCGACATCGCCGTCTCCGTGGAGGCGCCGACCTCGGACGCCCTCGCGGCGGCGACGCAGGCCATCGTCGACGAGCTCGACGGACGCGACGGCATCGGCGCCGTGACCGACGACCTCGCCGCGTCGCTTCCGTACATCGCCGTCGAGGTCGACCGCGAGGCCGCCGCCGCGGCGGGGCTCTCGGAGGCCGCCGTCGGCGCGATCGTCTCGTCGAGCATGCAGCCGCAGCAGGCGGGCAGCATCGAGCTCGACGAGACGTCGCTCACGGTCTACATCGCGGCGGAGGACCCGCCTGCGACGGTGCAGGAGCTGCGCGAGCTGCAGATCCCCACGGCGACGGGCGTCGTCCCGCTGCAGGACCTCGCGGCGGTCGAGGAGACCGAGAGCCCCTCGTCGATCACGACCGTGCAGGGGCGCCGGACGGCGACCGTGACGGTGCCGCCGGCGACGGACGACCTCGCCGTCGCGACGGCATCGGCGAACGCGGCCGTCGCCGCGGCCGATCTCCCGGACGGCGCGACGGCGACCGTCGGCGGGGTCGCGGAGGACCAGGCCGACGCGTTCAGCCAGCTCGGGCTCGCGATGCTCGCCGCCATCCTCATCGTCTACGTCGTCATGGTGGCGACCTTCAAGTCGCTGCGTCAGCCCATCCTGCTCCTCGTGTCCGTCCCGTTCGCGGCGACCGGCGCCATCCTGCTGCAGGTCGCCTCCGGGGTGCCGCTGGGCGTGGCGTCGCTCATCGGCGTGCTCATGCTCATCGGCATCGTCGTGACGAACGCGATCGTGCTCATCGACCTCGTGAACCAGTACCGCGAGAGAGGGCTCTCCGCGCGCGACGCCACGCTCGCGGGGGCCTCCATGCGTCTGCGGCCGATCCTCATGACGGCGCTCGCGACGATCTTCGCGCTCACGCCCATGGCGCTGGGCATCACGGGTCACGGCGGGTTCATCTCGCAGCCGCTCGCGATCGTCGTCATCGGCGGCCTCGTCTCGTCGACCGTGCTCACGCTCATCGTGCTGCCGACGCTCTACAACCTCGTCGAAGGGGCGAAGGAGCGCCGTGCGGCCCGGCGTGCGGGTCACGGCGACGGGTCGGACGGCGGGACGGGACCGGACGGCCGTGAGCCCGGCGGTGCCGATCACGGGGCTGTCGCGGAGTCGCGCGTCGTCGTGCCCGCCGGGGCGGGCGTCGGGCCGTCGGGCGCCGGTGTGGTTTCGGCGGCGGGCGCGGATGCCGGTCCGGGTGCGAGCGCGGCATCGGGCGCCGAACCGCTTCTCGGCCGCCCGGCGGACGAGGACATCCCGCCGCTGCGTGCGGACGACCCGGCGCCGGTCTACATCCCGCCGGTGGTGACTGCGCGGTCGTCGTCCCCCACGTCCGGGGGCCTTCCCTCCGCGGCGCCGGTCCAGCATCGTCCTCGCTAGTCTCTGACGCCGAGCGGTTACCCAGGAGCATCCGCTATTGTTGTGCGGTCGGCTTCGGACGCCGCGATGTGCGCGGACGTGTTTCGAGGTTGTGAGTCCAGGGGCCGATGGTGAGCGTCGATCGACGCACATGACCATCACATGAATGGCCCCGGCCGCTGACAGCCCGGGTTGCCCGGGCGTGCGCGCCCTGGCGCTGTTCTCGTGCGAGAGAACCCGTAAGGACACACACCCATGCCCAAGAACAAGAAGCCCGCAGGCGGACGCCCCGCGCAGAACTTCGACCCCCGCTACGCCAAGAAGAGGACCGGCGGCCCGTTCCGCGGGAACGACTCCGGCTCGCGCGGCCCGCGTCGCGACGAGGCAGGACGCCCCGCGCGAGCGGACGACCGTTCCGGCGGCCCCCGTCGCGAGGGCGGATACGAGCGTCGCGAGGGCGGCTACGCCGGCCCCCGCCGCGAGAGCGCGGGATCGGGACGTTTCGACCGCGACGACCGTCGCCCTGCGCGCGATGACCGCGCGGGTCGCCCCGCGTTCAACCGGGACGACCGCGGCGGCCGTCCCCCGTACAACCGGGACGACCGTCGTCCTGCTCGCGATGACCGTCCGGCGTACAACCGCGACGATCGCGCGGGTCGTCCGGCGTTCAACCGTGATGACCGTGGTGGTCGTCCGGCGTTCAACCGGGATGACCGTCGTCCTGCTCGTGACGATCGTCCGGCGTACAACCGTGACGATCGCGCGGGTCGTCCGGCGTTCAACCGGGATGACCGTGGTGGTCGTCCGGCGTTCAACCGTGATGACCGTGGTGGTCGTCCGGCGTTCAACCGGGATGACCGTCGTCCTGCTCGCGATGACCGTCCGGCGTACAACCGTGATGACCGTGGTGGTCGCCCCGCGTTCAACCGGGATGACCGTGGTGGTCGTCCCGCGTTCAACCGTGACGACCGCGCCGGACGTCCCTCCTTCGACCGCGACGATCGCCGCCCCTCGGGCGCGGACCGTCCGCGTTTCTCCCGCGACGACCGTCCCGCCTCGAATCGCGGCGCGCGTCCTGCGTACGACCGCGACGCTCGTCCCGCCCGCGACTCCCGTCCGGCGTTCGCCCGTGACGACCGTCCGCGTCGCGACGACTTCCGCCGTGACGAGCGTCCTGCGCGCTCGGCTGCGCAGGAGCAGCAGATCGACGTCGTGCACGAGCGTCTCGAGGCCCAGGCCATACAGGCGACCGACGTCGCCGAGGTGAGCTTCGGCGACCTCGGCCTCGGCGACAACATCGAGCGCGCGTTGGCGGAGCTCGGCGCCCCGCGTCCGTTCCCGATCCAGGCCGCGACCATCCCGCCGATCATCGAGGGCCGCGACGTGCTCGCACGAGGCCGCACCGGATCCGGCAAGACGATCGCGTTCGGCGCGGCGCTCGTCGAGCGCGTGCTGCGGCAGAAGGCCGGGCAGAAGCGGGAGTTCGGCCGTTCGCCGGTCGCGCTCATCCTCGCGCCGACGCGCGAGCTGGCGCTGCAGATCGACCGCACCGTCCAGCCCATCGCCCGCAGCGTGGGCCTGTTCACGACGCAGATCTACGGCGGCGTGCCGCAGGGCCGCCAGGTGGGCGCGCTGAAGAAGGGCGTCGACATCGTCATCGGCACGCCCGGCCGCATCGAGGACCTGCAGGCGCAGGGAAAGCTCGACCTCTCGCAGATCGGCGTCGCGGTCCTCGACGAGGCCGACCACATGTGCGAGCTCGGCTTCCTCGAGCCGGTGCAGCGCATCCTGCGCCTGACGGCGGACGGATCGCAGCGGCTCCTCTTCTCGGCCACGCTCGACCGCGAGGTCGCCGCGCTCGTCGACGAGTTCCTCGTGAACCCCGCCGTCTACGAGGTCGCCGGCGAGACGCAGGAGACGAGCACGATCGAGCACCACGTGCTCGTCATCGACCAGCGCAGCAAGAGCGACATCCTCGACCAGCTCGTCGACCGCGAGGGGAAGACCCTCGTGTTCTCGCGCACCCGTGCCTACGCCGAGCAGCTCGCCGAGCAGTTCGAGGACGCAGGGCTCACGGCCGTCGCCCTTCACGGCGACCTCAACCAGGCCAAGCGCACCCGCAACATCGAGAAGTTCGCCAAGGGCCGCGCCCAGGTGCTCGTCGCGACGGACGTCGCCGCACGCGGCATCCATGTCGACGACATCGACCTCGTCGTGCAGGCCGACGCGCCCACGGAGTACAAGACGTACCTCCACCGCGCCGGCCGCACCGGCCGAGCGGGCCGAGAGGGCCGCGTCGTCACCCTCGTGACGCGTCAGCGTCAGCGGAAGATGGACGACCTGCTGCGCCGCGCCGAGATCGACGCGCCGTTCGACCAGGTGCGGCCCGGCGACGAGCTCATCTCCGAGCTCACGGGCGGCCCGACTGTCGCGGACCTCACCGCGTAGGCCATCCGCACGGCACAGCGCAGGAAGAACGCCTCGTCCCCTGGTGAGGCACCGCGGAATTTCGCGGTCGCTTCGGCTGGACATGCCCGAACTTCCTGCGTTGTGCTGCGTGCGCCCGGCGCATCGACCGCTACCGTGGTCGGATGGATGCGAACAGCTGGCTCGCCGGCGGCGGGGGATGGCTCACCCTGGCTCTCGTCAACGCGGGGCTCGCTGAGCAGAAGGACCGGTCCCGGCTGAACTGGTTCGTCCTCTCCCTCGTCCTCGGCCCGATCGCGACGCTCCTCATCGTCGTGTGGGCGCCGCCGCGCCGCTGACGGACGTCGTCCGGCACCGCGTGCGAGGTGCCGGCGCCTCGTGGAGCGCCGAGGCCTCGCGTCGGCCGAGAGGCCGCTCTCAGCCGTGCACGGCGAGCTCGTGCACCCGTGCGATCCCGGCCTCCGTCGTCGAGGCCGCCGGGTCGGTGATGACGAGCCGCAGCCCGTCGACGTCCGAGACGCCGACGGGGATCTCGCGCGCGGCCTGCGTGTTGCCCGTGATCGCGGCGACCTGCTGCCATCCGGCCGCGGTGCGCACCTCCAGCGTGAAGTCGACGAGCACGACCCCGGAGCCGCCGGCGTACCCGCTGTAGACGCCGACGGAGGAGACCTCCTGCGCCGCGGCCAGCTCGATGGTGGCGGTCGGGGTGGCGTCGCCGTCCGCGGAGAGCCACCGTCCGGCGTCGGAGCAGTCTCCGTCGGTCAGGTTGTCGCCGCCGTACGCGGCGCTCCGCGCCGACGACACCGTGACGCTCGTGCCCACCGCGTCGTGGTCTGCGCACGGGGAGACGTTCGGCGCGCCCGCGAGCCAGTCCCTCACGAACTGCCCCTGGTGCTCGCCGCCGAGGAGGTTCCAGTCGGCGTCGAACATCTGCGGCTTCCAGAAGTTGTCGAGGATCCAGGCCTGCCATCCGATCCACGGCCGTGCGTCGAGGTACGAGCGGAACGGGACACCCCAGTTCGTCGTCGTCCCCGCCGTGATGGAGTCGGAGTAGGCGCCCGGCGGGTTCCAGCCGAACTCCGTGACGACCACGGGGATCTCCTCGGCGGCGTCCCCGAACTTCGCGTCCAGCAGCGCCTCGGTGGGCGCTCCCTGGTTCGGATAGAGATGGTAGACGTAGGCGGTGTTGTCGTCGTCGATCGGGTCCGACAGCGCGCCGCCCAGCATCGTGCTCCACTGCGGCGAGCCCATGAGCAGCAGCGTGTCGGGCGCGCTGACGCGGATCGTGTCGACGACCGGCTGGATGTAGGCCTTCCAGGTGGCCCAGCTGGCCGGGTCGATCGGCTCGTTGAAGACCTCGAAGACGACGTTCGGGATGTCTCCGTAGCGGGGGGCGATGTACTCCCAGAACCGTTCCACGGTCGAGCGGGGCACGGCTCCGGCGGTATCGCCGTAGTCGCGGACGAGATGCAGGTCGACGATGACGTAGACGCCGAGGTCGACCGCCTGCTGCACGTAGGGCGCGATGTACTCGGCGTCGTAGGCCGCGAGATCCGTCGTCGCCCCGATCTCGGTCACGGGCAGGCGGACGACGTCCGAGCCCCACTCGGCGGCGAGCGCGACGAGCTCGGAGGTCGGCCGGGAGTTGCACGACGGGCAGACGTCGTTCTGCTCGGGGGCGAGCACCGACACACCCTGCAGCGGCTGATCGGCGCCCGTGGCGTCGACGACGCGGTTGCCCTCGACGTGCAGCGCGGGCAGGGGCGCCGTCTGGGCGCCGGCGGGCGCGCCCGCGAGCATCCCCGCGACGGCCATCGCCGTCGCGAGGGTCGCATATCGTCGCCGTGTCGTGCCCGTCCGCCGCATGGCCCCATCCTCGTCCCTCGTCCGGGGTCCGTCCACCGGGTCTTCGTCTCCGAGGCGGGTCGCCGCCCGCGCGCCGACGGAGACCCCCGAGGCGCCGCCGCGCCTCAGCGCTCGCCGCGCGAGAGCTTCGACGGCCACCAGATCGCGCGGCCGATGTCGTAGGTCAGCGCCGGGACGAGCAGCGATCGCACGATGAGCGTGTCGAGCAGCACCCCGAAGGCGACGATGAAGGCGAGCTGCACGAGGAACAGCACGGGGATGACCGAGAGCGCCGTGAACGTCGCCGCGAGCACGAGGCCCGCGGAGGTGATGACCCCTCCCGTGATCGTGAGCCCGCGGATGACGCCGTCGCGTGTCCCGTGCACGAGCGACTCCTCGCGGACGCGCGTCATGAGGAAGATGTTGTAGTCGATCCCGAGCGCGACGAGGAAGACGAATCCGTAGAGCGGCACGACCGGGTCGGCGCCGGGGAAGCCGAGCACCTCGTTGAAGACGAGTGCCGAGACGCCCATCGCCGTGCCGAACGACAGCACCGTGGTGAGGATGAGCAGCACGGGAGCGAGGAGCGACCTCAGCAGGAGGACGAGGATGACGAGGATGACGAGGAGGATCACCGGGATGATGAGGTTCCGGTCGTGGACGGCGGCATCGTTCGTGTCCACGTCGGTCGCCGTGACGCCGCCGACGAGCGCGCCGGGCGACGCGTCCTCGAGCTCGGCTCGCAGGTCGCGCACCGTCTCCTCCGCGGCGGCCGAGTCGGCCGCATCCGCGAGCGTGCCCTGCAACAGCACGTCGCCGTCCGCCACCGTGGGCTCCGGTGCCGGGGCGCCGGGCGCCCCGAAGCCGGTGATGCCGTCCTCGGTCACGGGGGCCGTGCCGCTGTCGGTGTCGGCCGAGACGGCGACGCCGTCGATCCCGTCGTCGGCGAGCAGCACGTCCGCGGCCGTCTGCAGCCGGTCCTCGGCGACGATCACGTAGACGGGGCTGCCCGAGCCGGCGGCGAAGTGCTCGCCGAGCACGTCCTGGCCGTCCCGCGCCTCGGAGGCGCCGAGGACGAGATCCGACTGCGAGACGCCGGACGCCTGGAGCTGGGTGACCCCCACTGCTCCGACCGCGAGGACGAGTGTCGTCGTGATCCAGATGACACGGGGCCGTCGGCGGATGGCTCGGGCCGCGCGGGCCCACACGCCGCGCGTCGGCGCCGCACCGGCCGTGTTCGGCGCGTAGACCGGGCGACGCGGCCAGAAGGACGCGCGACCGAACACGTACAGCAGCGCGGGCAGCAGCGTGAGCGCGGAGAGCATCGCGAAGACGATGCCGATCGCGGCGACGGGGCCGAGGGTGCTGTTGGACTTCAGGTCGCTCAGCAGCAGGCAGAGGAGGCCGGCGATGACGGTGCCGCCGGAGGCCGAGATCGGCTCGGCCGCGCCGCGCAGCGCCCTCGTCGACGCGGTCCAGCGTCTCTCGCTGCGGATGAGCTCGTCGCGGTAGCGCGAGACGTAGAGGAGCGAGTAGTCGGTCGCCGCTCCGATCACGAGGATGAAGAGGATCCCCTGCGTCTGCCCGCTGAGGAGCAGGATCCCGGCCTTCGCGAGCCACCACACCGTGAGGAGCGCGACGCACAGCGCGAACAGGCTGGTCGCGAGCACCGCGAGCGGCAGCAGCAGCGAGCGGTAGACGATCACGAGGATGACGAGGACGGCCGTGAGGGCGACGAGCAGGAGGATGCCGTCGATGCCCGCGAAGGCGTCGAGGAGGTCGTTCGAGAATCCCGCGGGACCCGTGATGTGCACCTCGACGCCCGCGGGCAGTCCGTCGCGCAGCGTCTCGCCGAGAGCCGCGATCGTGTCCCCGAGGTCGGCCTCCGAGGAGATCGGCACGAAGGACTGCACGGCGAGGCCGTCGTCGGAGGGGAGGGCGGGCGAGACCTCGTCGACGCCGTCGATGCCGGCCGCGGCGTCCACGCGCTCGCCGATCGCCGCGATCTGGTCGTCCGTCAGCACCGCCTCGGAGGAGAAGACGACGACGGCGGGGATGGCGTCGCCGTCGGTGAAGTCCGCCAGCCGTCCCTGCACGGCGGTGGCGTCGGCGCTCTCGGGCAGATACGCCGTCTGGTCGTTCGAGGAGACCTCTCCCACCTTGCCGAAGTACGGCCCGCCGACCGACGCCGCCGCGAGCCAGACGAGGATGAGCACGGCCGGCAGGACGATGCGCAGCCATCGGGGCGCACGGGGAGCGTCCGGGTCCGCCGGCCGTACCGTCTGCACCCGCTCCGCATGGGGGAGATCGGACAGCGCGTGGCGAGGGGGCATGGATGGGGCTCCAGACGTGAAGGGAGGTCGCTGGAGAGGCTAGCAAGCCGCGTGACGAGCCGCGTTCACGGCGGCGACGCCGGGGATCAGAACAGCATGGCGTCCGCGGCGCGCGCCCCTCGTGTCTCGACGATGCGCGCCGGTGCCGCGCGTGCCGGGCGACGCGCACGATCGCGCGCCGGCTCGTCCTCCGCGCGCCCGTCGAGGCGGTGCCGACGGATGAGGGGTCGGATCCTCTCGGCGAGCCAGGTCCGATAGCCGCCCGGGGCCTCGACCGAGGCGCCGGGATAGAGCCCCCGGTACGCCGCGACGAGCTCCGGATGCTCGCGCTGCAGCCACTGCTGGAACCACGGCTTGACGCCGGGCCGCAGATGCAGCGCGCCATAGACCACGCGTGAGGCGCCGGCTGCCCGGATGCGCCCGAGCGCGTCGTCGAGCGCTTCGACGGAATCCGTGAGGCGAGGGACGATCGGCATCATGAACACCTGCACCGGGAAGCCGAGATCCGCTGCGGCCCGGACGGTGTCGAGGCGGGCGCGGGCGGTCGGGGTCCCGGGCTCGATCGCCTGCTGCAGGCCGTCGTCGAAGACGGCGATCGACATCGCGATCGAGACGTCGACCTCCGAACGCAGCTCGGCGAGCAGCGGCAGATCGCGTCGCAGCAGCGTGCCCTTCGTGAGGATCGAGAACGGCGTGCCCGATTCCGCGAGCGCGGTCGCGATCCCCGGCATGAGCGCGTAGCGCCCCTCGGCGCGCTGGTAGGGGTCGGTGTTGGTGCCGAGGGCGACGTGCTCGCGCTGCCAACTCGGCCGGGCGAGCTCGCGCCGCAGCACCTCGGCGATGTTGACCTTCACGACGATCTGCGAGTCGAAGTCGCGCCCCGCGTCCATCTCGAGGTACTCGTGCGTCCCGCGGGCGAAGCAGTAGACGCAGGCATGGCTGCAGCCCCGGTAGGGGTTGATCGTCCAGTCGAACGGCATGGAGCTGGGGCCGGGGACGCGGTTGAGCGCCGACTTGGCGGCGACCTCGTGGAACGTCATGCCGGCGAACTCCGGCGTCGTGACGGCCCGCACGAGCCCGTCGAGGCGATCGAGCCCCGGCAGGGCGTCGTCGTCGACCTCGCCGATCCGCTGCCCCTGCCATCTCATCCGTCCATAGAACAGAGATACGAATCTTGTGTCAAGTCTGATGCGTATCTATCTTCGATGCGGAGCGTCGGCCGAGCGTCGGGATCGCATCCGGGACAATGGGGGGATGACGAGCGGGCGCCATGCATCGCGCCGGGGCGCCGTCGCGAGGCACGCGGCGGGATGGCCGCGGACGGGTCGGGCGCTCGTCGTGCTCGCGGGCGTCGCCGGCGTGGCGGCCGCGTGCGTGCTGGCCGGAGCGTGGACGGTGGGCCACGATGCGCCCTCGAGTCACGCGGCTCAGCGTTCGCAGGAGACCGAGGCGCCGTCCGGGGACGCCGACCGGCCGGGCGGGATCGATGCGCTCCCCGTGCCGCGGTTCGAGGCCGTCGCCGCGGAGGACCCGTGTGCGTCCGACGAGGTCGCGTCCGCGCAGGAGGCCGGCGACCCCGCTGCCGTCATCGCCGCGTTCGGCGGCGCCGAGGGCTTCCGGCTGGCCGCGTCCCAGGGGGCGGAGTGCGTCCGGCTCGACGACCCGGGCTGGGCGTGGGTCGTGGTCAACAAGCAGCGGCCGCTGGACCCCATCGACCACGCGCCCGCCGTCGTCGTGCCCGAGCGCACGCGCAGCCTCGTCGGCGGCGGGCTCCGGCAGGACGCGGCCGCGGCGCTCGACGCGCTCGTCGCGGACGCCGCCGAGGCGGGCGCGGGCGTCGTCGCGCTGCAGAGCGGATACCGCTCGTACGCCACGCAGGTCAGCACCTTCGACGGCCAGCTCGGCGCGCTGGGCGAGGCCGGCGCGGAGGCGATCTCGGCGCGGCCGGGGTTCAGCGAGCATCAGCTCGGCCTCGCCGCGGACGTGGTCGCCTGCTCGACGGGAGGATGCGGCACGATCTACGAGACCGCCGGAACCGCGCAGGGCGACTGGCTCGTCGAGAACGCCTGGCGCCACGGCTGGATCGTCCGCTACGAGGAGGGCCGTACGCCGGTCACGGGCTACGCCCCCGAGCCCTGGCATCTGCGCTACATCGGCGTCGAGCTCGCCGAGGCATATCACGCGGGCGGCTTCCACACGCTCGAGGAGTTCTTCGGGCTGCCGGACGCCCCCGACTACGCCGGCTGAGCGCCGCGCCGCGCCGTCATCCCGTCGCGCCGAGGCGCCAGTAGCCGCAGAAGTCGACATCCGTCTTGGCGACGCCGCGCTCGTTCACGAGGAGGCGCCGGGCGCCCGTGGCCAGCTGCTGCTCGCCGGCGGCGAACGCGTGGAATCCGCCGTCCGGCAGCGCGGCGGCGTCGAGCGCCGCGAGCGCGGCGGCTCCCGGTCGTGCGCGCGCGTCGTCGCGGACGACCCATCGCACCTCGACGCCGTCCGGACGGGCGAACTCCAGGGCGTCCTCCGCGGAGGGAACCTCCACGATCGCGATCCCCGCGGCATCCGAGGGGAGCGACGCGCAGATCCCGGCCACGGCGGGGAGACCCGTCTCGTCGGAGACGAGCACGACGCGACGCGTTCCGCGCCCGGGGTCGAAGAAGAGACCCTCGTCGATGATCGCGACGTCCTCGCCGGCCTCGACCTCGAGGGCCCAGGTCGGCGCAGGCCCCATTGTCCCGTCGGGAGCGGAGTGGACGACGAAGTCGACGTCGATCTCGGCGCCGCGGGAGCCGTCGGCGGGCCGGTGGGCGCGCACGGTGTAGTTGCGCATCGCGGGGCGCATGCCCTCGGGGATGCGCAGGAACTTCAGATAGCCGAGCATCCTGTTCGCCTTGGGCGGCACGCGTTCGAGCCCGGCCTCTCCGCGGACGGGGAGGAAGAGGCGGAACCACTGGTCGAAGCCCATCGGACGGAAGCGGTCGACGTCGCCCCCGCCGAGCGTCACGCGCAGCCAGTGCGGGGAGAGCCGCTCCGTGCGCTGGACGGTGAGCCGCAGGAGGTCCTGCGTCTCGGACTTCACGCGGCGGTGTGCACCGGCCATGGTCGGGCCCTTCTCTCGGAACGGGGATGGCTCTCGGAACGGGGTTGGCTCTCGGAACGGGGTTGGCGGAGGTCACCCGAAGGGGCGGGTGGCCGTGAACAGCAGGGCGGTGACCGCCCAGAGCAGCAGGAGGAAGACGGTGTCGCGCGGGCGCCACGGGACGACGTGGCGCTCCGTGCGGGTGGGATGCGCGCCGAACGCGCGGGCGTCCATCGCGAGGGCGACGCGCTCGGCATGGCGGATGGCGCCCGCGAGCAGCGGGACGATGTAGCCGAAGCCGCGCCGGAGGGCGGAGACGGGCCCCCGGCCGCCGTGATGCCCGCGCACGCGGTGAGCGGCTCGGATGACGTCGAGCTCGTGGCGGAATCGGGGCACGAAGCGATAGGCGGCCAGTGCGCTGTAGCCGACGCGATAGGGCAGGTGCAGGGTGCGGATGGCCGAGCGCACGAGGGCGGGCCCCTCGGTCGTCGCGCCGCCGACGAGAGCCAGCGCGAGCAGCGCACCGAGCCGGAGCCCCGTCGCGAGCCCCGTCTCGAGGGCGCCTGCGTGCAGCCGCCAGCCGCCGAGCTCGAGCAGCACGGGAGTGTCGGCGACGCGGGACGCATCGGCCCACAGGGTGAAGCCCGCGCCGATGGCGACGACCGTCACGGGGAGCGCGACGCCGAGCATCGTCGCGGTGGCGCGGGTGAGGCGGGCTCCTGCGAGGACGACGGCGTACGACAGCAGCAGGAAGACGAGCGGGGTCGCGATGTCGCGGGTGAAGAGGACGAGCACCATCGCGGGAAGGGGCGCGGCGACCTTCGCGAGGGGGTTGATGCCGTGCAGGAACGCGCGGGGCGGGGCGGCCGGTGCCGCCGTGGCGCGCGCCGCCTTCTGGGGCACGGGGGACGCGCCGCCTCCCGCGCTCACGCGGCGACCTCCGTCTGCGCTGCGGCGATGGCGGCGGAGGCCGCGGGATGGGCCGCGAGGACCCGCTGCAGCGCGGGCAGCCGCAGGCCGGAGCGCTCGAGGAGGGGCGCGTCGGAGAACACCTCTCCCGCCGGAGCGAAGCGTGCGAGCGCGCCGTCGGCCATGACCGCGACGTGCGTGGCGTGACGGGCGGCGAGCGAGAGGTCGTGCGTGACGATCACGATCGTCGTGCCTTCGGCGTGCAGCTCGCGGAGCAGGGCCAGCAGCTCCTCGGCGCGGGCCCTGTCCTGCCCGAAGACGGGTTCGTCGAGCACGAGCACGCGCGGGCCCGTGATGAGGGCGGTGCCCACGGACAGCCGTCGCTTCTGCCCGCCGGAGAGCCGGAACGGATGCGTCTCGGCGTGGTGGGCGAGGCCGAACCGGTCGAGCATCGCGTCGACCCGCTCACGGACCTCCCCCTCGGGCGTGCGCCGGATGCGCAGGCCGTGCGCGAGCTCGTCGAAGACGGTGTGCGCCACGAACTGATGCTCGGGGTTCTGGAAGACGAAGCCGACGTGCGCGGCGATCTCGCGCGGAGAGGCGCGGCCGATGTCGATGCCGTCGATGACGACGCTCCCCCTCGGCGGGGCGACGACGCCCGCGACGGCCTGGACGAGCGTCGTCTTCCCCGCTCCGTTCGTGCCGACGACGGCCGTGAACGAGCCGCCGGGCAGGTCCAGGTCGATGTCGTGCACGAGCGCCCGCCGGAGCCGGCGGACGGTGAGTCCCCGCACCCGGATGCCGTGCTGCCCGGCGGGGGCCTCCCCCTCGCCGGAGCCGGAGCCGGAGCCGGATGCCGGGGGCGTGCCGGGCGACGGCGCCGCGTCGTCCGCGGCGTCGTCCGCGCCGCGGCCCGCGGCGGTCGGCTGCGCGCCGAGAGCCGAGGCGAGCTCGTCGGGGGTGAGGGGAAGGGGGTCCATCCGCCAGCCCGCCGCGCGCAGCCGCCGGGCGGCGAGCAGCGTCGACGGCAGCCAGACGCCGAGCCGTTCGAGCGTGTCCACCTCGTCGCGCAGCACCGCGCGCGCGGGGCCGTCGAACGCGAGCCGGCCGTCCCCGTCGATCACGACGACGCGCGTCGCGAGCGCGACCGCCGTGTCGAGGTTGTGCTCGACGAGCACGACGGCGCGGTCGCCTCCGGCGACGACGTCGCGCAGCGCGGCGTAGACGTCGTCGATCCCGACGGGGTCGAGGTTCGCCGTCGGCTCGTCGAGCACGAGGACGGGCGAGCCGGTCGCCAGCGCGCACGCGATCGCGAGCCGCTGGCGTCCGCCGCCGGAGAGCGCGTCCGGATCGTCGTCGCGGCGCTCCCACAGCCCCATCCGCCGCAGCGCCGCCTCGCCGCGCGACAGGACCTCGTCGACGGGCAGGAGGAGGTTCTCGAGTGCGAAGGCGACCTCGTCGAGCACGGATCCCGTGACGATCTGGGCATCCGGGTCCTGGAAGACCATGCCGACGCGCGTGCTGAGCTCTGCGGGCGTGCTCGCGCGGGTGTCGATGCCGCCGACCTCGACGGTCCCGTCGAGGTCGGCGTCGACCGCGTGCGGGATGAGGCCGTCGAGCGTGAGCGTGAGGGTCGACTTGCCCGAGCCGCTCGGGCCGAGCACGAGGACGACCTCGCCGGCGTGGACGTCGAACGAGACGTCCGCGGGTGCCGGACGGTCGGAGCCGACGTGGGTGACGCCGACGCCGCTCACGCGCAGGAGCAGCGTCTTGTCAGAGGTCATCCCTCTAACTTAGCTTCGCCTTACCCGCGTGGGATCACGGTGCGGACGAGAGGCGCTCACCGAGTGCGGGAGGGGTGTCGCCTCGGCGCGGCGACGCCGGCACGTCGCAGGCCGGCTCCCACGGCCAGTCCGACGAGGGTCCATGCGACGGGTCCGAGCAGGGAGAGGACGATGTAGCTGATCTGAGCCCACAGCGGCAGCGCGGCGATGTCGGCGGCGACCGCGACGACGAGGGCGATGAACGCGCCGATGACGACGCCGGAGATGAGGAACCGCCACCAGCTCCACGTGCGGTACCGGAAGAGGGCCGCGATGCCCTCCTGGAGACCCCCGAACAGCAGCGCCGTCCCGAGGAACTGCGGCGTGTACGGAGGGGCCACGGCGCAGCTGACGAGCGCGGCGAGCAGGTGCGCCAGGAGGGCGACCCAGGGGCGGCGCAGCAGCTCCTGCGCGATCACCCCCGGCAGCACGTGCACGCCGAGGATGAAGCCGTAGATGATGGGCGCCCCGGCGAGCACGGGGACGACGAGCCAGCCCTCGATGCCGCCCAGGATGCCGGTCGCGACCCCGATCGCGGCGCAGACGAGCAGGACGCGTGTGGGGATGGCGGGCGCGCGGGTCACAGAGGACAGCCTAAGTCGTGCGGGCGCCGTGGCTGCCGGAGCGCTGCCCGGCGCCGGCTCGCGTCAGCTGGACTGCTCTCCCGGGGTCGCCGCGTCGTGGGGCGTGCCGTGGGGCCACTGCACGATCGCGCCGGCGACCTCGTTCTGCTTGAGGTAGGAGGCGACGAACGGGCACAGCGGGACGATCACGTCGCCGCGGCGGGCGACGTCCGACAGTGCCTCCGATGTGAGCACGTCGCCGTAGCCGCGGTCGCGGAACGCGGGGTCGACGACCGTGTGCGTGAAGCGGACCCGTCCCTCTCCCTGCTCGAACTCCGCGAAGCCGGCCAGGGCGTCCGCCTCGGCGTCGTGCAGCTCGTACCGGCTCAGCTCGTCGTTCCGGGTCACCGTGAGGTTGCTCATGGGGAGCTCCTTCCGTCCCGTCCCACGGTAGGTCAGTTGACGCCGCCGTGGGCCGCCCCTCTCCACAGGACGGCGTCGTGTCGGCGCGGTTCCGTAGAATCGACGCATGCCCGCGACTCCCCGGAACGACCCCCAGGGCGATCCGTGGATCGTCGCGCGCATCCCGGACGACGACAGCTGGGGCCCCACGGACGATCCGTATGGCGACGTGCCGCCCGACGACGGAGCGGCTCCGGACGGAGGCTGGGAGCCGCCGGTCGAGCGGCCGCGCACGGCCCCCGCCCCGGTCGAGCGTCCGGTGTCCGCGCCGTCCCGTTTCCCGTCGGCGCTCGACGCGCTGCGCACCGTCTACGGCTTCGAGGCGTTCCGCGGCGATCAGGCGGCGATCGTCGATCAGGTGATCTCCGGCGGGGACGCCGTCGTGCTGATGCCCACGGGCGGCGGCAAGAGCGTCTGCTACCAGGTCCCGGCGCTCGTGCGCGAGGGGACCGGGCTCGTCGTGTCGCCGCTCATCGCGCTCATGCACGACCAGGTCGACGCGCTCGTGGCGAACGGCGTGCGTGCGGCGTACCTGAACTCCACGCAGACGGCCGCGGAGCGTGCGGGCGTCGAGCGCGCGTACCTCGCGGGCGAGCTCGACCTGCTGTACGTCGCCCCCGAGCGACTGAACGGCGAGCAGACGCTGCGCCTGCTCGAACGGGGCGCGCTCAGCGTGATCGCGATCGACGAGGCGCACTGCGTCAGCCAGTGGGGCCACGACTTCCGTCCCGACTACCTCGCGCTCGGCGGCCTCGCCGAGCGCTTCCCCGGCGTGCCGCGGCTGGCGCTCACCGCCACGGCGACCCGCGAGACGCACCGCGAGATCACCGAGCGCCTGCGGCTTCCCGAGGCGAGGCACTTCGTCGCGAGCTTCGACCGCCCGAACATCCGCTACCGCATCGAGCCGAAGGCGGAGCCGCGCAAGCAGCTGCTGCAGTTCATCCGCGCGCAGCCCGAGGGGTCGGCGGGCATCGTGTATGCGCTCAGCCGCAAGTCGGTCGAGCAGACCGCCGCGTACCTCGCGCAGCAGGGCATCGACGCGATCCCGTACCACGCGGGTCTCGAGGCCGGCGTGCGCGCGGCGCACCAGTCGCGCTTCCTCCGCGAGGACGGCGTCGTCGTCGTCGCCACCATCGCGTTCGGGATGGGCATCGACAAGCCCGACGTGCGCTTCGTCGCCCACATCGACCTGCCGAAGTCCGTCGAGGGGTACTACCAGGAGACGGGGCGCGCGGGGAGGGACGGGGCGCCCGCGGTCGCCTGGATGGCCTACGGTCTCGGCGACGTCGTGCAGCAGCGGCGCATGATCCAGCAGAGCGACGGCGATCGTGCGATCCAGCAGCGGCAGTCGCAGCACCTCGACGCCATGCTCGCGCTGTGCGAGACGGTCGCCTGCCGTCGCCAGAACCTGCTCGACTACTTCGGCCAGGAGTCGGGCCCGTGCGGCAACTGCGACACGTGCCTCGAGCCTCCGGAGACGTGGGACGGCCTCGTCGCGGCGCAGAAGCTGCTGTCGACGATCGTGCGGCTCCAGCGCGAGCGCGGGCAGTCCTTCGGCGCCGGGCATCTGATCGACATCCTGCGCGGCGCGTCGACCGACCGCATCCGCAAGCTGGGGCACGACCGGCTCTCGACGTACGGCATCGGCGAGGACCTCTCCGAGCAGGACTGGCGCAGCGTCATCCGCCAGCTCCTCGCTCGCGGCCTCCTCGCGTCGCAGGGCGAGTACGGCACGCTCGCGCTGAGCGAGGCGTCGGCGGGGGTGCTGCGCGGAGAGTCTCCCGTGCCGCTGCGGAAGGACGTCATCGGGCGCACGACCCAGGCGGCCGTGCGCAAGGTGACGGCGGCCGACACGCTCGCCCCCGATGACCGCGATCTCTTCGAGGCCCTGCGCGCATGGCGCGCGGAGCAGGCCCGCGAGCAGGGCGTCCCCGCCTACATCGTCTTCGGCGACGCGACCCTGCGCGCCCTCGCGGAGCATCGTCCCACGACGCTCCCGCAGCTCGACGGCATCACCGGCATCGGCGCGAAGAAGCGCGACGCCTACGGCGACTCGGTGCTCGCCGTCATCGCGCGTCACTGAGCGCAACACGGCGACGCGGAGCTGGGTCTCTGTTTCGAGTCGCCTGAATACTTGCTGGACAGATAGACCGATATAACGCAATACTCGCATTCAGTGCGTGCGCGGTTCGTCCGAGTTCCGTGCAGGCCGCTGTTCCACCACTCATCGATCACGGGGGTCACATGAGCAAGACAGAAGCGGCTCGCGCGCCGGGGGCGCGCCGGTCCAAGAATCGAAGGCTCGCGCCCATCGCGAGCCTTGCGGCGGCGGGACTCGTCGCCGCGGGTGCAGGAGTCGGGGTGACCGCTGCGAACGCGCTCGAGAGCGACGACTCGGAGGCGCTCGGACAGGTGATCGCGTCGGACGTGCTGGGAGCCGATCTTCTCGCGGCCGCCAGCTCGGCGAGCGGCAATCCGAGTGACCCGGGTCCGAACGCGACGCCGATCAACCTCGAGCTCCTCGGCGGCCTGACCGTCGACCTCGGCGGCGGTCTTGCGCTCCCGCTCATCACCAGCGGAGCCACACCCGGCCTCCTCGATCTCGGAGAGGTCGGCGCGCTCAGCTCGTACGCATCGTCGGAGACGGGGACGACCTCCACCGCGAGCGCGGGTGCTATCGGCGCTGACGGCGCGCTCGCGATCGATGCCGACAACACCGGCGAGTTCGGCCCGGCGACCGTGAACCTGACGGACGTCCTGGATCAGGTGGGTGTCGCCGGTCTGACGGACGAGATCGTCGACAACCTCGCTCTCGAGATCGGAGCAGTGGCGTCGACGGCGACGTCCGAGGAGGGCGTCCTGCCCGCTTCGTCGGAGTACGTCGTCGCCGGGGCGGACCTGTATCTCTCCAGTCCGCTCGTGGCGACGTTGCAGACCTCGATCACCGACGCGGTGAGCCTCGTGGGGACGACCGTCGACACGGCGGTCGGTGAGGGCGGCGTCCTCGACACGGCGCTCGGCGGACTCGAGACGACGATCAACAGCACGCTCGGAGCGCTCGGCCTCGTGACCGTCGAGGGGCCCACCCTGCAGGTCAACGACTTCGACAGCGCGTTGGACACGGCCGTCGCGACGATCATCACCGAGCCGCTCTTCGACGGCGAGACGGCGGACGACAGCATCGTCGTGATCGATCTGGAGAGCGGTCTCGTGACCGTTCAGCTCGAGAACCTCGTCGACGGCGGGCTCAACGGCCAGGATCCCAACACGGAGGTGCTCTCCAGCGAGGCCGTCTCGGCGGTCACGACGGCGGTGTCCGATGCGCTCGGGTCCGTGACCGGCAAGGTCACGGAGGCCGTCACCGAGGTGCTCGACCTCACCGGCGTGCTCATTAGCCTCGATGTCGACGTCTCGGCGGACCTCGGGATCCTCATCGGAACGATCCCCGTGGCGAGCGGAGCGGTCACGATCGACACCACGCTGGGCCAGCTGGCGGGCACGGACACCACCGATCCGGTCATCGACGCGGACCTGAGCGTCCTCGACGGGCTGTCGGACGTCCCCGGCATCGGCGCCCTGATCGACACGATCGTGAATCCGCTGATCTCCACCGTGCTGAGCGCGTTGACGGACACGGTCGTGCCGCTCGTCCTCGACACCCTCGAGCCCGTGGTGCAGACGCTCTTCGCGACCATCGGGGACGGGCTCTCCGAGGCCATCGGGGACGTCCTCGAACCGGTCATCACCGTGCTCGATCCCGTGTTCGACGCGCTCAACCTCGTCGTCGCGATCACGATCAACGAACAGCCGACCGAGCGGGATCCCGCGGAGGAGGGCTACCTCGGCGCGGAGTCCTTCACGGTGAACGCCCTGAGCCTGGAGTTCTTGCCGACGCTGGGCGCGGTCAACCTCGATCTCGGGTCGTCGACCGTCCGCTCCGCGGCCGTCGTCTACGACACCGCGATCACGCTCACCCCGAGCGAGGTCGAGGCCGGCGGCACGACGACGATCGAGGGATCGGGCTTCGCGCCGAACGAGACCGTGACGATCACGATCGGCGACGAGACCATCACCGCGGAGACGGATGAGAACGGCGACTTCTCCACGGACTACACGGTTCCGGAGGGCACCGACCCGGGCACGCTCGACGTGGTCGCGGAGGGCGAGGTCTCGCAGACGCCGGCCGAGGCCGAGCTCACCGTGATCGACGGCGACGACAACGGCAACGTGAACGCGTCGTCGTCGGCGGCGGCGTCGGCGAACGCGGACGACGACAGCAATGCGGCGGCTCAGGCGGCTGCGCAGGCTGCGGCGGACGCGGACGCGAACACGACGGCCTCGGCCGCCGCGGACGCGGATGCGACGGCTGCTGCGCAGGTCGCGGCGAACGCGGATGCGTCGAGCGACGCGTCGGCGGATGTCTCGAGCGAGGCGAACGCCTCGGCTCAGGCGGCGGCTCAGGCGGCGTCGGATGCCAACGCGGACTCGGCGTCCAACGCGGATGCGTCGGCTGCGGCCGAGGGCAACGCGTCGGCGGCCTCGGCTGCGGCGGCGAACGCCGACTCGTCCTCCGACGCCTCCTCGGGGGCGGCTGCGGACGCCTCGGCGGACGCGGACGACTCGTCGGCGGCGGATGCGTCGGCCTCCGCGGATGCGGACGACTCGTCGTCGACCGACACGGACGCCTCGGCGTCGAGCGACAGCGACAGCTCGGCCTCGACGGACTCGGATGCGTCGGCCTCGGCGGACGCGGACGACTCGTCGTCGGCGGATGCGGACAGCTCGGCTTCGGTGGACTCGGATGCGTCGGCTTCGGCGGACGCGGACGACTCGTCGGCGGCGGACGCGGACGCCTCGGCGTCGAGCGACAGCGACAGCTCGGCCTCGGCTTCTGCCGACGCGGACAGCAGTGCCTCCGCGGATTCGGACTCCGACGCGGACGGCGCCGGCATCCGGGCCGAGATCGAGCACGAGACGCGGTTCCGCGGTGAGGAGCAGCTCGCCTACGGCTACGGGTTCGAGCCCGGCGAGGAGGTCGAGGCGACCGTGTACTCGACGCCGACGAGCGCCGGCGTCGAGGTCGCGGACGCGAACGGCGAGGTCACGTTCGTGTGGACCGTCGCCCAGGAGGAGGAGATCGGCCAGCACCACGTCGAGCTCGTGGGCGAGACCTCCGGAACGGCCGACGCGGTATACTTCCGCGTCCTCGAGCGCCAGTCCGACCTCGCTCCGACCGGCGGGGACCCCGGTCTCCCGATCGCGGGACTGGCGGCTCTCATGGTGCTCGGCGGAGCGGGGGTGTGGGTGATCTCCCGCCGTCGCGGAGCCAGCGCCTGAGAGGGATACTGATCCCGGGTGCTCCGGGCGCACATCCCGTCCGGAGCACCCGATGATCCACGAATGAACCGCTGTGCCCCGGTGACCAGCTCACCGGGGCACAGCGGATTCGCCGGTCGGCTGAGGAGAGGTGCCGTGTCCGAGATTCCCGTCACGCGTCGTCGGGTGCTCACCCGCGTCGTCATGTACGTGGCCGTCGCCGTCACGGCATGGCACGTCTTCGCGTCGTTCCTCTGGATCGCGCCCACGTCGCCGTTGCGCGAGGTGGTGCCGCAGAAGCTGCTCTCCGGCTACATGCTGCCGATGTTCGGGCAGTCGTGGAGCGTCTTCGCCCCGGAGCCGATCAACGGCGACTACCGGTTCGACGTCCGGGCGCTCGTCGACGGTGAGGAGACCGAGTGGGTCAGCGCCAGCGACGTCGAGATCTCGATGATCCGGTACAACCTCTTCCCCCCGCGCGGCGGCATCCAGGCCGTGGACGTCTCGAGCCAGTTCAAGGGCGCGTGGGACGAGCTCGACGCCGACCAGCAGGCCGTCGCCGAGCTGAACTACTTCAAGGACGACGGCGAGGGCCGGATGACCGAGGCGATGGCCTCCTACGGCGGCGAGGCCGCCGTGCAGGGGTACGTCGAGCAGGAGCATCGCGCCACCGCGTACGCGACCCAGGTCGCCTACGCCATCTGGGGCGACGACGTGGAGCGCGTGCAGTTCCAGGCGACGCGCCAGAACGTGGTCCCGTTCGCCGATCGCCATGACCCCGACGCCGAACGACCCGGCGTCCAGTACTCCCCGACGGGGTGGCGTGCGCCGGTCGTCGAGGACGGGCAGTCGCAGGAGAGCTTCGCCGCGGTGTTCCGCAGCGCCTACGAGCGGATGTCGCGGTGAGCGGCGAGCAGAGCGCCGTCGCGCGCCGCGCGGGCTCGCTCGCCGCCGTCCCCCGCGCCGTCGCGACGCTCGTCGCCCGCGTGGCCCGCACGTTCCTCGGCTTCCTGCGGAGGGCGAACCTCGCCGGGGAGGCGTGGCTCCTGGACTCGAAGAAGTCGCTCTACGGTCTCGCCGTCACGCGCATCCTCTTCGGGCTCACGGGCGTCGGTCTCCTCCTGTCCAACTTCTCCAGCCGTCTCTACACGTTCGGCTCGGGCTCGGCCTGGAACGGCGAGGCCGCGGAGCCCGTCAGCGCGTTCACCCGGATCTGGCTCTTCAGCCTGTTCGACAGCGTCCGTCTCGACGACACCGCCTTCACCGTCCTGTACCTGCTTCTCCTCGCGCTCGCGGTGGCGTTCACGATCGGATGGCGCTTCAAGGTCGTCCTGCCGGTCTATCTCGTGCTGTGGATCAGCTTCATCGAGATGAACGACGCCGTCGGCGACCAGGGCGACAACATGTACCGCATCGCGCTGCTGCTCATGCTCTTCGCCGATCCCGCGGCACGATGGTCTCTCGACGCACGTCGTCGCCGGCTCGGCGGCGACCGCACCCTTCTCCCGCGCGAGATCGGCAGCCTCCTCCACAACCTCGCGCTCGTGGCCCTCACCGCCCAGGTGTCGTTCGTCTACGTCTCCGGAGCGCTGTACAAGGCCGGGGGAGCACCGTGGTCGGAGGGCTATGCCGTCTACAACCCCCTCATGACGGAGCGCTTCGGGACCTGGCCCGTCCTGAGCGAGCTCGTCACGGCATGGGGGCCGGCCGTCACCCTGCTGTCCTGGGGGTCGATCATCATCCAGCTCGCCTTCCCCTTCATGCTCCTCACGCGGCCGACGCGGATCGTCGCGCTCATGGGGATCATGTCCTTCCACATCGGCATCGCCGTGCTCATGGGCCTGCCGTGGTTCTCCCTCGCGATGATCGGCATCGACTTCATCTTCGTGCGGGACCGCACGTGGCGCGCCGTCGCCGACGCGGTCGCGGACGCCCTCGCGTCCGCCCGTCGCGCCGGGCCCGGGCCGGCTCCCCGCGCGGCGCCCGCGTCCGCCGGGGAGCGGGCGCCCGCGCCTGCCGCGGAGGAGAAGCCGGTCGGCCACGCGGAGGACGAACTGTCGGCGAGGGACAAGGAGGAGACGCCCCGGAGCCCGGCCGTGCTGTGAGCGGCCGACAAACTCTGACGCTCGGCGTTGTCGGCGACCTAACGTGGAGCGTCATACCGCAGGACCTTCACCACCCCGCAGGAGAGGTGTGCTCATGGCCGACACCGTCGTTCGCCCCGTCCCGTCCGTCTCGGACGCATCCGCCGTCGCAGAGGACATCCGCATCGACATCCCCGCCGTCACCCGGCTGCTGCTCGGCACCTGGGGCGACGTGCGCCTCGAGGCGCGGGACATGATCAAGGATCCCGCGTTCTGGCGCATCGACGGCCTGAGCCACCATGCGCACCGCGAGCGCGTGCTCGATCAGACCCGCCTGCTCGCCGAGGCCGGTGCGGGAGGGCGTGGGTACCCGGTGGAATACGGCGGCAAGGGCACCAGCGGCGGCAACCTGGCCGGCTTCGAGGAGCTCGTGCTCGCCGATCCGAGCCTGCAGATCAAGTCGGGCGTCCAGTGGGGGCTGTTCGGCAGCGCCGTGCTGCAGCTGGGCACGAAGACGCATCACGACCGGTGGCTGCGCGACATCATGGACATGAGGATCCCCGGCGCGTTCGCGATGACGGAGACCGGTCACGGGTCGGACGTCCAGGCGATCGGCACGACGGCGACGTACGACGCCGAGACGGAGGAGTTCGTCATCCACACGCCGTTCCGCGGCGCCTGGAAGGACTACCTCGGCAACGCAGCCGTGCACGCGACGGCCGCGACGGTGTTCGCGCAGCTCGTCTCGAACGGCGTGAACTACGGCGTGCACTGCTTCTTCGTGCCGGTCCGAGACGAGAACGGCCTGTTCCTGCCGGGGGTGGGCGGAGAGGACGACGGCATCAAGGGCGGCCTCAACGGCGTCGACAACGGCCGTCTGCACTTCGACCATGTGCGGGTCCCGCGCGAGAACCTCCTCAACCGCTACGGCGACATCGCCCCCGACGGCGCCTACACGAGCCCGATCGCGAGCCCCGGCCGCCGCTTCTTCACGATGCTGGGGGCCCTCGTGCAGGGCCGTGTCTCGCTCGACGGCGCGGCCACCTGGGCATCCGGCCTCGCGCTGAAGATCGCCGTCACCTACGGCAATCAGCGCCGGCAGTTCGGAGGAGCCGGCGCCGGCGAGACCGTCCTGCTCGACTACGGCAAGCACAGGCGCCGCCTGCTGCCCCTGCTGGCCACGACGTACGCGCAGGCATTCGCCCACGACGAGCTGCTCGTGAAGTTCGACGGCGTCTTCGGCGGCACCGCCGACACCGACGAGAGCCGGCAGGATCTCGAGACGCTCGCCGCGGCCCTGAAGCCGCTGTCCACCTGGCACGCGCTCCGGACCGTCCAGGAGAGCCGGGAGGCGTGCGGCGGGGCGGGCTACCTCGCAGAGAACCGTCTCGTCACGCTGCACCAGGATCTCGACGTGTACGTCACCTTCGAGGGCGACAACAACGTCCTCCTGCAGCTGGTCGGCAAGCGCCTCCTCGGCGACTACGCCGCGCAGTTCAAGGGCAAGGACGCCCGTGCGCTCGCGGCCTTCGCCGTGGGCGAGACGGCGGGCAAGCTCTTCCACGGAGCGGGCCTGCGCCGTCTCGGGCAGACGGTCGCCGACCTCGGCTCCACGGCGCGCTCGGTCGAGCACGGTCTGCGCGCCGACGACCAGCACCAGCTGCTGACCGATCGCGTGCAGCGGATGGTCGCCGACGTCGCCGCACGTCTGCGGCCCGCGGCGAAGCTCTCGCCCGAGGAGGCCGACGGGCTCTTCAACGAGAACCAGGTCGAGCTGCTCGAGGCCGCGCGCGCCCACGGCGAGCTGCTGCAGTGGGAGGCGTTCACGGATGCGCTCGCGCGCGTGGACGACGCCGGCACGAGGCGGGTGCTCACGTGGCTGCGCGACCTGTTCGGCCTCGGCCTCGTCGAGGAGCACCTCGCGTGGTACCTGCTGAACGGGCGTCTCTCCACGCAGCGAGCCGCCGCCGTCTCACGCTACATCGATCGCCTCTGCGTGCGGCTGCGTCCGCATGCGCAGGACCTCGTCGACGCCTTCGGCTTCGCGCCCGAGCACGTGCGCGCGCCCGTGGCCTCCGGCGACGAGCAGGAGCGGCAGGACGAGGCGGCTGCATACCACGCGGCCCTCGCGGCCAGCGGCCGGGCTCCGAAGAGGGAGCCTCGGCCGCGTCGCTGACCCGGATCGTCGCCCCCTGTCGGCGGGGCGGGCATTCCGACAGGATGGGAGGATGGGAGAGGTGGACGATCAGGTGGTCGATCTGAGCGACCGGGAGTGCTTCCGCCGGCTGGGCGGGCAGGAGCTCGGCCGGATCGTGACGCGTGTGCGGGACACCGTCGACGTCTTCCCCGTGAACTACGTCCTCGACGGGGACGAGATCGTGTTCCGGACGGCGGAGGGCAGCAAGCTCGTCGAGCTCACCGTCGACGACGAGGTGCTGTTCGAGGTCGACGACCACACCGGTGTCGACGCGTGGAGCGTGGTCGTCCGCGGCCGTGCGCGGGCGCTCTCGAGCTCCGCCGAGATCGAGGCGGCGGACGCCTTGCCGCTGCGGCCGTGGATCCCGACGATGAAGCGCACCTACGTGAGGATCGAGCCGACGACGGTGTCGGGACGCTCCTTCCTTCGCGGCCCGGAGCCCGACCGCCACGGCGTGCAGCAGTACTGACGGGAGCCGGCCACGCGGATGTCGACGACCCGGTGCCGGTCAGAGGGCCGACGGCTCCTCATCGAGCGGCCGGGGAGCCGTGGCGACGAGGGTCTCGAAGAACCGGATGACGGTCTCGCGCTCCACGGCGCTCAGACCTGCGGCGACGTCGAATCGGCGGGCGTGGGTCCGGCCCACGCTCGCGCGAGCCGAGACGCGCGTCTCCTCCGTGACCTCGATCGCGAGGCTGCGCCGATCCGTCGGGTGCGGGAGCCGGCGGATGTGGCGACCCGCCGCGAGACGGTCGAGCAGCTTCGTCGTGGAGGCCGTCGAGATGCCGAGGTGCGCCGCGATCGAGCTGGGGGTGACGATCGCGCCATGGCTTCGCGCCGCGATGAGGTATCGCAGGGCGCGCATGTCCGTGTCGCCGAGCTTCATGTACCGCCGCGACGCCTCGCTCATGGTGCGCTCCGTCTCGCGCCAGCGGCGCATCGACTCCAGCACCTGCACCACCTGCGCGAGCTCGTCGTCGGACAGGTGGGCGCGCCGGACGAGGTCCCCGTCGGGGTCGAGGATCCGAGGGTCGAGCATCGAGAACTGCTCCTCCGCAAGCACCGGTTTCTCCTGTCCCACAGCGTGAGCATACTCTCTCACTGGAAATCAACTATGTTGGTAGCTAGTTTAGTTAACTATTCGGGGGGAAGAGATGGACCGGACTGCGGAGCGCGTCGTGCTCCTCGACGAGCGGGGCGCGCCGACGGGCGCCGCTCCCAAGGCGGATGTGCACCACGCGGCGACGCCGCTCCACCTCGCGTTCTCCTGTCATGTGCTCGATGACCGGGGCCGCGTCCTCCTCACCCGTCGTGCGCTCTCGAAGCGCGCGTGGCCGGGAACCTGGACGAACGCCTTCTGCGGCCATCCCCAGCCGTTCGAGCCCGTCCCCGACGCCGTGCGGCGCCGCGCCGTCCAGGAGCTCGGCCTCTCCCTTCGCGATCTGCGGCTCGTCCTCCCCGACTTCCGCTATCGCGAGGTCGACGCCTCGGGAGTCGTCGAGAACGAGATCTGCCCCGTCTACGTCGCGGTCGCCGAGCGCGAGCCGGTGCTCGATCCGGACGAGGCGATGGACGCGCGGTGGCTGGAGCCCGCGGAGCTCGCGGCGGCGCTGACGGCCGCGCCGTGGGCGTTCAGCCCCTGGCTCGTGCTGCAGGCGCGGGAGCTCTCCCGGGCCGAGGACGGCGGCATCTCGGCGGCGGCATGGCGGGCGGCGGCGACATGACGATGAACGAGACGACGGCGCCCGGGGCCGTCGACGACGTGATCGACGCGTTCTTCGCCGAGCGGATCGCGCGTGCGGACCGGCTCGCCCCGTCGTACGCGGCGCTCTGGCGGCGGGCCGCGGAGGCATCCCTCGGCGGGAAGCGGCTCCGTCCGAGGCTTCTGCTCGCCGCACACGACGCGCTCGGCGGCGGAGATCGCGTCTCGGCGCTGACGGCGGCGGCGGCCTTCGAGCTGCTGCACACGGCTCTGCTCCTCCACGACGACGTGCTCGACGGCGACCTCGTCCGGCGCGGCCGGCCGAACCTCGCGGGAGGGTTCGCCGCCGATGCGCTCGACGACGGGCTGGGAGGCGCTGCGGCGAGCGCATGGGGCGAGGCCTCGGGCCTTCTCGCCGGCGACGTCCTCATCAGCGCCGTCCACGCGCTCGTCGCGCGACTGGAGACGCCGGCGCGCCGCGCGGTCCACGAGATCGTCGACGACAGCCTCTTCGTCACGGCGGCCGGCGAGCACGCCGACGTGGGCTTCGGGCTCGGCGCGATCCCCGCATCCGCGGCCGACATCGTGCGCATGATGGAGCAGAAGACGGCGAGCTACTCCTTCGCCGCGCCGTTGCGCGCAGCCGCGGCGATCGCGGAGGCGGGGCCGGACGTCGACGGGGCCCTGCACCGCGTCGGGACGCAGCTCGGCTTCCTCTACCAGCTGCGCGACGACGTCCTGGGCGTCTTCGGCGCGGAGGAGCGCACCGGGAAGAGCGTCCTCGGCGACCTGCGCGAGGGCAAGCGGACGCTTCTCATCGCCTTCGCGGAGGAGCAGCCGGCCTGGAGGCGCGTACGGCACCTCTTCGGGCGCCGCTCGCTCGAGGCCGACGACGCCGCCCGGCTGCGTGACGCGCTCCTCGCGTGCGGAGCGGCCGAGGAGATCGAGCGTCTCATCGACGAGCACCGCGGGCAGGCCTGCCGCGACATCGAGGACGCGTCGCTTCCCGCTCCCCTCCGACGAGAGCTCGTCGCGCTCGCCCATCGCATCGCGGAGCGCGACGGATGACCTCCGGTCTCGATCTCTACACGCGCACGGCGAGGCTCGCGTCGGCTCGCGTCATCCGCGCCTACTCGACATCCTTCGGGCTCGCCAGCCGCCTCCTGCCCCGCCGTGTGCGCGGGCACATCGCCGACGTCTACGCCCTCGTCCGCGTCGCGGACGAGATCGTCGACGGGCCGGCCGCGGAGGCCGGCGTCGCCGGCGCCGAGAGGCGCTCCCTCCTCGACGCGCTGGAGGCCGAGACGCTGGCCGCGATGGCACGCGGCTTCAGCGCGAACCTCGTCGTCCACGCGTTCGCGGCGACGTCGAGGCAGACGGGCATCGCGGCGGACCTCCTGCGGCCGTTCTTCTCGTCCATGCGGATGGACGCCGACGGCTTCGTCGCGCTCGACGAGGCCGCGTACCGCGCCTACGTCCACGGGTCGGCGGAGGTCGTCGGGTCGATGTGCCTCCGCGCCTTCGCGCAGGAGGGCCGGGGCATGGCGATCGACGACGGCTTGGAGGAGGGCGCCCGCCGGCTGGGCGCGGCGTTCCAGAAGGTCAACTTCCTCCGCGACCTCGCGGACGACCACCGGCGTCTCGGCCGCTCGTACTTCCCCGGCATCGATCCGCTGGCGTTCTCGGAGGACGACAAGCTCGGGATCGTCGCGGAGGTCGACGACGATCTCGCCGTCGCGCGTTCGGCCCTCACGAGGCTGCCACCCGCCTCGCGGCGGGCGACCGCGGCCGCCGCGGGCCTGTTCGGGCGGCTGAACGAGGAACTGCGCGTGACGCCGGCGGCGGAGCTGACGAGGCGCCGCGTCTCGGTTCCGCGTGCGGTCAAGCTCCGGGTGCTCGCGGCCGCCGTGGCGGGGCGGCCGGCGGCGGGGCGCGCATGACCGGCGGGCGGCGCGTCGTCGTGGTCGGCGGGGGCATCTCGGGGCTCGCGACCGCCGCGCTCCTGGCGGGCGACGGCGCCGACGTCACGCTCTTCGAGGCGCGCGACGAGCTCGGAGGACGTGCGGGACGCTGGCGGAAGGACGGTTTCGTCTTCGACACGGGCCCGTCGTGGTACCTGATGCCCGAGGTCTTCGACCACTTCTTCCGGCTGCTCGGGACGTCGGCGGCGGAGCAGCTGGACCTCGTGCGCCTCGACCCGGCCTACCGCGTGTACTTCGAGGGCGGCGAGGCGCCGTTCGACCTCCCCGACGAGAACGCCCGGGACGCGCTCGTCACGCTCGACCCCGCGTCCGCTCCGCGGCTCGACGCGTATCTCGCCTCGGCCGAGGAGACGTACGGCCTCGCGACCGACAGGTTCCTCTACAGCACCTTCGCGTCGTTCCGCCCTCTGCTCGGCGCCGACACCCTGCGCCGGCTGCCCCGGCTCGCACGACTGCTGGGCGAGCCGCTCGACCGCTTCATCCGCAGGCACTCCGACGACCCCCGCCTGCAGCAGATCCTCGGCTACCCGGCCGTGTTCCTCGGAACGTCGCCCGCCGCGGCGCCCAGCATGTACCACCTCATGAGCCACCTCGACGTGGGTCAGGGCGTCCTCTACCCGCGCGGGGGATTCGGCGCCGTGATCGACGCGATCGCCGCGCTCGCGGAGCGCCGCGGCGCCCGGCTGCGGACGGGGCGCCGCGTTCGTCGGATCACCGTGGCGGACGGAGCGGCGACGGGCGTGGACGTGGAGATCCCCGGCGGCGGCACGGAGCACGTCGAGGCGGACGTCGTCGTGTCGAGCGCAGACCTGGACGTCACGGAGAACCGCCTGCTCGCGTCGGCGCACCGCAGTCACGGCGCGACGTGGTGGGACAGGCGCGACCCGGGGCCCGGCGCCGTGCTCGCTCTGCTCGGCGTGCGCGGCGAGCTGCCCGAGCTCGCGCACCACACGCTCTTCTTCGCGCGCGACTGGGAGCGCGGCTTCGACGCGATCTACGGCGCCGACAAGCGCATCCCCGATCCCGCCTCCCTGTACGTCTGCCGGCCGAGCGCGACCGACGACGTCGCCCCCGAGGGTCACGAGAACCTCTTCGTGCTGGTGCCCGTCCCGGCGGATCCCGGCATCGGGGCCGGAGGCGTCGACGGTGCGGGGGATCCGGCCGTGGAGAGCACGGTGGACGCCGCGATCCACCAGATCGCGGGGTGGGCGGGGATCCCCGATCTCCGCGAGCGCGTCGTCGTGCGCCGCAGCATCGGGCCGGCCGACTTCGAGCGGGACTACGGCGCGTGGCGCGGCGGCGCGCTGGGGCCTGCGCACACGCTGAGGCAGAGCGCCTTCCTGCGCGGCTCCAACGCCTCCTCGCGTGTGAGGGGGCTGCTGTACGCGGGAGCGACGACCGTCCCCGGGATCGGCCTGCCGATGTGTCTCATCAGCGCCGAGCTCGTCGTCAAGCGACTGCGCGGCGACGTGTCGGCCGGGCCCCTCGCGGAGCCGCTGTGAGCGTCGTCTACCTCGCCGCGCTCGTCGTGTCGCTCGGCTGCGTGCTGCTCGTCGACCGCCGGTACCGTCTCTTCCTGTGGCACGCGCCCAAGGACGCCGCCGTCGTGCTCGCCGTGGGACTCGCGTTCCTCCTCGCGTGGGATCTCGCCGGCATCGGCCTCGGCATCTTCTTCCGTGCCGAGACGGAGCTGATGACCGGCGTCCTGCTCGCGCCGGAGCTCCCGCTCGAGGAGCCGGTGTTCCTGCTCTTCCTGTGCGAGCTCGCGATGGTCCTCGTCTGCGGCGCGAGCCGGCTCCTCGACCGGCGGAAGGACGGGGGCGCATGACCTACGCGCTGCTGTGCGCGCTCTTCCTGGGGCTCGCCGTCGTCGCGGCGCTCGCGCTGTCGGCGTCGCGTCCCGGCGGCGCGCGCCGCCCGGCCCCCGTCCCGCTCGCGCTCGCCGCGGGAGCCCTCGTCCTCCTCACGGCGGCGTTCGACAACCTCATGATCGCGGCGGGGCTCTTCGCCTACGCGGACGAGCACGTCTCGGGTCTGCGGATCGGGCTGGCGCCCGTGGAGGACTTCGCCTACCCGCTCGCCGTCGTCGTCCTGCTGCCGGCGCTGTGGTCGTTCCTCGGGAGGCGCCGTGATCGCTGACCTGCTCGCGGCCTCGCGCCCGCTCAGCTGGGTCAACACGGCCTATCCGTTCGCGGCGGCCTATCTGCTCGTCGCGCGCGAGGTCGACGCCGCCCTCCTCGTCGGCGCGCTGTTCTTCCTCGTCCCGTACAACCTCGCGATGTACGGCGTCAACGACGTCTTCGACTACGCCTCCGATCTCGCCAACCCGCGGAAGGGCGGCGTGGAGGGCGCGCTCCTCGACCCCCGCAGCCATCGCGCCGTGCTCATCGCGGCCGCGGCCGCGTGCCTGCCCTTCGTCGTCGTCCTCGTCCTCCTCGGGAGGCCGGCGTCCTGGGCCGTGCTCGCCGCGAGCCTGTTCGCGGTCGTCGCGTACTCCGCCCCGCCCTTCCGGTTCAAGGAGGTGCCGGTGCTCGACTCGCTCACGTCGAGCACGCACTTCGTGAGCCCCGCCGTCTACGGCATCGTGCTCGCCGGCGGCGTCCCGGATGCCGGCGCGATCGCGGTGCTCGCCGCCTTCTTCCTCTGGGGCGCGGCGAGCCACGCCTTCGGCGCGGTCCAGGACGTCGTGCCCGACCGGGAGGCGGGCATCGCGTCGATCGCGACCGTGCTGGGCGCGGCGCGGACGGTGCGCCTCGCGCTCGCCGCCTGGATCGCGGCGGGACTCCTCATGCTCGCCACGGGGCTCCCCGGGGCATGGGCGGCGCTTCTCGCGCTGCCGTACCTCGCCGCGGCGCTGCCGTATGCGCGCGTGTCCGACGCGGAGTCGGCGCGCGCGAACCGCGGCTGGCGCCGCTTCCTCTGGATCAACTACGTCTCGGGCTTCGTCGTCACGATGATCCTCATCGTCTTCGCGGCCGGGACCGCGTGATCCGCCATCCACCCTCCAGAGACACAGGAGCAGACCTCATGACCGCCTCGACCGCACCCGCCGTGCCCTTCGCCTCGCCCGCCTCCCGCGACGGGGCCCCGTTCGCCCGCGAGGCGCAGCGCTACGACGCCCTCCTCCTCGCCGGGTTCGGCGGACCGGAGGGGCAGGACGACGTCATCCCGTTCCTGCGGAACGTGACGCGCGGCCGCGGGATCCCCGACGAGCGGCTCGAGGAGGTCGCGCACCACTACCGCCACTTCGGCGGGGTGAGCCCCATCAACGCGCAGAACCGTGCGCTGAAGGCGGCGCTCGAGGCCGAGATCGCCCGTCGCGGCATCGATCTCCCCGTGTACTGGGGCAACCGCAACTGGGCGCCGTACCTGTCCGACGCCGTGACGGACGCGGCGCGGAACGGCCATGCGCGTCTCCTCGCCTTCGCGACGAGCGCCTACAGCTCGTTCTCCAGCTGCCGCCAGTATCGCGAGGACTTCGCGCGCGTGCTCGACGAGACGGCGCTCGGCGACGTCGTGACGATCGACAAGATCCGGCAGTTCTTCGACCACCCCGGCTTCGTCGACGCGTTCGTCGACGGCGTCGTCCAGGCCCTTCGCGGCTTCTTCGACGAGGGGACGTCCGTCGAGGGCATCCGTGTCCTCTTCACGACGCACAGCATCCCCACCGAGGACGCGCGCCGTTCCGGGCCGAGGGACGTCGACTTCGGCGACGAGGGGGCCTACGGCGCCCAGCACCGGGCCGTGGCGTCCGCCGTCATGGACAGGGTGCGGGCGGACGAGCCCCGTGCCGCCGAGGTCGCGTGGGAGCTCGTGTTCCAGTCGCGCTCGGGCCCCGCGTCGCAGCCGTGGCTCGAGCCCGACATCTGCGATCGCATCGCCGAGCTGCCGGCTGAGGGCGTCCGGGCCGTCGCGATCGTGCCGGTCGGCTTCGTGAGCGACCACATGGAGGTCATGTGGGACCTCGACAACGAGGCGCTCGAGGCGGCGTCCGAGGCGGGCTTGAGCGCCGTGCGGACGCCGACCCCCGGGATCGACCCCGCGTTCGTCTCCGGCATCGTCGACCTCGTGGAGGAGCGGATGGCGGCGACCCCGCCGGAGGAGCGCGCGAGCGCTGTGGGCCTCGGACCCTGGTACGACGTGTGCCGCCCCGGCTGCTGCGAGAACGTGCGAGCGGGGTTCAAGCCCGCCGCGGCGGGCCTCGCCCCGTGATCGCGACGGGGTCGAGACCCTGAGGCGACCGTCGAGAGGATCGGGGATCCCGTCGCCCGGGGGTGCACGGGTACCCTGGAGATCCACGACCGCGCGCCGAGGAGTCCACGCAGCCGCGCGGGGAGGCAGGCATCGGGAGGCGGATCGCGAATGAGGATCCCGTCGCGGGTGCGCGTCCGTCCCATACGATCCGGAGACCGGCGATGACGGCGCACGGCGAGCAGCCGGATCCCCTCGTCGGCGACACCCTCGTCCCCTTCGACGAGGCCTCCGGCGACGGCGTCGTCACGCCCTCCGCCCCCGCGCGCGGCGTCGTCGGACGGGCGGGCGCCCCGGTCGCCGCGCCGCGACCCGGGCGGCTCGTCCCGTTCGGGACGCGTGCCGTCTTCGGGCGCATCCGGCTCTCCGGGGGAGACGTCGTCGAGCTCGACCGGCCGGTCGTGGTGGGCCGTCGCCCTCGCGGCGTGCGCGCGACGGACGAGGCGCCGCGCCTCGTGACGGTCGAGAGCCCGTCGTCGGACATCTCCCGCAGCCACGTCGAGGTCCGCCCCGACGCCGACGGGGTCGTCGTGGTCGACCTGCACTCGACGAACGGCACGACCCTCCTGCGCGGCGGCGCGGCGCCCGTGCAGCTGTACCCCGGGGAGCACACGCTCGTCGTCTCGGGCGACGTCGTCGACCTGGGCGACGGCGTGACGATCGCGTTCGAGGACCTGCCGTGAGCCCGAGTCGTCCCGCGGCCCCGCCGCCGCGCATCCCCGGGTTCCGCCACGTCGACCTGCTCGGGTCCGGCGGCTTCGCCGACGTCTACCGCTACGAGCAGGAGCTGCCGCGCAGGCAGGTCGCGATCAAGGTGCTGCCGGCCGATCGCGAAGGGGCCTCGACGGCGCGGTTCACGGCGGAGGCCAACGTCATGGCGATGCTGTCGACCCATCCGGCGATCGTCACGATCCTGCAGGCGGGCGTCTCCGACGACGGGCGGCCCTACCTCGTGATGGAGTACTGCCCCGGGTCGAACCTGCAGGCGCGCTGCCGCCGCGAGCCGTTCTCCGTCGCCGAGGCGCTGCGCGTGGGGATCCCCATCGCATCGGCCGTCGAGACGGCGCACCGGGCGGGCGTGCTGCACCGCGACATCAAGCCCGCGAACATCCTCGTCACGGAGTACCGGCGTCCCGCCCTGACCGACTTCGGCATCGCGGCCACATCGCTGGGCTCGCCGGAGACGACGTGCGTGTCGATCCCGTGGTCGCCGCCGGAGTCGTTCGGCGACGTCGCGCGCAGCGGCCCGCGCTCCGACGTGTATCAGCTCGGGGCGACCCTGTACACGCTCCTCGCGGGGCGTTCGCCGTTCGAGCTCGCCGGCGGCGGGAACACGACCGGAGAGCTCATCGAGCGGATCGAGCGGATGGAGCTGCCCCGGATCGACCGGCCGGACGTGCCGCCGTCGCTGCAGGCCGTGCTCGCCACGGCGACGGCGAAGGACCCCGCCGATCGCCACAGGAGCGCGCTCGCGTTCGCCCGTGCGCTGCAGAAGGTCCAGATCGAGCTCGCGCACGCGGTGACCCCCATCGACATCGTGGAGGATGTGTCGTCGGTCGAGCCCGCGGAGGACGAGGAGGCGGGGCTCACCCGCGTGCGCGTCGTCGCGGGCGCCGCGCCCGCGGGCACGGATGCCGAGCCTGCTCGTCCGGCGCGCCGCGCGCCGGCGCCCCGCGTCGCCGAGAGGGTCTGGCGGGGGCGCGGCGGGGTGCGCGGCCGCCGGTCGCGGGCCGTCGCAGGAGGCGTCGTCGCGGCCGTCGTGCTCGGGGTCGTCGGATCCCTCCTGCCCGCGCTCGTCGACCGCAGCTCGGCGCGGGCGCTGGACGCGAGCACCGTCAGCGCGCGGACGGCCGTCCCCGCCGTGCCCGGGGTGGAGGATCTCGCGGGCTGGCGGCAGGGGGACGAGGCCGTCTTCACCTGGACGAACCCCGAGCCGCTCGACGGCGACAGCTACCTGTGGGCGGTCGCGAGCGTCGGCTCCGAGCCCGGTTTCGACCGCACGGCGGAGCCCACGGTGACCGTTCCGGCCGTCGAGGGGGAGACCTGCGTCGAGGTGATCCTGCGTCGCGACGACGGATGGAGCTCCGAGGCGGTCGTCGGGTGCGTGGACGGCTGAATCGCGTGTGGCGAAAGGGGGGAATCCTCCGCTCCGACACGGCAGAATGGAGGTGGAGGCCGACCACATGACGCACGCAGAGACGACCGGTACGGAGACGCATCAGGCAGCGGAGTGCCCGACGTGCTTCGTCGAGCTCCAGCGGGACCGGGGCTGGTGGCAGGCACGGCCGGCGGGCTCGCGGCTCGTCGGGCTCGTCGTGCAGCGCGACGACATGCCCTCGATCATCCAGCAGCGCGACGACCTCACCCGGTTCGGCGTGCCGATCGAGGGGTTCCGCCATCCCGCTCCCGACATCCTCGAGTCGTGGGAGCAGCGTCTGCAGCGTCTCTTCTCGCGGCTGAAGACCGGCGACGTGCTCGTCGTCGCGAGCGTGCACGCGCTCGGGCGCGACGCCGCCGAGGAGGTGCGCACGATCGCCGAGCTCTCACGCCGCGGCGTGGTCGTGAAGGTGCTCGATCACGGGCAGAAGCACCTTCACGACGCCTGACTCAGATGAGGCTGAGGTCTTTCAGCTTCGACTCGACGTCGGCGTTCGACGGCTCGACGTGGAACGACGCGTCGGGGTAGACGACGACGGGGATGTTCGTCCGGCCCGAGATGTCCTTCGCGACGTCGGCCGCGGCGGGTTCCGCCTCGAGGTCGACGTACGTGTAGGCGACGCCCAGCCCGTCGAGCTGCGCCTTGGTGCGGCGGCAGTCGCGGCACCACTCGGCGCCGAACATCGTGATCTCGTTGCTCGCAGGAGTCGTCATGCCTTCCAGGGTACGCGCGCCGGGACGGTGTGGCGCGGGCGGGGCGTGCGTCGGGCACGGCGTCGGCCGCGCCGCTCAGGCGCGGCGGACGTCGAGCACGACGGCCGCCCACGACAGCGGCGGCAGCGTCGCGCGGAGCGTGCCGTCGTCGAGGCCCACGTCGCGCAACGGCACGAGGCCGACGCGCTCCTGATCGGTCTCGACGTTTGCCGACAGGCGGTCGCCGTCGCCCGGCACCGTGAGGACCTCCGCCGACCGGACGCCCGTGGCCGCGAGCCCGCGCAGGTCCACGGCGACGTCTCCTGCCTCCGCGAGCGAGCGGTTCGCGAGGAAGAGCGAGATCGTGCCCGCCTCCTCGTCCCACGTCGCGGCCGCATCCACCGCGTCGACGTCGCCGAACCGCGCCGTCGGCACCTGCGACGACTCGACCGCGAGGCGGAGGATCCGGCCCTGTGCGAGCTTCGCGATGCGCGCGAAGGGCCAGAAGATCGACTGGCGCCACGCCGGCCCGCCCTCCTCGGAGCGGATGGGCGCGATGACGTTGACGAGCTGCGCCTGGTTCGCGATCCGCACGCGGTCGCCGTGACGGAGCAGGCTGTGCAGGAACGTCCCCACGACCACGGCGTCCGTGACGTTGTAGGCGTCCTCGATGAGACGCGGATGCTCGCGCCATTGCTTCGAGGCCGAGACGATGTGCGGCTGGTCGTCCGTGTCGAGCCCGCGCTGGTACCAGACGTTCCACTCGTCGAACGAGATGTCGACCTGCTTCCGGTGCTTGCCCGCGGCCTTCACCGCGTCGATGGTCGCGACGACGCCGTCGATGAAGGCGTCCATGTCGACGGCCTCGGCGAGGAACGACGCCGCATCCCCGTCGTGCTCCTGGTAGTAGGCGTGCATCGAGATGTAGTCGACCTCGTCGTAGGCGTGCGTGAGGACGGTGTGCTCCCACGTGCCGAAGGTCGGCATCTGCCGGTTCGACGACCCCACGGCGACGAGCTCGATCGACGGGTCGACCAGGCGCATGGCCTTGGCCGTCTCCTGCGCAAGGCGCCCGTACTCGTGCGCCGTCTTGTGCCCGATCTGCCACGGGCCGTCGAGCTCGTTGCCGAGGCACCACAGCGTGATGCCGAACGGGTCTGCGGCGCCGTTGCGGCGGCGCAGGTCCGACCAGGCCGTGCCGCCCGGATGGTTCGCGTACTCCACGAGCGCGCGCGCCTCCTCGACGCCGCGCGTGCCGAGGTTCACGGCCTCCATGACCTCGACGCCCGCCTCACCCGCCCAGTCGACGAACTCGTGCAGGCCGAAGGCGTTCGTCTCGATCGTGTGCCAGGCGCCGTCGAGCCTCCGCGGCCGCTCGCCGACCGGGCCGACGCCGTCCTCCCAGCGATACCCCGAGACGAAGTTGCCGCCGGGATAGCGCACGACCGTCGGGCCGAGCTCGCGCACGAGCTCCAGGACGTCCGTGCGGAATCCCCGCTCGTCGGCCTGCGGGTGCCCCGGCTCGTAGATGCCGGTGTAGACGCAACGGCCCATGTGCTCGACGAACGAGCCGAAGAGCCTCCGCGGCACGTCGGCGATCGTGAAGTCGCGGTCGATGGCGATGCGGGCGTGGGTCATGGTTCTCCTGTTCGTGGGTGGCGGACGCTCACTGACCGCCGAAGCCGGTGGTCGCGACGCCCTTGACGATCTGCTTCTGGAAGACGAGGAACACGACGATGAGCGGCAGCGCGGCGAGCACGGCCTGCGCCATCACCTGCGCGTACTGCACGCCGTCGGCGCTGATGACGGTCTGGAGGCCCATGGGGAGCGTCATGAGCTGCGTGTCGCCTATGACGAGGAACGGCCAGAGGAAGTTGTTCCACGCGCCGATGAACACGAAGATCGCCACCGCCCCGAGGATGGGGCGCGACAGCGGCAGCACGATCGACCAGAGCACGCGCAGCCGGGTCGCCCCGTCCATCCGTACGGCCTCCTCCAGCTCGATGGGCACCTGATCGAAGAACCGCTTGAGCACGAACACCATCGTCGGCGCGACGACCTGCGGCAGGATGAGCCCCCCGTGCGTGTCGACCAGGTCGAACGCCAGCATCTCGGAGAACAGCGGGATGATGAGCACCTGCGGCGGCACGACGATCGAGGCGACGACGAGCACGAAGAGCCACCGGCGCCCGCTGAAGTCGAGGCGCGAGAAGGCGTAGGCCGCGAGCGCCGAGATGGCGAGCGTGATGGCCGTGATCGCCGTCGACGTCCAGAGGCTGTTGAGCGCCCAGACGGAGACGTTGCCCTGCGAGAGGATGGCCGTGAACGCCTCGGCCGTCGGGCCGCTCCGGCCGATCCACGTCGTCGTCGAGGCGGCGTCCGTCTCGGACGTGAACGCCGTCGCGACCGCCCAGAGGAACGGCAGCAGCCATCCGGCAGCGGGAGCCGCGAGCACGAGGAACGCGAGCACGCTCAGCACGCCGAACGGCGCGCGCCGGGTGCGCGGTGGGGTCGTCGGGGTCTGCGGATCGCGCTCCCGGGCGCGACGATCGTGCGGGTGGCCGTGGTCATGGCCTGTCCTTCCTGCGTCGGGTGACGGCCGCCTGCGTGAACCCGACGACGACGATGAGCGCGAAGAACACGTACGAGACGGCGGCGGAGTGGCCGAAGCGGTAGTCGACGATTCCGGCCTCGTAGATGTACTGGACGATCGACCGGGTCGTGTCGCTCGAGACGCCCTCGAGCATCGGAGGCCGCCGGGCGCCCATCCGTTGACGCGCGTGGCGTGCATGATCGCGACGTCGGGCGCGCGTCCGCCGGCGCCGGCCATCGCGAGCTTCGTGTAGTACGGCTCACGCCACGCGAGCACCGTGGGGCGGGCGCGATAGGCCGACTGCGCGGCGTTGGCCGCGTCGAGCAGGCCCGACATCGTCACACCGTCGCCGCCGCTCAGCAGGTGCCAGAACTGCAGCTCCTGAGCGGAGGGGGAGCCGCCCGCGGGTGCGCACCCCGCGAGGTGGGCGGCGCCCGCGAACAGCTGACGCCGTGTGAGGGAGACAGGGGGTGCCATCGTCACTCCTTCGTGACCGTCCGACGGAGACGCACACATAATTACATCGATGTAATGATGTGTGCAAGGGGTCCCTCGCTCGGTCTGTCCCATCCGCCCCGTCCAGCCCGACGCCTGCTGCTTCGAATGACGAATTCGACCCGGTTTGCGCCCTCGAGTGGGACGTTTTCGTCATTCGAACCGCGTCGGTCGATCAGGGCTGCCCGCTCATCCGCGCCCTGCGGGCCGTCAAGCAGGGGCGCGGTAGAGCGCGGTGAGGGCGGTGACGAGGCCGGAGAGGCCCGGAGGCGGGTCGTCCCTCCGCCATGCGAGGCGCACCGAGATGGCCGGCCCGTCGCTGACGGGGCGGTACGCCACGCCGGGGCGGGGATTGTGCGCCGCCGTCGCCTCGGACGTCGTTCCGATGCCGGCGCCCGCGGCGATCGCGTCGAGCCATTCCTCCACGTCGGACGTCCGCGACAGGACGGTCGGACGGGCGCCCTCCGGCCAGAGCTCCGGGACGGTCGTGCCCGTGCGGGTGTCGACGAGGACGGGTCGCGCGGCGATCTCCGCCATCCGGATGGTCCGGCGCCGCGCCCAGTCCGCGTCGTCGGCGGCGAATGCGACCATCCGGCGTTCCAGGCCGACGGAGACCGCCTCGAAGCGGCGCTCGTCCAGCGGGGTGCGGACGATGGCCGCGTCGCAGAGACCCTCGTCCAGCCCGGCCGTGACCGTGTTGTGGCGGACGAGCCGCAGCGTGACCGCAGGATGATCCCGCGCCCATCCGCGCAGGAGCGGCGTCGTGTGGCGCCCGGCTGCCGCCCAGGCGTAGCCGAGGCGCAGCGTGGACTCCTCGCTGCGGATCATCTCGTCGAAGCGTGCCGCCTCGGCGAGGACGCGGCGAGCCTGCGGAAGCACGCGTCGCCCCAGCGCGGTGGGCTCGCAGCCGCGACGCGTCCGCAGCATCAGGCGTGCCCCGACGCTCTCCTCCAGGCCCGCGATGGTGCGGGAGACGGCGGCCTGGGAGACGCCCAGCTCGATAGCCGCATCCGTGAAGGTGCCCGTCTCGGCTGCCGCGACGAGATGCCGCAGCGCCCGCAGATCCCATTCCATGAACAAATCGTATGACACATCCGTCAGATGCATTTTGGGAATACCTCGATCTCTGGTGATCTCGTCTCATGGACACCGCCCTCAGCCGTCAGGCTCCCGCGCCCGGCACGCCGCTGTCGCCCGACACCGCCACGCCTCGTCAGCGGACGGGCGGTGTCGCGGTCATGCTCGCGTCCGGTGCGAGCAACCAGTTCGGGGCCGCCGCCGGTGCCCTGGCGTTCCCCGCGATCGGCGCGTTCGGCGTCGTCGCGATACGCCAGATCGTGGCGGCCGTCGCCCTCAGCGCGCTTGCCCGCCCGCGGTTCCGTGCGCTCGACAGGGCGGCCTGGGCTCTCGTCGCCGGGCTCGCCGTCACGTTCGGCGCCATGAACATCACGCTGTACTCCGCCGTGGACCGTCTCGGCCTCGGGACGGCCGTCACGCTGGAGTTCCTCGGGCCGCTCGCCGTCGCCGTCGTGACATCGCGCCGCGCCAGGGATGTCGCCGGTGCGGCCGTCGCGGCTCTCGGCGTGCTCGTGCTGACCCAGCCGCAGCCCACGAGCGACATCGCCGGGCTGGGCCTCGGGCTGGCGTCGGCCTTCGCGTGGGCGGCGTACATCCTCCTCAACCGCGCGCTCGGGAGCAGGCTCTCGGGACTCCGGGCCGCCTCCGCCGCCAGCGTCCTCTCCGCGATCGCGTGGGCCGTTCCCGCCGTCGTGTGGTTCAGCGTGCACCCGCCGAGCCTGCGGGCGGTGGGCCTCGCCGTCGTGTGCGGGCTCCTCTCGTCGGCCGTGCCCTACGCGGCCGACCTCGTCACGCTGCGCCGCGTGCCGACGTCGTTGTTCGGCACGTTCATGAGCATCAATCCGGTCTGGGCGGCGACGGCAGGCTGGCTCGTGCTCGGGCAGGCGCTCGCCGTGAACGAGTGGATCGGGATGGGGCTCGTCGTGATCGCGAACGTCGTCGTCACCGCGGCAGGGCTCGGGCGCCCTGGGGCGCCCCCGCGTGCGACGGCGGCGCCTCCGTCGGATGCCGGTCCGGCGTCCGACGAACACAACGCAGGAGAATCGCGGCGGTCTGGCAGAGGCCGCCGCGGAATGACGGGGCTTCTTCCGTGACGGGAGCCCGGGATTCCTGCGTTGTGCACGATACGGCGGACGCACGGAGCCGGCCGCTGCACCGAACCCGGCTCAGACTCCTCCCGTGCTCGCCCGCACGACGACCTCGTACGGCACGGTCACGGCGCGGGGCGGAGTGGTGCGCGCGTCGATGCGCGACTCCAGCAGCGTGAGGGCCTCGCTCGCGAACGCACGGCGGTCGAAGCGGACGGTCGTGAGAGCAGGGGTCGCGAACCGGGCGATCTCGACGTCGTCGAAGCCCGTGACGAGCACGTCCTCGGGAACGCGGACGCCCTGCGCGTGGAGGGCGTGCAGCGCGCCGACGGCGATGGAGTCGGTGAAGGCGACGACCGCGTCGAAGGGCGTCGCTCGCGCGATCAGCTCGTCGACGGCGGACGCGCCGGCGGCCGCGCTCCACGGGAAGTGGTTCACCTCGAGCGCGGGGACGACGTCCAGCCCGGCCTCGCGAAGGGCGTCGCGGTAGCCCGCGAGCCTCAGCCTGCTCGTCGCGGTCGCGATATCGGCGCGGCCGTCTCCGCCCACCGCGGCGACCCGGCGGGCGCCGCGTTCGATGACGTGCCGTGTGATCGAGGCCGCAGCGGCGCGGCTGTCGACGAGGACGCGGTCGGTGACGTGCTGCTCGACCTCGCCGATGAGCACGACGGGCGGAAGGCGGTCGGCGTGCTCCACGGCGCTGTCCTCGAGCCGGATGGGATTGAGGATGACGCCGTCGACGAGGTGCGCACGGGCGCGCGACAGCAGCTCGTACTCGCGTCCGGGCTCGGCCCCCGTCTCCTCGATCTGCACCGCGAACCCCCGTTCGTGCGCGACCTCGACGATGCTGTGCAGCAGGTCGGCCGAGAACGCCGTCGCGAGATCGGGGAGGGCGACCGCGATCGTCCCGGAGCGCCCGTTGCGCAGGCCTCGCGCGCTGAGGTTCGGCACGAAGTCGAGCTCGCGCATGGCGGCCTCGACGCGCTCGACCGTCTCCGGCCGCACGAAGGTCGTGCCCGTCACGACGTTCGACACGGTCTTCGCCGAGACGCCCGCCAGCGCGGCCACGTCCTTCATCGTGGCCCGTGTTCCCCTCCCCGCCATCCGCCCAGGATAGGGCCCGCACGACCGGTGCGCCCGCTCAGAGGACGATCCGGCACCCGTCTGCGCGCGGCGAGAGGGGGCCGGATCGTCATCCGGGCGATGCGAGGGGAGTCAGCCGGTGTTCTGCAGGCCGGCCGCGACGCCCGACACCGACAGGAGCAGCAGGTGCTGCTGCTCGGGATCGGCCGGCGCATCGACGGGGGCGTCGCGCAGCGCGCGGAGGGCGCGCAGCTGCAGCAGCGACAGCGCGTCGACGTAGGGGCTGCGCAGCTTCACGGCGCGCTGCAGCACGGGCTTGTTCGCGAGCAGCTCCCCGCCGCCGGAGATGCGCACGACCCCGTCGCGCGTGAGCGCCATCTCGTCCATGACGAGCGCGGCGAGGTCGTCCCGGTCGCCGAGCGCGAGGTACTGCCGCGCGATGCGGTCGTCGGCCTTCGCGAGGCTCATCGCGACGTTGTCGATCATCGTGCGGAAGAGGGGCCACTCGGCGTAGGCCTCCACCAGCTGCGCCTCGTCGCCGACCGCCTCGAGCGCCGTGCCCAGGCCGAACCATCCGGCGAGGTTGATGCGCGCCTGCGTCCATGCGAACACCCACGGGATCGCGCGGAGGTCCTCCAGCGACTCGACCGACAGGCCGCGTCGTGCGGGCCGTGACCCGAGCGCGAGGAGGCCGACCTCCTCCATGGGCGTCACGGTGGCGAACCACGGTGCGAAGCCGGGGGCCTTCACGAGCTCGAAGAACCGCGCGCGCGACGTCGTCTCCAGAGCCTGCGCGATGCCGGCGTACCGCTCGGCGGCGGCGCGGTTGCGCTCCTCGTTCGAGGGGGCGGACGCGGTGAGGATGGCCGCGGCGACCTGGTCGATGTGCCGCATCGCGATGTCGGCGTCGCCGTAGCGGGCGAAGATGACCTCGCCCTGCTCCGTGAGCTTGAAGCGTCCGTCCACCGAGTGCGGCGGCTGCGCGAGGATGGCGCTGTTCGCCGGCCCGCCGCCGCGGCCGAGGGCGCCGCCCCGGCCGTGGAAGAGCGTCAGCTCGATGCGCTGCTCCTGCGCCCACGCGGCGATCGCGGCCTGCGCCTCGTAGAGGGCGAGGTTCGCGGCGACGGGGCCGACGTCCTTGGAGGAGTCGGAGTAGCCGAGCATCACCTCGAGGCGCCGGCCTGTGGCATCCAGGCGCGCGGAGAACTCGGGATGGTCGACGATCTCCGCGAGGATGCGCGGGGCGGCCTGCAGGTCGGCGAACGTCTCGAACAGGGGGATGACGTCGAGCACGGGGACGGTCCCGGTGTCGCCCACCGCGTACCGCGCGAGGCGGTGCACGTTCGCGAGGTCCTCGGCCGACCGTGTGAACGAGACGATGTAGCGGCCGGCCGCCCGCGGGCCGAAGCGCTCCTGGATGTAGGAGATCGCGCGGAAGACCTCGAGGACCTCCTCGGTCTGCGCGCTGCGGGCCCCTCCGGCGTCGAGCTCGGCGAGCACGGTGGCGTGCACCGCGGAGTGCTGGCGCACCTCGAGCTCGGCGAGATGGAAGCCGTACGTCTCGACCTGCCAGATGAGCTCCTGCAGCTGCCCGTAGGCCTGGCGCGCCGCGCCCGCCTGCGCGAGGGAGCCCTGGACGACGCGGAGGTCGGCGATGAGGTGCTCGGGGTCGCGGTAGGCGAGGTCGGCGTCGCGCGTGCGCGTCGCGACGATCTTGCGCGACAGGAGAAGGAGGGTCCGGCGGTGCGGCTCGTCGGGCGAGCGCTTGGCGATCTCGGCGGCGGCCTCCTCGTCGGCGCTGCGCAGGCGATCCCAGAGCGCGAGCAGGTCGTCGCTCGGCGGGGTCGTCGTCGCGTCGAGCGTGAGCCCGCGGCCGACGCGCTGCGCGGCGCGCTCGAGGCCGAGGAGCACGTGCTCGCTCGCGATCGCGGCGGCCTTCCTGCTGACCTTGGCGGTGACGAAGGGGTTGCCGTCGCGGTCGCCGCCGACCCAGCTGCCCACGCGCACGAAGGGCTCGACGATCGGCGGGCGGTCGCCGGACGCCTGGAGGGTGTCGTCGACGCGGCGGTAGATCTCGGGCACCGTGGTGAAGAGCGTGTCGTCGAACACCGCCATGACCGCGCGCACCTCGTCCTGCGGCGAGGGCTTCTCGGCGCGGATGGGCGCGGTGCGCCAGAGCGTGTCGATCTCCTCGAGCATGAGGCGCTCGACGCGCCGCTCGGCCGAGCCGCCCTGCGGAGTCGCTCCGAGCTCGTCGACGAGCGACGAGAGCCGGCGGATGCTCGTGGACACCGCGCGACGCCGCGCCTCGGTCGGGTGCGCGGTGAAGACGGGATGGAAGCGGAGGGACCGGAGGCGCTCCCGCGCCGCATCGGCGCCGATCTCGGCCGCCAGCTCCGCGAAGGCTCCCGCGATCGTGCCGCGCGGGTCGCGTTCGGGCTGCCCCTCTCGCTCGCGCAGGACGCGCACGCGCTGGTGCTCCTCGGCGAGGTTCACGAGGTGGAAGTAGGCGGTGAAGGCGCGTGCCACCTCGTCCGCCCGCTCGACAGAGAACGCGTCGGCGATCCGCACGGCGCGGTCGAACGCCTCGGAGCCGGGGTCGGTGTACGCGTGGATCGTCGCGATGCGCAGCCGCTCGACGTCCTCGTACAGGCCGGTGGAGCCGCTCTCGCGCAGCACCCGGCCGAGCAGGGAGCCGAGCAGCCGGACATCCGCACGCATCTGCTCCGGGATCTCCTGCTCCGCCTCCAGCCGTCCGACGGCGTCGAGGGCTTCCGTGGGAGTGGGATCGTGCATGCGTACAACGGTATCGCCCGCATGAGCGCCTCCCGTCCATGCGCGGCGGGGTCGTCCGCCCCACGCCGTGCCCTCCCTCCCCCCACAAACGGCACGAGGGGCGTGAGGACGGGGTCATAGGGAAGCGCGACGCTCCCGCAATGCGTCGCGCAGCCGCCGGATGATCGGCGCGAAGCCCTGACGACGATGGACGTTGGTGACGCGGATGACCCGCCATCCTGCTGCCACGGCTGCGTCCAGCGCGTCGATGTCCTTCTGCTGCTGCGCGGGATCGGTGAAGTGATGCGGCCCGTCGTACTCGACGAGGATGCGCTCGCGACGGTAGACGAGGTCGCCCAGCCGTATCCGGCGACCTCGACCGTCGAGGACCCAGACGTTGACCTCGGGCTCGGGAAGCGCCGCGTCGTGGATCGCCAGGCGGAGCTCGGTCTCGGCGGGCGAGTCGGTGCGCGGCCGGATGAGCGCGAGGGCGACGCGGAGGGCCTTGGCGCCGTGGCGTCCGCGGTGGCGGCGGACGGCTTCGGCGAGCTCGTCCATCGTGGCGAGCGGGCGCTTGCGCCGCACGAGCGCATCCCCCATCGCGACGATCTCCGGCACCCGCAGGACCCCGGCGAGCGCACACCAGGTGTCGACGGCCGTCGTGACGGGCAGGCCGCCGACGATGTGGACCCGCTGACGGCCCGGCGGGACGAGATGGAACGCGACGCCCGCGCGGCGTCGTCGCTCGGCCTGGGTGCGAACCGAGACGTGGACGGCGAGGTCGTCCATGTGCCGTCGAGGCAGGGGGAGATCGTGGGCGTGGGCTGCCGTGTGATGGCTGTAGACGGCACCGTCGGGGAGCACGGTCGAGAACGCCTCCGCCCGGGCGAGCGCGATCTCGCGCAGACGCCGCCAGGGATCGTCGTCGATGTCGGATGGACCGAGCGCGGCGTCGGCGCGGATCGGCACCCGTACGCCCGCGAACGGCGCGGCGAGATCGGACCTCCTCAGGCGTCCACGTGCGATCGCGGCGTCTCGCACGGCGAACGCGCGTCCCGCGAGGCGGCGGGGGAGGAGGCGGGGTGAGCGCATAGGCGCCATGGTGCCGGGTTCGGCGGAGGGGCGTCGTTCACTTTCCACAGGCCGACGTTCGTGGGCGGAAAACGCCGCTTTCCCGCGTCGGTAAACGGCGTTTTCCACCCACAAACGTGCGCGTGGCGCGTGGCGTGTGGGCCGCGCCGGGTGCTAGGCGGTCACGGCCGCGTGGCGGGCGCAGGGCGCCTCGTCGCCGCAGCCGGCGCAGAGCACGACGCGCACCTGGCAGGCGTCGTCGGTGCAGTCGACCATCCGGTCGGTCGGCGTCCCGCAACGCGCGCACTGCGAGACGACGGCCGAATCCGAGCCGAACGTCATCGACTCGCGGCCGTCGAAGACGTACAGCGACCCCTCCCAGAGGCCCGTGTTGCCGAACGTCTCGCCGTAGCGGACGATGCCGCCGTCGAGCTGATACACCTCGCCGAAGCCGCGCGACGCCATGAGGCTCGACAGCACCTCGCATCGGATTCCGCCCGTGCAGTAGGTGACGACGGGGCGTCCCTTGAGGTCGTCGTAGCGGCCGGAGTCGAGCTCGGCGATGAAGTCCCGCGTGGTGGCGACATCCGGCACCACCGCGCCCGTGAACCGCCCGATCTCCGCCTCGAAGGCGTTTCGGCCGTCGAAGAAGACCACCTCGTCGCCGCGCTCCGCGACGAGCTTGTGCAGCGCTCCGGGGGAGAGGTGCGTGCCCCCGCCCACGACGCCGTTCTCGTCGACGCGCAGCTCGCCGGGGGCGCCGAACGACACGATCTCGTCGCGGACCTTCACGGACATCCGCGGGAAGTCGAGGCTGAGCCCGTTCTCGTCGAGCCCCGATCCGGACGACCACTTGAACTCGATTCGTGCGAACGGCGTGTAGTCCTTCGTCTTGCGGATGTAGCGCTTGAGGGCCGACATGTCGCCGCCGACGGTGCCGTTGATGCCGTCCTTCGACAGCAGGATGCGCCCGCGGAGCCCCAGCAGCTCGCACAGGTCACGCTGCCAGAGGCGGATCGCCTCGGGTTCGGCGATCGGCGTGAAGAGGTAGTACAGCAGGATCTTCGCGGGCACCCATCCAGGGTAGGCGTGCGTTCCTCGGCGCCCGGCGTGAGCGCCGCCCGGGGTGAGCACGTGCGGGCCGCGCGAGTGTGTGCGCCGCCCGGCGTGAGCACGACGCTGCTCCAGCGAGAATCCATACACGCCGCGAGAATGCGGCTGCCGACCGAATTGTCGCCGGTGGGATGGATTGTCGCTGATGGGATGGGCGGGCCCAGCCGGCGAACCCTGCATGATATCGATATCACAAAGATGTACGACGAGGGTTGTGGTATCCGGGGTGTCCGGGCAAGCTATGAGCTTGACATGGACGACGACTCCCTGTCGGCGCCTCCCGCTTACCCGAACGAGGGGCTGTCTCCGCAGTCGCCCGAAACCGCGGAAGATCCTGCCGTCGACGCAATGGGTGATGCTCGTGCGCGCTGGGAGCAGGCGGCGGCGCTGTTCCTGCGCTGGCGCGACGGCGATTCGCGGGCGATCGACGAGCTCGTGCGGATCATGACCCCCGTGCTCTGGCACGTCGTGCGTGCGTACGGCCTGCGCGCCTCGGTCGCCGAGGACGTCGTGCAGACGACGTGGCTCACGCTCGTCCGCAAGCACGACACGATCGAGAACCCGCAGGCGGTGTCGGGATGGCTCACCATCACGGCGCGCAGGGAGGCGTGGCGTGCGTCCCGCGCCGATCGTCGCGCCGACCCCACGGAAGACGAGCAGCTCGAGGCGCGCCTTCCACCCCAGACCGCGACCGAGGAGGACGTCGTCCGTGCCGACGCGTCGCGCCTGCTGTGGAGCGCGGTGAGAACGCTGAACGAACGGTGCCAGCGCCTCCTGCGCGTGGTGGCCTTCGACGACCGCCCCGATTACGCACGCATCGCGAGCGATCTCCACATGGCCGTGGGTAGTATCGGCCCCACACGGCAGCGTTGTCTGGCGAAGCTGCGTTCTGTGCTCGATGAGATAGGTCTGGACCCGAAGGGGCGGCATGAGTGACACCGAGGGCGTCGAATCGGGTGACGCCGAGCTCTTCGCCGCTCTGCGCGACATGTGGCGGCACGAGGACCCGGTGCCCGCGAGCCTCACCGAGCGGATGATCGCCGCTGTCGCCGTGGAAGACCTCTCGCGTGACTTCGAGCTCCTCGCCCTCGTGGCGGAGGCGGACCCGTCATCCGTCCGCGCGGACCCGGAGCACCAGACGCTGCAGTTCTCCAACGACGTCGCGCACGTGCTCCTGCACATCGCGGCGACGAAGTCGGGTACGCGGCGGGTGGACGGATGGTCGGATCCGCCCGTGCTCGCAGCTCGCTGTGCGCAGGAGGCACGCGAGTGGTCGGCCGAGACGGCGGGCGACGGCCGCTTCACCTTCGACGACGTGAAGCCGGGGCCGTCGCAGGTGCGGATGGTCGTGCGCCGGGACGACGGTGCGCGAGAGTTCGCGACTCCGTGGTTCGAGGTGTGATGCGGATGGGCCTCAGAGCGGGCGGGACGCGCGCGGCTGGTTGCGGGGCGGCGGGACGACGGGCCGTGCGAGTTCGCGACACTGTCGTTCGAGACGACGGCCGGATGGTTCTCAGGCCGGACGGGGCGTGTGCGGACGGTCGTGCGGCGGGACGACGGGCCGTGCGAGTTCGCGACACTGTCGTTCGAGACGACGGCCGAACGGGTCTCGGGGCGGGCGGGACGCGCGTGGACGGTCGGGGGCGTCGGGATGGGCCCGCGACGGCCTGGTTCGAGACGGTGGCCGGATGGGCTTCGGCGTCGAGCCCGTCGCGCGGGCGGTCTCGCTGCGGTGCGACGGCGCTGCGTGCAGGACTCGCGGGCGTGCACGGGCCTCGGGCGCGGCGGCCGGGCACTGCTCGGTTCACGGACGGATGGCCGATCGCCGGGCGGAGGGGCAGCGCGAGTTCTCGACGCCCTGCGTCGAGGTGTGACGCGTGCGTGCCTCCGGGCGGATACGACGCGTTCGGCGCCGGGCTCGAGGTCGTTCGAGTGGTCGTCGTGCGTGAAAGCGGCCGCGAGTACGTCGCTTGCGGGCAGGCGCACCACGCGGGGAGGCCGGGCCGCGCGAGTGCGCGCGGGTCCGGTTCGAGCGGTGACATGAGCGAACGCGCGGCGCACGCCGTGCGGGGATGACGGACGCCGGCCCGACGGCGAGGAAAGAGGACGAGACGATGGCGATTGCACCTCAGCCCGACGGATGGTCGTGGCGCGACAGGGCGGTGGGGTCGATCCCGGTGGGGAAGATCCTCGATCCCGCCGTCGATCCGATCGATGGCGTGCAGGCCTTCCCCACGGCGTACGTGCCCGACCGGCTGCTCGTGACGCATCGGACGGGCGCAGGAGAACTGCCGCACCTGGCGCTGATCCGCGAGGCGGCCGGGGCGTTCGGATGGGACGTCACGGTCGAGACGCTGCGCGGCGAGGCGCTGGGCGAGACGGAGGCCCCCGACCCCCTGCTGCCGCCGTCGCCGGAGACGCCGGGCGTCCCGGGCGTCGCGCGCGTGCGGATCACGACGTCGCTCGATCCGGAGGCCGACCTGTCGCCCGTGGCGCCGGACGCCTGGCGCGTGCTGCAGCGTGCACGGCGCCTCGCCCGTACGCGCGGCGCGGAGGGCGAGCAGTGGACGCTGCCCGACGTGGGCCTGGAGCACGTCGTGTCGATCGACCCGGTGGGACTGAATCCGTTCTCTCGGACGAACCCGTTCTCTCGGACGAACCCGTTTTCTCGGACGAACCCGTGCGGAGCGGACGACTATCTCGAGGCTGGCCGAGGTGCTCGTCAGTCGATCTCGATCCTGGGCGCGATCCCGGTACGCGGTCAGAACCCGAAACGCGGCCATCGCCGCCCGGTCGTCGCGATCCTCGACACGGGATGCGGCGTGCACGGCTGGCTGCCGGACGACGTCGTCACGCGGCGGGTCGAGCTCGACGGCGTGCCGCTCGGGCTCACCGACGACGCCGATCCCGAGCGCTATCCCGACCTCTACGGTCAGCTCGACGGCGAGATCGACCCCGTCGCCGGTCACGGGACGTTCATCGCGGGCGTCGTTCGCCAGCTCGCCCCCGACGCCGACATCGTGTCGGTGCGCACCGCCGACGCTCTGGGCGTCGTCGACGAGGGCGCGCTCATCGAGATCCTCGCGGGCGTCGTCACGCTGCTGCAGCGCTATCGGGCGGGCGAGGGCGGCCTCCCGATCGACGTGCTGAACCTCTCGCTGGGCTATTACCACGAGACGCCGGAGGACGGCCTGTTCTCCACGACGCTCTACGACCTGCTGAAGGCCGCGCGGAGCCTCGGCTGCGCCGTCGTGTCGTCGGCGGGCAACGACGCCATCGACCGGCCGACCTTCCCCGCTTCGCTGTGGGCATGGCACGGCTCCGGCAACGGCATCGTGCCCGACCTCGACGCGGAGCACGTGTCGGTGGGGGCGCTCAACCCCAGCGGCTCCTCGGTCGCGCTCTTCTCCAACGTCGGCCCCTGGGTGCGCGCCTACGCCCCAGGAGCCTCCGTCGTGAGCACGACACCCGCGTTCGAGGGCGGGCGTCAGGCCTCCACGCGGGACGACCGTTACGAGCGGCGGCGCGAGACGATCGGCCCCGACGACTACCGGGGGACGTTCTCGGCGTGGAGCGGCACCTCGTTCGCGGCTCCGTACGCCGCCGCGGTCATCGCCGCTGAGCTCGGCCCCGTGCCGGAGCAGGAGAAGAGGTCTGCGGCCGCGATCAAACGCTCACGCCGTGCGACGGCCGCCGCGCTGAAGGTGCTGGAGACCGACGACCACTCCCGCGAGTGAGCGCGTCGTGCGAGCGTGCCGGGGAGAAGCGCTCATCGAAGCGGGCAGCAGTGCAGATGGGGGTGATACGCGGACTCGTGACCGTGCGGAGGAGAGGCAGGAATGCCGGGTGCAGGCGGGCCGGCGCATGCGGGACTGTGCGGACCGTCGCTCGACCCGAACGGATCGGGCGCAAGCGCCGCAGACCCGCGGGTCGCGATGACCCTCAAAATCCGGGCGCGATCGACGAGCGTGTCTGCGACGACCCGATGGCGAACCGGCGAGGAATCACCGTCTGGATATCTGGGGAGTTCGGGTGGGCGGCATCGCTGTGGGCCTATCCTCTGCCTTCGACCATCGCAGCTGTGAGTACGGGCAGTCTCAGAGGCATCCACCGCCGAGCGTGGGACAGCGATCGGGCACGGTACGAATCCGCGGACTCTACCCTCCCCGTCAGCCGGACGAGCTCACACGGGCGGAGCGTGCGCCCTTCTCGTCCCTCTGCCGGTATGGGCGGGCCGCGGCATCGCCGCGCGCCCGCCCGCGCGGGTCAGTCCTCGTCGTCGTCGAGATCGACCGGCTCGACGACGGGCGCGAGCGCGGTGAACTCCGCGACGAGGTCGGCGGGGAGGGAGTTGGTCTTGGAGTACGGCATGGTGCCTTCTTTCTTCGGGGGACGCCGTGGGCGAAGGCCCCGGCAGAGAAGAGCCTTCCAGAGCGGGGGCGCGAGAGGAAGACGCACGACATCCTGTGACATTCGGCCCGTGAGCGTCTGCTCGCCATGAAGCTCAGCGCGGAGGAGCTGTACCGGCGAGGCGTGGAGGACGGCAACCGTAAACGACTAGTGAGTGCGCGTCAAAACCTGATTCGAGCTGCGAGCCGTACGGGAGAAGCTGACTTACGCGCTCGGGTCCACGGCACTTTGGCATATGTTACGGACCAGCTAGGCGAGAGAGACGAAGCAGAGAGGATTTGCCGAGATGCAATAGCTTTTGACGGTATTGCCGAGACAACGAGAGCTATCGTCTACGGTCAGCTGGGTACTCTTCTTATGCATGCCGCTCGTATTGAGGAAGCTATCCCTGCGTTGAGTCTCGCGATCGATGGCGTATCTGCGGATCCGATCGCCGAGGCGAATCTCCTCATGAATCGTGCCATGGCACATATGCAGGAAGCTTCGCTCAACAAGAGCGCCGCCGATCTGCGTCGTGCCGCCGAGGTTTTCGGAGTCGCGGGAGATCGCCTGGGGGCAGCGCAAGCACGTCACAATCTCGGATATGTGAACCTGCTTTCCGGTGAACTTGTTATCGCTCTCAACGAGATGACTGCGGTACGCGATGAGATAGCGCGAGAGGCCCCGGCCGCCGCTGCGATCTGCGACGTCGACCGTGCCGAGGCTCTCCGCGAGGCGGGCCACGTCTACGAGGCGGAGAACGCGCTCGCGAGCGCGGCCCGTGTCTTCGGCGCGCAGCACATGCCCCAGGCCCGGGCGGAGGCGGAGTTCCAGCTCGCCCGGTCGCTGCTCGCCCACGACGGGCCGCGTTCGGCGACCGTCGCGGGGGCGGCGGCGCGTCGGTTCCGCACGGTCGGCAGCGAGGCGTGGGCGGTGCGCGCGGAGGCCATCCGCCTTCGTGCCCTGCTCGCCCACGCCAAGCCCGGGGTCCGCCTCAGCCGGACGATCGACGAGGTCGAGGCGGTCGTGACCGAGCTGAGCCGGCGCGGATTCCGCAGCGATGTGCGCGCCCTGCGCTTCGCCCGCGACGCCGCGCGCTCCCGCTCGGCCGATCCGCCCGCGCGGATCGCTCGCGTGCGGCAGGACGATTCGCTCGAGGTGCGCGTGCTCGCCTCCGAGGCGCGTGCGGCACGGTCATCCGCGCTCGGCCGCGACGCCGACGCCCAGCGCCATGCGGCGGCAGGATTGGCCGAGCTGTCGACGTGGCAGAGCTCCTTCGGGTCGCTCGAGATGCTCGCCTCCGTCGCGATGCACGGCGCGGGCGTCATCCACGAGGGGGTGTCGGCCGCCGTGCGGACGCGTCGCCCCGACGCGGTGTTCCGCTGGTCGGAGCATGCGCGCCACTTCGCCCAGCAGGTCTCGCCGGTCCGCCCGCCGCACGACCCGGAGCTCGCCGAAGACCTCGCACAGCTGCGGATGCTGCGCACCGAGCTGCAGACGTCCGACTGGGCATCCGACGCCCGTGTCGCATCCCTCCGCCGGCGCGTCAGCGAGCGCCAGTGGGTCGGCACCGCGGGAGCCGAGGGGCCGCCGCACGCCAGCCTCGACGAGCTCCGCGCCGTGCTCGACGGCGAGACGGCGCTCGTGACGTTCCTGTACTCCCGCGAGACGCTCACGTGCCTCGTCGTGCCGCCGCCCTCATCTGGCCCTCCGGCCATCCTCGACCTGCCGTGGCGCGAGATCCGCCCGCGCATCGACGGCCTGCGCGCCGACCTGGAGGCATCGGCGACGACCCGCGCGGGCGCCGGCGTGCGCTTCCTCGGCACGACGAAGCGTTCGGGTCTGGCCGCGCGCCTCGTGCAGCAGGCCCTCGACGCCCGGCTCGCCGAGCTGTCGCGCCTGCTCGTGGAACGCGCGATGGCGGTGGCGGGCGATCCGCGCCGCGTCGTCATCACCGCGCCGGGAGCCCTCCGCGGCATGCCGTGGACGATGCTTCCGGCGCTGCGCGGCCGGGCCGTCACGCTCGCGCGGTCCGCCTCGCGCTGGGTGAGCCAGCGCGACGACGAGGTCTCGCTGCGGAACGCGGGCTTCGTCGTGGGACCCGGCATCGCGCGGGGGATCGAGGAGGCGCAGACCGCCGCCTCCGCATGGGAGCTCGAGGCGGAGCGCCTCTCGCCGGGCACCGGGGCATCCGTGGCGTGCGTGCTCGACGGCGATCGGGCGAAGGTCGACGGCGTCACGGCGCTCGCGGAGGAGGTCGACGTGCTGCACGTGATCGCCCACGGACGCCACGCCGCCGAGGCGCCCATGCTGTCGGGCTTCGAGCTCGCCGACGGGCCGCTGTTCGGATACGACATCGACCTCATCCAGCGCCCGCCGACCGTCGTCGTGCTCTCGGCGTGCGAGCTCGGGCGCTCGTCGGTCCGCTGGGGCGAGGAGGCCGTGGGGATGACCCGCGCCTGGCTCCACGCCGGCACGCGCTGCGTCATCGCCGCGCCCGTGACGGTGGCCGACGACGTCGCCTGCGAGCTGCTCGGAGCCATGCACGAGGGCCTCGCCGCCCGGCTCCCTCCCGCCGAGGCGCTGGCCCTCGCCGTGCAGGACACGGGCGTGGTCGCCCCGTTCCTCGCCCACGGCGCCGGGTTCTGAGCGACGGCGTCAGGCCCGACCGCGCCGCCGCGCGTTTGTGGGTGGAAAAGGCCGCTTTCCCATCCCGGAAAGCGGCCTTTTCCACCCACAGACGGCAGAGCGGCGAGAGAGAACGCCGCGACGACCTCAGCGGTCGGTGCGGCGCAGGGCCCATCCGAACGCGCCCGTGACGACTCCGACGCCGATCGCGAACGCCGCGACGCCGTAGGAGACCACCGAGGTGAACAGCGATGCGCGCAGGAACGACGCGCTCATGACGGTGCTGCGCACCGGGTCGTCCTGCGGCAGCTCGGCGAAGGTCTTCCCGTCGCTGGCCGCGAGGGCGTGCTTGCGGATGATCTCCGCCTGCGCATAGGCGCTGACCGGTCCTGCGACCGGCTTTCCCGGCAGCAGGTCGGAATCGCCCGCGACGGTGATCTTCTCGGCGCGGAGCTCGCGGGTGATGACGGCCCAGACGGCGGCGCCGACGGCGACGAGCGTGGCGCCTGCGGCGACTCCCAGACCGCCGACCCGGCGGATGCCGCCGGTGCGGGGCGCGTTCGAGGCGATGCGGATTCCCATGGATGGCTCCTTCTGAGACGACGACAAGTGCCCCTCCACGGTACGCGCCGCCGTCCGGATCTGACGCCGGGAGGAGGAGAAAGCGCTGCACGGAGGACGCCTGCGCCCGATCCCTCCTCTCGGGGGCGTCGTCGGACGGCCGCCGCCGACGCCGTTCGTCACCGTCTCGTCTCGTCGGGCCCGGTCGGCCGGGAGACCGCCGCCCCCGCACGAGACGGCGGACGCTCGCGCCGGGCCGCCATGCCCTCCGAGAGCCGTCGGCCCACCCGCTGCAGCGGCGCCTCGAACACCGTGCGGCTGACGCTCGCCACAATCACCGCGAGCACGGTCGTGAGGACGAACAGCGGGATGCCGAACCGCTCCCCGAGCGCGGGGCGCAGCGCGTTCGCGCAGAGCATGTGCATGAGGTACATCCCGTAGCTGACGGCCCCGACGTGCGCGATCGGCGGCCACCGCAGCAGGGGATGCAGCAGGGTCGACTCCGAGACGCCGACGCTCGCGACGAGGAGGACCATGAGCACCTGCGTCAGCTGCGTCGGCGTCTGCCAGGCCAACGACGCGAGCACGCCCGCCGCGGCGACGGGAGCGAACCAGCGCGCAGAGACCCACGGCGCGACGGCCTCGAAGCCCGGACGATGGTCCAGCAGCACGGCCATCGCGGCTCCGAGCAGGATCGGCAGCGCGAGGCTCGACAGGATGACGATCGGAAGATCGCGGGAGCCCTGCGCGATCGCGAGCTGGCCGACCGCGACGAGGGCGCCGAGCGCGGCGAGCGGCGCGACCGCTGCGCGGCGACCGCCGCTCCCTATGCCGCCGGAGCCTCCCGCTCGGCTCCGCGCGGCCCGGAAGAGCAGCAGCGCCAGCAGCGGGGGCCAGAAGAGGTAGAACTGCTCCTCCGTGGCGAGCGACCACGCGAAGTAGAAGGGCACGGATGGCCCCGCGTCCAGATCGACGAACCAGTTGGAGGTGTACGTGAGGAAGGCGGGGAGGTTGGCGAGGAAGCCGTCGCCCTCCGGCGTGCCGCGGCGTGTGGCCAGGACGAGCACGACGTACACGACGAGGACGGCGTAGTAGACGGGCATGATGCGGAAGACCCGGCGGACGGCGAAGGACCTCAGCGCGATGCGTCCGTTGCGGCGCCGCTCCCGCAGCAGCAGCGTGGTGATGAGGAACCCGCTGATGGCGAAGAAGAGATCGACCCCGAAGCCGCCCTGCGAGAGGAGCTCCGGCCCGGGGTTGCCCGACGTGTGCTGCCAGATGACGGCGACGACCGCGAACGCGCGGAGGCCGTCGAGCCCGCTGAAGAACCCCGTCGCCTGGAACTCCTCGTACGCGACGCCTCGCCTCCCGTTCACGGCGTCCCCGCGGCCGCCGTCGCCCCGGAGGGGGCGAGCGCCTCCAGCGCGCGTCGCAGCGCCGTGCTCGACGTGTGGGCGGTGTACGGGAAGTACACGACCTCCACGCCCACGGCGGCGAGCTCGCCTTCCAGACGCAGCCCCTTCGGCGTGCCGCGCCAGTCGTCGCCCTTGAAGAAGTGCGTGAAGCGCACCTCCCGCCACACGTCGAGCTTGTCGGGCACCGTCTCGACGTGCACGTCGTCGACGAAGCGGATGCTGCGCACGATCTCGGCGCGCTCCGCGGTGGGGATCACCGAGCGGACGCCCTTGACCTCGCGCAGCATCTCGTCGCTCACGACTCCGGCGACGAGGACGTCGCACCTCTCCCTGGCCTGGCGCAGCAGGTTGAGGTGCCCGACGTGGAACAGGTCGAAGGCGCCTGCCGCGTAGCCGATGCGGGTCATGCGGCTCCTCCGATCGCCTCTCGCGCCCTCGTGTCCCCCGGGGCGCCGGGACGGGACGTCGGCATGACGACCTCGGCCCGCGGCGAGCGGACGACCGCGCCGGGCGGCACGTCCTTCACGACGACCGCATACGGCCCGATGCGTGCGCCGCGGCCCACCGTCACGGCCCCGATGACGACGGCGCCGACCCCGATCTCGACGTCGTCCTCGATCGTGGGGCAGTCGTCCGCCGTGCGCCGGTTGCCGAGGGTGACGCCGTGCCGCAGCATGACGCCGCGGCCGATGGTGGTGCCCGGGTTCACGACGACGCCGACGCCGTGGCGGAGCCGGAGGCCCGGGCCCACCCGCGTCGACGGGGGCAGCTCGATGCCCAGGACCCACTCGGTCGCGATCTTGTATCCGCCCGCCGTGAGCACGTACGCGGCCCGTCCCACGCGGCCCGGCGTCTCGCGCCACCGCTGACAGACGCGCAGCCACCGCAGCACGAACCGGCTCTTGGGGTATCGGAGGTTCGCGGCGCGGTCGGCCCGCCAGGCGTCCCGCATCCGGTCCCGCGCGGCGCTCATCGCGCGTCCCGGGCGAGGGCTTCGGACGACGCCGCGACACCGTCCGCGTGCTGCCGCAGCCACTGCGCGCGCTGCCGCAGCCTTCGCAGGAGCACGCGGCGGTCCGCGAGCCCCAGCGGGGCGACGGCGGCGCGGAACAGCCGCTCGAACTCCGCGAGGCGCGCGAGGCGCGCGGCGCGCGAGAGCGGGGCGGCGGCCAGGGAGGAGATCCGCTGCCGGGGCTCTCCGAGCAGCTGCGCGGAGAGGACGGCGAACGCGTTCTGCGTCTTCTCGTCGTGCCATGACGCGAGGCGCCATCCGCTCGCCGCCGTCACCTGCCCGTCGTGCACCCGGTACAGCACGCCCGGCAGCGCCAGCCGTCGCATCCGGGCGCCGCGCGCGGCGAGACGCAGCCACAGGTCGTAGTCCTCGCTCGGCACGGTGCGGTAGTCGCCTGCGGCATCGAGCGCCGAACGCCGCGCGGCCAGGGTCGAGTGCGCGACGGGGTTCGTCAGGAGCAGATGGAACGGGAAGGCGGCCGGCGCGATGCCCCTCGGCCAGGAGGGACGCGGCGCGGACGGCCGGGGCGCGCCGTCGCGCGCCGTCACGACGGCGGTGAAGACGGCGTCGGCGTCGCCCAGCGCGCGCAGCTGCCGGGCGAAGCGGCCAGGGAGGACGACGTCGTCGGCGTCCATCCGGGCCACGAAGGAGCTGTCGGTGATCCCCCGCAGCCGGTTCAGGGTGCGTGCGACGCCGCGGTTCGGGCCCGTGACGACGCGCAGCCGCCGGTCGGCGATGCGATCGAGCACGGCGAGGGTGTCGTCCGTCGACCCGTCGTCGGCGACGACGAGCTCGGCGTCCGCGGGCAGATCGGCGAGCGTCGAGCGCACGGCGCGCTCGATCGTCCGGGCCGCGTCGAACGCGGGCATGAGCACGGCCAGGCGCGGCATGTCACATCCCCCTTCCGCGGGCGTTGAGGGCGGCGACGACGCGCTCGCCCGAGACGAGACGCAGGCCGACGCACAGCGCGAGGTACGCGCGGGGCTGGCGCAGGTCGTCGCGCAGCGATCTCCCGGCCCAGTGCCTGGCGCTCCGGAAAGCCCCCAGCGCCCCGTGCGCGAAGGCGATCTGCCCCTCGATGCGCGCGCGGCCCCGCGTCGAGCGCGCGAACTCCGGATGCTTGTCGAGCAGGTAGCCGAGGCCGTCCACGATGCCGCGCCAGCGCTCGCTGAAGTACGAGGTCCGGTCCCAGTGCACGATCGTGAGCGGCTCCGCGACCGCCGCGACCCTGCCGAGCCCGGCCGCCCGCAGCAGCAGGTCGTAGTCCTCGCCGTAGGACGCCGGGAGGTCCTCGTCGACGAGGCCCAGCCGCCCGCGGAGGTCGGCCGTGCGGAGCAGGAACGACGAGGGGTGCAGCTCGGTGATGCGCGAGCGCAGCAGGTCGCCGAGCCCCACGCTCGCGGGCGGCAGGCGGTCGTGCTCGCCTCCCGAGGAGCGGATGCGGATGCCGGTCGCGGCGAGGACGACGCCGGGGTCGTCGAGCAGCGGGAGCTGGGCGGCGAGCTTGCCGGGGAGCCACTCGTCGTCGTCGTCGCAGAACGCGACGAGCGGCGCGCTCGCGGCGAGCACGCCCGTGTTGCGGGCGCCGGCGAGCCCGGGGGCGCGGGTGTTCGCCATCGGGCGGACGGCATGGCGTCCCGGGCCGAGGTCGGCGAGCGGGTCGACGGGCGAGCCGTCGAACACGAGCACGATCTCGATGCGGCCGGCGACGTCCTGCGCAAGGATCGACCGCACGGCGCGGCGCAGCAGCTGAGGCCGGTCGCGCGTGGCGACGACGACGGTGACGAGCGGGGTCATGAGAGCCTCCGGGGGGACGAGGGGGTGCCGGACGGGTGGACCGCGTGGACGGAGTCGTGCGGCAGGATCGCTGCGGCGGGGAGCAGGGCGAGCATGAGCCCGTGGGGCAGCACGCCGTAGTAGAAGACCTCGACGAGCAGGACGACCTGGATGACGTGGACGGCGATCGTGCCCGGCGTGCGCGCGCGGCCCGTCGCCCACACGAGCCAGAGGAGCGCGCCGAGGAAGAGGGCCAGGGCGGGAAGGCCGTGCGAGAACATGACGGTCCAGACATGGCCCTGCGTCCCGGCGGACGGCGCTCCCTCCGTCCACGACGGGCGCGGAGCGCCGTAGCCGAAGAGCGGCGACCGCAGCGTGCGCGTGAGCGTCTCCTCGTAGAGGTTCGCGCGATCCTCCGTCGACGAGCTCGACTCGACCCGTCCGAGGAGCCGGTCCCAGACGCCGAGCGCCGAGGCGGCGCCGAGCGCGGCGACGGATGCCGCCGCGAGCCCGGCGACCGCGCGCGCGCGGCCGGAGGCGAGCAGGAGCGTCCCCCCGTAGAGGGCGGCGATCCCGAGGCCGATGAACATGCCCCGGTTGAGCGTGAGGAAGGCGGGGACGAACGACACGGGCACGGCGGCGAGCAGGGCGAGGAAGCGCCCGTCGCGGGGCATCCGGGCGAGGCGGGTGAGCACGAGGGGCAGCAGCATCGAGTAGGCGCCTCCCCATCCGTTGGTATAGAGGAAGGGAGCGGCGGGGCGCGGATCGAGCGCGATCCAGGAGTCGGGGTTCCACTGCGTCGCACGGCGCACGACCATCTCGCCCACGACCTCGTTCGCCTGCAGCGCCTGCGGCAGCAGATACCCGAGCGGCGTGCGGAAGGAGAACTCCGGCGCGACGACGCCCAGCCATCCGCCCGCCACGACGTACAGCCAGAACAGCGTCAGCAGTCCCAGCAGCCAGTCGACCGTGACCGTGCGGCGAGCGTTGTACACGTAGAGGAAAGCGATCGTCACCGCGAGGTACTGCAGCCCGCGGTAGGCGAAGCCGATGAGCCGGCCGCTCGTGTCGACGCCGACGACCGATGCGCCCACGAGCACGAGGAACAGCAGCCAGACGCCGAAGCCGCGCGGGGCCCGCATGCCGCCGCGGCGCACCATGAGCACCGCCATGGCCCCCGCGAGCGGGATCCACGCCATCTCGGCCAGTCCGAGAGCCCACCACAGCGGGAACGCCGCGAACATCGCCGTGAGCGGCCAGCGCGGCAGCTCGGTGCGGGACGGCCGCCCGGCGCCCGCGCCGGGGAGCAGGATGCCGCCGGACGGACGGAAGGACGTGCGGAGCGGTCGGCCCGCGCGCACGCCCGGGCGGGCCGGCGTCGTGTCAGACGACATCGACGAGGGCCGTCTCTCTCGTCGCGCCGTCGGCACCGCCGGGCGTGCTGTGCGCCGTGGGCCGACGGCCCTCCGTCTCGGGCGCGGAGGCGGGCGCGTCGCGTCGACCGGCCGGCAGGCGCTCGCGCAGACGACGTCGCGCACGCCGCGGGACCATCACGGCGCCCAGGAGGGGCGTCGCCGCGGACAGGGTCTCGGCGAGCAGCCAGCCGGCGGTCGTCGTGGTGCTCGCGTCCTCGCGGAGGACGACGACCACGGCGTCCGCGAGGCGGATGCCCGCGAGCAGCTCGGCCTCGCCGCACGACGACGGCAGCGCGAGGATCGTGCGCGTGCCCGGGGGAGCGGACTCGATCGCCTCCCGGACCTCGACGTCGCGCGTGAGCGCGTCGGCGTCGGGACGGCAGGCGTGCACCGTCAGACCCGCTGCGGCGAACGAGCCGCGCGGCGCCCGCTCCTCGTCCGGGTTCGCGTCCGTCCCGGGCCGCAGCGGCACGATGCGTCGCGCGGGAGGGTGGGGGAGCACGAGCTGCACGGTCGAGCCGGCCTGCGCCGTGGCGACGGCGAGCCCCGCGGCCGCCTCGGACCCGTGCTCGCCGTCCGTGTCCGAGTCGTCCACGACGAGCAGGGTCGTGTCCGAGCCCGGCAGCTCCGCGAGCAGCCGCTCGCGGGCGACGCGGAGCGCCTCGGCGTCGTCGCCGACGAACGGCGCACGCGGCCGGGAGGAGCGCAGGCGCGTGAGCGTCCGCCGTCCCAGGATCCGCTCGGCCTCCGCGGCGGAGCGCAGCCGGCGGTCGAACGGGTGGCGTGCGAACGCGGCGACGACGCCGAGGACGAGCCCCGCGGCCAGGCCCGTCGCGACCGCGAGGCGCCGTGACGGCTCGACGCCCACGGCGCTGTCGGAGGCGCCGGTGAGCACGCTGCCCCCCGTCGTGTCGACGCTCTGCAGGGCGTTGCGCTGCGACAGCAGGCCCTCGAGCTCGACGAGGATCTGCTCCCGGTCGCTCGTGGCCTGCACCTCCTGGGTGCCGCCCGGCGAGCCGGCGAGCACCGCGTTGGCGTCGGCGAGCTGCGCGTTGAGGTCGTCGATGCGCGTGCCGAGACCCGAGACCATCACATCCAGGCGCTGCTCGGCCTGCTCGGAACGGTAGGCGAGGTAGGCGGATGCGACGGCGTCGGCGTGGTCCACGGCCCCGTCCCGGGAGCCGGCGGTCGCCGAGACGTGCGCGACCGTCCCGCCCTCCGAGATCGTCACCTCGACGGCGTCGTGCAACGCGGCGGCCTCCGTGCGGTCGTCGAGCAGCGCGGTCGCCCGCTCGGCGACGACGTACGAACGGGCGATGGCCGACTCGGTGGCGTCGTCCAGCAGCCCCGACGCCGCGCGCTGCGGATTGAACGGATCGGTCGTGATGACCGACAGGTTCACCTGTGTCGTCGCGGTGTACTGGCTCGGCGTCACGAGCAGGAAGGCGCCGGCGGCGAGGGCGCCGACGGCGACCCCCGCGGCGATGAGGCGCCAGTGCCGGACGAGCACTCGGCCGTAGTGGCCGAGCCCCAGCGTCGTCGCGGTCTGGGCGTGCGGTGCGTCGTTCATGATGTGCGTGTCCCCGGATGTGTGTCAGGTCGTCGGAATGGATGCGGTCGATGGGGCGGCTCCGCTCAGGCGGCGGTGCTTGCGGCGCATCGAGACCGCCGTGTGCAGCAGGTTGGCGGCGAAGAGCGCGGTGTAGGCGACCCCGAAGACCGCAGGCGCTCCCCAGAGCGCGAAGGTCCAGCACAGGACCCCGGGATCGGTCGGAAGGAGCGTGAGCGACTTGAGCGCGCCGCTCGGCTCCGAGACGGCGCGTCCGTGGCGCGCCGACAGCTGCTCGGCGAGGATCTGGCTCATGAACTGCCCGCCCGACAGCACGGCGTAGGCGAGCGCGACCCCCATGAGCCCCGGACCTCCGATGGGTCCCGCGACCTCCGGCCGTCCGCCGTCCCCCGCCCCGTGCACGAACACGGCCACGGCGACGCCGACGTGGACGAGCGGGGTGCGGACGGCGTCGACGACGTGATCGAGCCATTCGCCGGCGGGGCCGGAGCGCCGGGTGAGCCGGGCCACCTGCCCGTCGGCGGAGTCGAACACGTAGCCGGCCGCGAGCAGCGCGGCCGCGACGATGCCCGTGACCGCCGACACCGGCGCGACGACGAGCGCCACGAGCCCGGCGACCGAGAGGGCGGCGCTCGCGAGGGTCACCGCGTTCGGCCCGACGCCCCGCGCAGCGGCGGCGGCCGCGACCCCGCGGGCGAGGCGGCGGTTCACCCATCGGGTGTACGCGGGCACGCCCGCTCCGCTCTTCTGCGCGCGTGCGAGCTCGGCGAGGAGCGCGCGGAACGACGGCCGGACGGCGTGGGCGGGTCCCGTGAGGCCGGTCGTCATGGCAGCGTCACCGTCATCTCGAAGCTGTGGCTCGCCGCCGTGCGGTAGTTGGAGTGCACCTCGACCGCGATCGTGTTCGTGCCGGCGACGAAGGCCGAGGCCGGGACGTCGGCCACGACGGGCTCGGCGATGGCCCTGGCCGCGGGAACGGCGGTGTTCGCGAAGGTCGTGGGGGTCACCGGACCGGCGTCGAGGTTCTGCCGCAGGACCTCCGTGCCGTTGACGTAGACGACGACGCCGTCGTCGGCGCGCACCGTGAGGCGGAGCGCCGCCGGGAGCGGATCCGTCAGCTCGACGTCGTGCCGGTGGTAGCTCGTGACGGGACGCGGCGAGAGGCTCGTGTCGAGCGTCGTCGCGATGTCGCCCGTGCCCCAGCCGAGCGGTGCGGCGCCCGTCGCCCAGGCGGCGTCGTCGAATGCGGGCGCGTTCCATCCGGCGGGCGTCGCCTGCGTCGTCCACAGGTACGACCAGGTCGAGCCGGCGTCGATGAGCGTCGGCGCCGCGGGCTCGGGCTCGGCGGCCGTGGTCGCGGGGGTGCTGGCCGAACGGTTGTCGGCGGCGTCGACGGCGCGCACGGCGTAGCGCGTGCCCTCCGGGGCGGCGGGCAGCGTGAGGGTCGTCCCCGTCACGGACGCCACGACCCGATCGGCGCGCAGCACCTCGTATGCGGTGACGCCCCGGTCGTCCGTCGACGCGGACCACGTGAGCGTCACGTCGTCTGCGCCGGCCGTCGCCGTGAGGCCGCCCGGCGTGGACGGGCTCGTCGTGTCGGAGGCGGCGTGGCGGACGAAGCCTCCCGACCACTGGCGCGCGAAACCGGCGCGGGTGGAGTAGCTGAAGTCGCCGCCCTGCCACAGGGTGCCGCGCGAGTCCACGAAGAGCGCCCACGCGCCCGCTCCGGCGCGCGTGTTGAAGACGCCGTTGAACGACGGCAGGTACTCGCCGGTCGTCGCGCTCCACGCACCGCTGCCGTAGACGGCGTCCACGCCCGTCCATCCCGTGCCCACCGTCGGCCAGGCCGTGGCGCCCTCATAGTTCGAGCCGAAGCAGTGGCAGCCCGCGTAGACGGCCTCGCCGTCCGATGCGATCGCCTGGAAGTCGCCGCCCGCGAGGGTGATGTTCGAGCTCGCGACCGACATGGTGTCGCGTCGGTAGCTCACGAGCGAGTGCTCGGAGCCCCCCAGCCAGACGCGGTCGCCCACCTCGAGGACCGCCTGCTGGTATCCCTGACGGTTGTCCGACCGGTTGGAGAAGAGGACCGCCCAGGGGACGAGCGTCTCGTCCGACGTCGACAGCGCCGCCGCCTTGTCGGCGGCGCGTCCCCGGGACTGGCTGAAGTAGCCGGCGGCGTACGCGCGGTCGCCCTGCGCCGACGCGTCGATGCTCATGACGGTCCCGTTGAACTCGGGGTTCCAGGCGTCCGGCACGCCCGTCGTGATCGAGAGCCGCGTCGCGGCGCGCGCGTAGACCTGGGTCCCGCCGCCGGCCGCGTGCGTGAACGATCCGCCCACGTAGAGCCAGTCGTCCTGCACGTCGAGCGACCGCACGACGGGCACGCCGCCGGAGAGGAAGTTGAGCAGGGCTCCCGTGAACGACGCGTCGACCTCGCCCGTCGTCGCGTCGAGCACGACGAGCCCCGGATGGCTCTCGCCGTTGACGGTCGAGAAGTATCCGCCGACGGCGATCCGTCCGTCCGGGAGCGCCGCGAGGGCCTTCACCTGGTTGTCGAACACCGGGCGGAACGCGGGGTCCCAGGTGCCCGTGTCGCGGTCGAACGCGGCGAGGTACGACTGCGTCTCCGCCCCCGTGCCCCCGGCGGAGCGCTGCACCGTGGTGAAGTTGCCCCCGACGAGCACCCGGCCGCCGCTCTCGGCGAACGCCGAGACCTCGTTGCTGCCCTCGAGCGTGGACGGTCCCGCACCGAGGCCCGCGACGCCCCAGGTCTGCTGCTCCGCGAACGCCTGCGCGACGGCGGGCCCCGTCGTGGCCGGCGTGCCCTCGTCGGGGATCGCGGAGAAGACGTCGGCGCTCATCAGCTTCGGGCGCAGGAACACCTGCGTGAAGGGGCGCGCGTAGCCGGTCGTGGTGTTCTTCGACCACAGGAAGCTCGTCGCGGCGGTCGAGCCCCGGATCTCGGAGCCGTAGCCGAACCCCATCGCCCAGCCCTCGGTCGACCCGGTGACGGTCCGCACGCGAGAGAGCCCGTTGCCCGATCCGAAGCTGCTCGTCGTGCCGCCCGTGCGCTGCACGCCGTCGATCCGGTACGACGCGACGCGCTGCTCGTTGTCGAACTGCCATGTCCACTCGTCGCGCGGGCTCGACAGCTGGAAGGTCGTGTCCTGCCAGGCGGTCCCCGCCGCGTTCGTCGCGCGCACGAGGCGGATGCCGTCGGCGAGCTCGCCGATCGGACGGTCGTCGTTCAGCTGGTCGATCAGCTCGCCGGAGAGCTGGCGCGGGGCGAAGGCCGCGGTCCCGGTGACCGTGTCGCGCACCTGCGCGGGCGTTCCGGCGCCGAGGATCGACTCCGACCATCCCTCGCGGCCCCGGCCGACGAGCACCCAGCCGCCGCCGTCCGTCTCCTGGTCGCAGAAGAAGCGCTCCGCCGCGCCCATGGCGGGCGTGGCGATCCAGTAGACGCCGCTGGGCGCGTCGGGGGCGAGCTGCGCGATCTCCCAGCACGAGGCGGCGGCCGTGGCCTCCGTGAGTCCGTCGGGCGACGGGAGGGCGGGGTCCTCCGCCGCGGCCGGACCGGCGGGGATCAGCAGCGCGACGAGCACGGCCAGGGAGGTCAGCGCGGCGGCGCGCGGCCGCAGGCGGCGCGGGGCGGTGTCGGAGAGCATGTGCGAGGTCTTTCGGAGGGGGCCGGTCAGCAGGCGGGGTCGTCGGGGAACGACCGCGACGTCACGCGCCACGTGTCGTCGTCGCGGACGAGGGCGAACAGGTGCGCCGCGCGGGGGACGACGTCGTCCTGCGAGCCGATCCGCTGCCCCTCCGCGTCGAGGAGGACCACCTCGCTGGAGTCGATGCAGGCGGTGACCTCGGCGGTCGCCGGATCGCTCCGCTCGTCGAGCGCGACGATCTCGAGATCCGCGACCCGGGGCTCCCCGGAGTACGACCATCCGTTCGCCGAGAGCTCGAGCCACTGCGCCTCGAGCTCCGCGCGGTACGACCCGGCGGCGAGGTCGGTCAGGAGCGCCTCGAGGTCCTCGGCGTCGGGCGCCGTGCCGGCGTCGGGCGGAGTGAGCGACTCCGCGACGAGGTCGGTCGCGTCCTCCGGCTCGAGGTCGCCCGTGACCGGCGCGAACTCGCCGGGTGCGGACGTCTCGGACGCCGAGGGGAGGTGCCCCGGCGACGCGCTGGGGGGCGCCGCCGGGGCGGTGGGGGAGGGCATGACGCTCTCCGCCGGTTCGGCCGTGACGGCCGAGGGTGCCGGTGCGGACGTCGCCGGGGGGTGTTCGACGTCGGCACCGGGGTCGGTGGCCGCGGGGCTCGCGGTCAGGGCCGCCGCGATCGCCCCCGCGGCGGCGAGGCAGGCGGCGGCGCCGACGGCCGCGCGCAGCAGGGCGGGACGGGAGAGGATGCTCATGGGCGGTCTCCGGAAGGGATGCGGCGGAGTCGTGCGAGCTCCGCGAAGGCGTCGAGATGGAGGCGTGCCGAGGCGCCGCGCGCCCAGGCGAGGAGGGCGGCCCCGCCCACGACGGCCGCGGCGGCGAGGCCGAGCCATGTCGCCCCGAGCAGCAGGCGTGCACCGACCGCGGCGCCCCCGACGGTGACGAGCGCGATCGCGAGCGGGTGGAGGCCCGCCGTCACGGGGACGGGGAGGCGCAGGACGCGGTGCACCTGGACGGTCGCGAGGGCGGCGTCCACGAGGCAGGCGACGGCCCAGGCCACGGCCGCCCCCGCGATGCCCCAGGCCGGGACGAGCAGGAACAGCAGTGCGACGTCGACCGCGACCGCGGCCGCCTTGTTGACGGCGGCGAGGCCGCTGCGCCCGCCCATGAGCAGGACCGAGTGGACGTTCCCCGCGAGGAACGTCACGATCGCGCCGGCGCAGAGCGCGGCGAGCGCGACCTCGCCGTGCACGAAGGAGGGGCCGAGGACCGACAGCACGACGGGGGCGAAGACCGCGAGCAGCAGATAGACCGGCGTGCTGAAGAGCACGAGCCAGATCGTCGCCGCGCGGAAGACGTCGGCCACTCCGGCACGGTCGCCGCGGTGCAGCAGGCGGCTGAACGCGGGGGAGACGACCACGCGGATGGCCGAGTCGACGAGCGTCCCGGCCGAGGCGATCCGCGCGGCGCCGCCGTACACGCCCGCGGCGGCGGGGCCGGCGATGGCGCCCACGATCACGATGTCGAGCCAGGCGAGGATCTGGGAGAGCGACTCGGAGACGACGCGGGGCGCCGCGTAGCGCCCGATCCGGCCGGGGACGCCCGACGCGCGGTAGGCGGGCCACGGCGTCCCGTGCGCCGAGCGGCGGCGCAGCTGCGCGGCGAGCACGAGCACGGCGGCCGCGAGCACGAGCACCACGGGCGCCGCCCAGGCGAGGGCGATCGCGGCGAGGCCGCCGCCCGTCCCGGCCGCGAGCGCGACGGCGACGGGTCGCAGCGCGGGCAGGGCCACGCCGCCGACGAGCGTATAGGGGAGCACGCCGCCGAGGCCGCGGGTGGAGGCGAGCGCGGTGGCGAGCATCGCGGCCGGGGGAAGGAACCAGCAGACGCCGGCCAGCGCGCGCGCCACCTCGTCGGACGGGTCGCTCGCGGCGAGCCACGCGGCTCCTGCGCCGACGACGAGCGCGCTCGCCGTCCCGGCGATCCCCGAGGCGGCGACGAGCAGCGTCGTGGTGGGCCGCAACGCGCCGGGAGCGTCGTCGGCCAGCCGGGGCAGGATCCAGAGCGCCGCGGAGTCCATCCCGAGCCGCGCGACGCCCAGCGCGATCGTGAAGATCGCGATCGTCTGCAGCACGACGCCCGCACCGGCGTCCCCCAGCAGCCGGCCGAGGACGACGACGAGCAGGAGACCCAGCGCCGCGTTCGCCGCGGAGCCGGCGAAGCTCAGCGCGCTGCCGCGGGCCAGATCGGCGCGGGGCGAGACGGAGGCGACGCTCATGCGGTCCTCTGCCACGCGGGCGCGACGCGGGCGGCGCGACGGGCCGCGCGGTGCTGGCGGAGCACCGCACGCACGAACGCCGGGTTGCCGACGAGATAGCGGTGGGCGAGGCGTCGCGGCTCGATGAGCAGCCGCCACAGCCACTCCAGCCCCGCCCGGATCATCCACCGCGGGGCCCGGCGGTGCGATCCGCTCAGCCAGTCGAAGAGGCCGCCGCACGTGAGGACGACGGGGGGAAGGGCGTCGCGATGGCGCTCGATCCAGCTCTCCTGCAGCGGGTCGCCGAGCCCGACGAGGAGGATGCGCGTGCCGTGCGCGCGGATGTCCTCCAGCACGGATGCGGTGTCCTCGACGTAGCCGTGCGTCGTGCGGATGGCGATGCCGGGCGTGCGCTCCGCGATCCGGTCGGCGGCATCCTGCGCGACGCCCGGGCGCCCGCCGAAGAAGTAGACCGGCAGGCCGTCGCGCGCGGCGGCGTCGAGCAGGGGCGCGGCGAGGTCGGTGGTCGCGACCCGCTCGGGGAGCTCCCCGCCGAGGAGCCCCGCGGCCCAGACGACGGACTGCCCGTCGGCGTAGTTGAGCGTCGTCGTCGCGAGGAACCGGCGCAGCGCCTCGTCGCGTCTGGCCAGGTTGACGACATGCGCGTTGACTCCGACGAGCACGTCGACCGCGGAGGTGCCGGTCATCCCCATGACGAGGTCGACGAGGCCGGCCAGCGTCACGGGGCGCACGGGGACGTCGTCGACGACGCACACCGGCCCCGGCCGCAGGACGGTCTCGTCGACGGGATCGGTCCGGCGGCTCGCGGGGGCCGTCCAGGCGAAGGGGGAGGCGGGAACCGCGGCCCGGCCCGGGAGGAGGACGGACATCAGTACGCTCCTTTCGCGCGGACCATCACCATGACGGTGCGCCAGATGAGGACGAGGTCGCTCAGGATCGACCAGTTCTCGACGTAGTGGAGATCGAGGCGCATGCTCTGCTCCCAGCTGAGGTCGCTGCGCCCGCCGACCTGCCAGGGGCCCGTGATGCCGGGCTTGACGTAGAGACGGCGCACGGCGGAGCGGTCGTAGGCGAGCACTTCCCGCGGCAGCGGCGGCCGCGGCCCCACGACGCTCATGTCGCCGACGAGCACGTTCCAGAACTGCGGCAGCTCGTCCAGCGAGGTGCGCCGGAGGATGCGGCCCACGCGGGTGACGCGGGGGTCGTCGCGCAGCTTGAACAGCGGACCCGACGCCTCGTTCCTCGGGGAGAGGAGGGCGAGCTCGTCCTCGGCGCCCGCCGCCATCGAGCGGAACTTGATCATCCGGAACCGTCGGCCGTCGCGTCCCACGCGCTCCTGACGGAACAGCACGGGGCCCGGCGAGTCGACGACGATCGCGAGCGCGATGACCGGGGCCAGCAGCGCGACGGGGACGAGCGCGAGCACGGCGACGACGATGTCGAGGGCGCGCTTGGCGAGATGCGCGCCGCCGTCGTAGGCGGGCACGCGCATCCGCACGAGCGGAAGCCCTGCCGCCTGATGGAGGGAGAGTCGCGGGCCCGGAGAGTCGGCCATCCCGCTCGCCAGCGCGATCTCCGTCGCGGCGCCCGCCAGCTGACGTCGGAGGCGCTGGACGAACCCCGCGTCGGCCGTGTGGGCGCTCGCGATGACCACGGCGTCCGCGCCGAGCCGGGCCATCGCGTCGGCGATCCGGCCCATCGCCGCGTCGGCGCCCTTCTCGAGCGGGAGGGTCCCCACGACGAGATAGCCGCTGCGGCCGTGATCGTTCAGCGCGGACGAGACGCGGTCGACGTCGTCCGGCAGCCCGATGACGAGTGCCCGGGGGGCCGCCGCGCCCGTGCGCCGCTCGGAGACGAGACGCCGGTGCCAGAGCGCGCGTCCCGCGAGGACGGCCGCGAGCCCGGCGGGAGCGGCGACGAGCTGCGCCTGGAGGAGGGCGGTGTCGAACGGGGCGAGGAGGATCGCGAGGACGCCGAACGCGGCCGCCGTGGCGACCGTCGCCCGGCCGTACGGCGCCGCTCCTCGATGCGGCGCGCCGCCGCCCGCCAGGGCGAGGCCCACCCACCAGAGGCTCGCCGCCGTGAGGGCGACCACGGCCGCGGCCGGCTCCGGAAGCGGGCCGGAGAGCGCGGCTGCCGCCGATGCGGCGGCGACGAGCGCCGCGTCGGTGAGCGTCACGCGGAGCGCGGCGCGTCGTTCGAGGCGACGCCGTCGCAGAACCGGTGCCGCCGAGCGCGGCGACAGGACGGCCGTGAGGGCGGGCGGGGCGTCGGGTCCGGGCGCTTCCCCGTCGGTCGACGCCCCGGCGGGCGGGAGGCGCTCGGCCGCGTCGTCCGCGGGGGCGTGCGCCGGAGGGGCGATGACGGCGAGCAGGCGTGCGGGCGACAGCGCGCCGCCGACCGTCGTCACCGCAGGCTCCTGCGCGAAGGCGGTTCCGGCCTCGCGGTGAGCGCATCCGCGCGACTTCTCGTGTGCATTGCAGCTCCCCAGCGCATCGACCGCACGGCGTCGCCGTGCGGATCGGGGCCCGGGCCGGACGAGCCCGAAGACCCCCGATACAGAGGAAGAGCGGGGAAGGGGCTCCCTGATACATCGAGCTCGAAACTTTCTCGAGACGCATCCCTCGCGATCGGCGCGCGTCAACCCCTGTCGCTGCGCCGCCCGCTCGCCTAGCGTGCCCCTATGGCTCTTGACACAATGCTCGCGGCAGAGATCGAGCAGCTCCTGAAGTCCTCGGACGAGGTCACCCGCGCCGAGCTGGTGGACGACCTCGTCGGCGTCGTCTTCAACTACGTGACGTACGACGGCGTCGGAGGCGAGTCCGCGGAGGACCACGAGACGTCCGAGCAGCGCAGCCTCGGCGCGGTCGCGGAGGCGGCCCGCTCACACCTCGCGGCGGCTCGGAGCGGCTTCGGCGACTGAGGGTCAGAGCGACGCGACGACCTCGAACGCCCGCGACCCCTCGGGGCTGAGCTCCTCGACCCGCAGGTCGTCGACGTGCGCGCCGACGGGGCCGTGCCGCATCCACGCCGCCACGGCGTCGACCGCGTCGGCCGGCCCCTCCAGCTCGGCCTCGACGCGATCGGCGCCGACGTTGCGGACCCATCCCGTCACGCCCCGGCGTTCGGCCTGCCGAGCGGTGCTCCATCGGAACCCGACGCCCTGCACGACGCCCTCGACGACCACTCTCATGCGTCTCATGCGCGCCATCATCGCACCGGTTCGGCCCGGGGCGAAGGGGCTCGGGACCATTCGGAGCGAGACGCCGCCGAGGCGTCGAAGCGGGCTCGGACTCGCGTGCGGGAGACCGCGAGGACACGCCGGGGCTTCCTTCTCGACCCCTGAGCCGTCAGTATGGTACGAGGGGGATCCATGCAGCCGGACACAGCACATCACGAGACGGGCGACGCATCCGCGGAGAAGCGGGGCTCGACACGCGTCGCTCACGCCTCCGTCGCGATGGCGGCGCTGGTCGCCGTCACGGTCGGTGCGGTCGCGCTGACCGCCGCGGCCCCGCCGCCCGAGAGCCAGCCCGTCGCGGCGGTCTCGATCGCGGTGGATCCCGAGAGCTCGGACGACATCGAGGCGCCGGAGTCGCCCACCGCCGGGTTCTCGGACGCCGCCGCCCGGTTCGCCGAAGACGCCGCCATCGAGCTCCCGGCCGGCGCCTACGAGGCGACGACGGCCGACGAGGTGCTGAAGATCCGCCGCGAGGCGCGCGAGGCGCTGATCCGCGCCGCCATCGCGGCCGGCATCGACGTCGACCTGTCGCGCCTGGGCGGCGACGACCGGCTCGCCTCGCTGGACGGCTTCGTCTGGCCCATCGCGAACCCGGTGCTCACCGACCCGTTCGGCGCGCGCGGCGGCGCGCACATGGGGATGGACATCGCCGCACCCGGCGGCACGCCCATCGCGGCGGCGTCGCCCGGGATCGTGGTGCTCTCGAGCGAGAGCCACTACGGCTACGGCGTCGCGGTCATCATCCAGCACGTCAACGGCGTGCAGACGCTGTACGGGCACATGACGAACGGCAGCCGCGCGGTCGAGGTCGGCGACTGGGTCGAGGCGGGAGACCCCATCGGCCTCGTCGGCAACACCGGCCGCAGCTTCGGCAACCACCTCCACTTCGAGGTGCGCGTGAACGGCGTGCCGGTCGATCCGCGCCGGTACCTGTCGGGCGCCGGCAAGCCGGCCGACATCGCGGCCTGGACCCCCACCCCGGGCAACCCCGCGCCCTCGCAGCCCGCGGCCTCGTCGGAGCCTGCGCCCGCCGAGCCGAAGCCCAGTGCGGAGCCGAAGCCCGGCACGCCGTCGCCCACGCAGACGCCGACGCCCAGCACGCCGTCGCCCACGCAGATGCCGAAGCCCACGGCTTCCCCGAGCCCGACCGAACCGGCTCCGGCGCCGAGCACGCCGCCGCCGTCGGAGCCGTCTCCCGCTCCGTCGACGCCGGCACCGGGGCCCTCGACACCCGCTCCCGAGCCGCAGCCGACCACGGTGCCCGATCCCGCGCCGACGGAGCCCTCGCCGACCGCGTCCGCGGAGACGTCATAGTTGTCGAGCCCGGCGACGGCGCTCGCGCAGCGATCCCCCGGCGGGAGGCGCGCGCGGACGACCCCGATCCGCGCGGCACGCCGCGCAGATCGGGGGCTCTCGACACGTCGCCGCTCACCGCCCGGCTGAGAGGCCGCGAGGTGCGTGCCTTCTGGCGCGACTTCCGCAGCGTGCCCGGTGTCCGTCAGCCGGCACGCGGCGCACGGGTCGCCGTCGTCGTGTTCGGCGCCGCGGTCGTGCCGATCGGACTGCTCGCGATGTCGACCGGCATCGCGCAGGAGATCGAGGCGGCCGCCCCCGACATGGCCGGACAGCTCGTCGGGATGAGCGTGTTCGTCCTCCTGCTCCTCCTCGCGGGCGTCGTGCTCACCTGGTCGTCGCTCCGGATGGCCGCGCGCCGACGCAGCAGGCGGGAGTTCCTCCGGCTGGCCGGGTTCGCGGAGGCGAACGGGCTCGCCTACCTCCCCGGCGTCCACGACGGCGGTCACCTCGGGCCTTGGCGCGAACGGGGCCGCGCGGCGGTCATCGACGTGATGCGCACCCGCGCCGGCCGGCCGGTCGAGTTCGGCAACCACGAGATCACGTCCTCCGCCGGAAACCGACGGGAGACGACGTACGGCGGGTACGCCGCGACGCGCGTGCGCACCGCGCTGCCGAACATCCGACTGGATTCCCTCACGGTGCGGCGGATGGCCTCGGGGAGCGCGGTCCACCGGGACCAGCGGCTGCGCCTGGAGGGCGACTTCGACCGGCACTTCGCGCTCTCCTGTCCCCGCGGATACGAGGCGGACGCTCTCTACCTCTTCACCCCGGATGTCATGGCGCTGCTCATCGACGCCGCGTCGGACTTCGACATCGAGCTCGTCGACGACTGGGTGTTCCTCACCTCGCCCGCCGACGTCGTGACACTGAAGCCTCAGCGCTGGCAGGACGTCGCGGCGGCTCTCGACGCGGTCGTCGCGAAGATCGGCCAGTGGGAGCGCTGGCGCGACGACCGGGTCCCGCACAATCGTCTGTCGGCTCGCGGCGTCGTGGCGAAGGCGGGACGCCGCCTCCGCATCGGCCCCGGCGCGGGCAGCGTGCTCGCGGCGCTCCTCGCCGCCGTGGCCGTGTCGCTCGTGGTCATCGCGAACGCTCTGCCGTGAGACGGTGCGGCCCGGCTGGCCGGGCACGGACGTTCGTCCTGGGAAACGGGCACGTGCGCGTGTCAGTATTGTCGGCGTGACCACTCCGGCTGGCGGGACGCCCGCACTCTTCCCCGGCCGTCAGTTCATCAGCACGATCCTGGATCTTCTCGAGACGAAGACGGCGATGTCGGGCATCATCGCCCGGCGGTACCTGCAGCGTGCGGCCATGGCGGGCGTCATCATCGGGCTGATGTACATCGTGTACTACAGCGTGATCGCCGCCTTCACCTCGATCGGGCTCGCGCCCCTCGGCCGCATCGCCGGGGCCGCGGTCTTCGGATGGGCGCTCGTGTTCATCTACTACTCGCGCTCCGAACTGCTCACCTCGAACATGATGATCGTGACGGTGGGCGCCTACTACCGCCGCACGGGATGGCTGCGCGCGCTGCGCCTGCTGGGTCTCTGCTACGTCGGGAACGCCCTGGGCGGCGTGTTCGTGGCCGTGCTCGTCCGCTTCTCGACGCTCACCGAAGGCCTTCCGTCCGACGAGATGCTCGCCTCGGTCGAGCACAAGCTCATGTACGTGACGGAGGGGGCGACCGGATGGACGGACCTCTTCATCCGAGCCGTCCTGTGCAACCTCTGCATCAACCTCGCGATGCTGCTCGTCTACAACGGGTTCATCAAGGACGACCTCACGAAGTCGCTCGTCATGATCGTCTCGGTGTTCGTGTTCGCCTTCCTCGGCCTCGAGCACTCCGTCGCGAACACGGCGCTGTTCGCGATCGTCGGCCTCGCCGACGGCATCCACGTGGGATACGCGGCGGCGAACCTCGGGATCGTCCTCGTCGGGAACTACGTCGGCGGCGGGCTGCTCATCGGCCTGTACTACGCGTACGCCAACGACGAGACCCGGAAGCGTCGCGACCACATCGAGGAGTGAGGGCGGTGCGGCCGCCGGCTCGGGGAAGAAGTGCGGCGAAACTGTCCTGACGTTGCGCCCTTCTTGAGGTGGGTGTGGTCCTCCCCGCTCGGGCGCTGTGGCGATCTTGCACGGGTCTTGCGGCGCTCCTGGCCGTAATCCCGGTCGGCTCTTGCGGGAGCCCTTCCACACTGGAGATGTGCCCCGAACGGGCATCCCGAGGCTCGAAGCCTGACGCTCGGTCCTCGAACCTTCACCCCTGCGGCCATCGCCGCGAAAGGACATCACCATGAAGAAGATCGTCAAGGCCTCGATCGCCGCCGCTGCGGGCGTCACCCTTCTCCTCGGCGGCGCCGGCACGTTCGCCACCTGGAACACCTCGGCCACCGCCCAGGGCGCGACCGTCGTCTCCGGCAACCTCGTCGTCGAAGACGCCGGCACGGAGGGCGTCTGGACCGCGAACGGCTCCCAGACCCCCATCTCCATCGACGACTACACGCTCGTCCCGGGCGACACCCTCACCTACACCAAGACCATGTCGATCACCGCCGAGGGCGACAGCCTCCAGGCGACGCTCGGCCTCAGCCCCGCGTCGATCACGGCCGCCGACCCGACCAGCGCGACCGACCAGGCGCTCGCGAGCTATCTCACCGCGAACGCCACGCTCGGCGCGACCGGCGAGGGCATCAGCGGGACCGGCTCCACCTTCACCGTCACGCCGGGCGCAGGCACGGTCGACGAGGACGTGACCGTCTCGGTCACCCTCGCCTTCCCGTACGAGGACGCCGACGGCGGCCACAACGCGGCCATGCTCGGCGCGGTGAGCCTCAGCGACCTCACGGTCACGCTGACACAGGCGACCGCGTAGTCCGCTGGCCCGCCTCATCCGAGGCGGGCCCCACCGACCGAGCCCCGAGGATTCGAGATGTCCCTTCCCACGCGTCGCCTCTCGCAGCGAGAGAGGCAGCCCCGCCGCCGCTCGGTGCCGGCGCGGCTGCTCCTCGGGGCACTGGGCACGGCCGGCGCCGTCGTCCTCGGCATCCTGGCCGGCGGGGGCACGTTCGCGGTCTGGACCGCGGCCGCCTCCACGGGCTCGGCGGCCACGCTGCAGGCGGGCTCCGCAGCGCTCTCGGTCACCCCTCTGGAGCTCTCGGCCGCCGGCCTCTACCCGGGTCACACGGTCTACGGCGCCAGCAGCATCGGCAACACCGGCACCACCCCGCTCGCCCTGAGCCTCGACGCCGTGTCGGGACCCGAGTCGCCGACGGCGTTCACGGAGGCCCTCGTCGTCTCCCTGGGAACCGCCGACTCCGCCGCCGCGTGCGCGAGCGGCGAGGTCACCCCGGTGGCCACGGTGGCGGTCGGTGGCGCGACTCCCGCGGAGCTGGGCACGACGTTGGCTCCGGGCGCGAGCACCGTCCTCTGCGTCGGCCTCGGACTGCCCGCCGGCGCCCCGGCCGCTGCGGCGGGCAACGCCGCATCCCCTCTCACCCTCTCGATCTCCGGAACGCAGGTCCGCTCATGATCCGCCGTCGCGCTCTCGCCGTCGTCGCCGCCCTGGCCACGCTCGCGGTGCTCGCCGGTTCCGGGACGGCGGCGGCGGCGTGGAACGCGTCGGCCGCGCTCTCCGCCACCGCGTCCTCCGCGACGATCGGCACGGCGCTCGTCCAGGACGGTCAGCTCAACACCACGTACCGCTACACCGGAAGCGTCTCGACCGCGGCGACCGGCTCGCTCACGATCACGAACAGCGGCGGTGCGCCGCTCTCGTACGAGCTCGCCAACCAGCTCACCGGCAGCGCGGCCCTGGCGGAGAAGACGGCCCTGATCCTCTGGGTCGGCACGTGCGGCGCCACGATCCCGTCGACCGGGACCGTCACGACGACACTCGCCGACCGCGCTCCTGCGCTGCCCGAGGAGGCTCGCGCTCTCGACCCGGGGGCGAGCGTCACCGTCTGCGTGGCGACCCGGATCTCCGGCACCAATGCGGCCCTGCAGGGGGAGAGCATCACGGCGGCGTTCAGCGTGACCGGCGCGGTCGGCACGAGCTGGACGACGACGGCGAGCACCGATGCCATCACGCAGAGCGTGTATCGCATCGCCGCCGCGACCGACGTGGCATGCGCTGCGTCGGGCAGCCGCGCGGTCACTCTGAGGTGGACGGCTCCGAGCAACAGGCCGGCCGGCGCGGCGGTGAGGTATCGCGTCTACGACACCGCCACCGGTGGCGACGTCGTGTCGCTCGACAGCTCCTCGGCGACGGTGTCCGTCACGATCGACAGCTCCACCATCAGTCGCGACGGCTCGTACACCCTCGCGGTCGAGGCGAAGGACACCGCCTCCGGCACGACCGCCCCCGCCAGCGCGACGATCTCGGTCGTCCGCTCGAGCATCCTCTTCGGATGGATCGGCAGCGTGAAATGCTCATGACCCAGGCAACCCTTTCCACCGCATCCTTCCCCGTCGGCATCGCGGCCTCCGGCGCCGCCGACTCCCGTCGCCGTCGTCGTGACGAGGCCCGCCGGGTCAGGGCGAGCGAGAGCCTCCTGCACTACCTCGCGGTCTCGCTCAGCGCCTCGGTCCTCGTGCTGATCCTCGGCGTCGCGGCAGCCGTCATCGGCGTGCCCGCCCTCGTCGGCGGCAGCGCCATGACGGTTCTCACCCAGTCGATGGAGCCGGGACTGCCGCCGGGCACCCTCGTCGTCATCCGCCCCACGCCCGTCGACGAGATCGCGGTCGGCGATGTCGTGACCTACCAGATCCGTTCCGGTGAACCCGCCGTGGTGAGCCACCGGGTGATCTCGAAGTCCTACGCGGACGGCGAGCTGAGCTTCGTCACGCAGGGGGACAACAACGCCGCGCCCGACCCCGACCCGGTGCAGGCCGTGCAGATCCGCGGCACGCTCTGGTACAGCGTCCCTCTGCTGGGATGGGTGAACAACGTGCTCAACGGATCCAACCGCACGATCGTCGTCTCCGTGGTCGCCGGAGCGCTGTTCCTCTATGCCGCGGGAACGGTGATCGGGGCCGTTCGGGATCGTCGCAAGGCGACGACCGACTGAGGCCCCGGGGCGGCGCCACATCGTCCGGGTCGAGACGAGCGCGGTCGCGGAAGACCTCCGAGCTCCGGCGGGCCATCCTCCTCAGGTCGCGTCGTTGGTGATCGCGTAGCCGGCGATGAGGACGACGCGGGAGCCCGCTGCGTGCACGTGGCCCGAGTTCCACAGGGCCGACTGGATGCTCGACCCCAGCGGGCAGGTGCATACATGTTCCACGAGAGGAACATTGATACACGTCTGATCTCACGACGAACGAGACTGCCGAGCGGCTCGGCCTGACGCGGCGGCGGGTTCTCGCGATGCTCCGCAGCGGCGAGTCGCGGGGACTGGGTATCGGCGATGTCTGGCTCGTCGAGCGCCAGTCCGTCTTCTCTCGTGAGCGTTTGGGGGGCAAGAGGGTGCCCGCTTGCGCCGAGCGCGTCGCGGGCAATCATCGACGCGCTCTCCGAGGGCACGCACCTCACGGGGCGGCACGCCGAGCTGGTGCGTTCGCGGGGTCCGGTGGCATTGGCGTCGTGGCTCGCTCGTGGCGTGGTCGTCGCCCGGTTCGCGTCGCGTGACGTGGAGGGCGCTGCTGCCCTGCTCAGCCCGACGGGGGAGAACGCGCTGGATCGAATCGTCGACGACTCCAGCGGCCGGCTCGCCGGGGCTCACCGTGAAGTCCACGGCGACGTGAAAGGTCTCACGCTCGACGAGCTGATGGACGAAGCGCTGTTGGTGCCGGCTGCCGAGGGAGTGGTCCATGTCTATCGGTTCCGTGATGTCGAGTTCCGCTGGGAAGGGACGCCGCGCGCTGGTCGCCGTCGATGCCGCGCGCAGCGCGCAGGCTCGTGTGCGAGCCGCTGGTCTCGACGCCCTGGATCGGATGAGGAGCGCATGGCTGGCCGCGCACACGTCATAGCCGTCCCCGGAGACGTCCAGCCGTGGCCTCCGATGTTCGAGATCGCTGAAGCGACACCGCCGGGGAGCTGGACCCTCGTTGGTGGGCTCATGGTCCACGTCCATGCGATCCGTGCTCGCGTCGAAGCGACGCGCCCGACCCGCGATGTCGACGTGCTGCGGAACATCGAGACGGCGGCGGTGTCTGCTGTCGCGGGTGCGCTTAGGGGCCTTGGCTTCGAAGCGCTCGGACCTTCGTGCGGGAATCCCGTGCACCGCTTCACGCGGGGTGACGATGTGGTCGACGTCGTGGTCGCACGGAACGTTCGTGCGCGTACGCGATGGCAGCTGCGCCCGCTGCTGCGATCTCCCGGGGCTGCGCAGGCGCTTCAGCGGCGTGACGCCGACACGATCGCGGCTGGTGCGCGTTCGACGTCGATGTGCCGGACTCGCTCGGCGCGACGGCAGCGGCGTATGCCGTCGATTCGCGGAACCCGGAACGGCACCTCAAGGGTGTCGCTGTCCTGAGTGCCGCTGCGGGGAACCCGCGATCGCTCGTCGTATCGTCGGGATGAAGACCCCCGGCGAACCGGGGGTTTCAGGTGGCGGCTCCGACGGGCATCGATCCCGTGACCTCCCGATTCTCAGTTGGACGCGGCGGGGTGGCGGGTGCCTGTCGGTCGCCGTTTGCCGCGCGATTCTGCGGAAATCGTCATGGTTGGTCGAGGGTGGTTTCCGTGGAGCTACCGGCACAGAACCGGCACGACGATCACTCTCCGGTGTATCTCATGGGCAGTTCGATGACCTCGAAGATCGCGGGGGAGTACCAGCGCTCGCGACCACCGCGGCCGTGGGTTCCGAGCGATCGAAGCCAGCCGCGCGTCTCGGCGTTCTTGATCAGGTTTCGCGCTCCCTGATTCGTTAGCTCAAGCACATCCTGCACGGACTTCACAGTCACGAAAGGGTTGCGCACGATGATGTCGACAAGTCGGGGCAGGCTCGAGCGCTCCTTGATTGCCTCCGAGTGGTAGCTCTCACGGATGGAGATGAGGCGTCGAGAGCGGGCGACGGCGTCGTCTGCCTGGGCGTGGACCGCATCGAGGAAGAACAGGAGCCAGCCCTCGACGTCGGCGTCCTCGCGCACCGCCTGCAGTCGCTCGTAGTATTCGTCGCGGTGTGTCTCGAAATAGTTCGAGAGGTAGAGCAGCGGCAGGGGGAGGCGTTTACGTTCCATGAGCAGGAGGTTGATGAGCAGCCGGCCGATCCTCCCGTTGCCGTCGAGGAACGGGTGGATCGTTTCGAACTGGTAGTGCATCAGCGCTGCCTGGATGAGCGCGGGGAGGCTGCGGCCGTCGTCGTTCACGAATCGCTCCCAGTCTGCGAGGAGGTCGCCGAGGTGCTGGGGCAAGGGCGGCACGAACGTCGCCTTGTCGGGGGTGGCTCCGGCGCGGCCGACCCACACGGGGGATCGCCGGAACTCGCCGGGTGACTTCTCCTCGCCGCGCACGCCGGTCAATAGCGTCTCGTGGACCTGGAGAATGAGGCGCTGAGTGATCGGGAGCGTTCCGGCAAGTTCGTACGCTTGCCAAGTCGCCTCGAGGTAGCGCTGCACTTCGGCGGTATCGTCGTTCCGCGCGTCGGCGTCCACTTCCGCTTGAAAGACATCGGAGAGCGACGCCTGCGTACCTTCGATGCGTGAACTGGCAAGCGCCTCGCGGCGAAGGTACGGGCCGATGAGGAGACTGGGGTCAGTGATGAGCATGCCGAGGCCCTGCAGGTGACCGAGGGCAGCATCCGCCTCCGATAGCGAGGCCACCACGGTGCTCGACAGCTCAAGCTGACGGGGGATGGGCTTGGGGAGATAGTAGACGAACGCGTCCTTCTTGCCTGGCTCGCGCGTGGCGCTGCCAAACGCGGAATCTACGAATCGAGTTGCATCCACCCCTTTAAACTACAACAGATGCATGCCTTCAGTTGGAGCGTGCGAGAGGTTGGGCAACTGCAGTTGGAGGGTGCAGCTAACGCTCCAGCAGGCTCTCGCAACAGTTGGAAGGTCAGCTTGGTTAGTCGTTTCGACGCGGCGCGCTCTCGCCTCTACGTCAAGCAGCGACACCTCGACTTCGGTAACTGCGGAGCCCTGGAGCTCGTGGGTCGAGTTTCCCTGCCTGATGTGGAACCCGCGGCCCACGGGACGGGGCTTCCCGTGGACCGCGGGTTCAGTCACTCCCACACGGTGATGACGATGTCTGCCGAGGAATCGTCGGATCTCGAGACCTGGATGGCGTCGAAGCCTCAGTGGACAACCGTAGGCACGTCACCGGCGAAAACCACCGCTGACCAGGAGAATCAAAGAAACCCCCGTGCGTAGAAGCCGCACGAGGGTCCCAGTGGCTCCGACGGGCGTCGATCCCGTGACCTCACGATTTTCAGTCGTGCGCTCTACCAACTGAGCTACAGAGCCGAGCGACGGCTGTCCGTCGCCTCCGACACGAAAGGCCTTCTCGACAGTGTGTGTCCGAGAAGGCCCGTCGCTTGGAGCGACCCTGACGGGACTTGAACCCGCGACCTCCGCCGTGACAGGGCGGCACGCTAACCAACTGCGCTACAGGGCCATACTTGTGCTTGCGCACACGATCTTCAATTGTATCAGCTCGTGTGACCCCAACGGGATTCGAACCCGTGCTACCGCCGTGAAAGGGCGGCGTCCTAGGCCGCTAAACGATGGGGCCGGGGTGAACCGCGGGCTCACGCTTGCCGACGATCCAGCATACGCAGACCACCGCGGAAAAACCAAACTCCTCCCGCGCGCCGGGCGTGCCGGAGCGGGGGTCCGGGGGAGGATGAGCCCCGTCCCCTCTGCTCTCGCGCAGAAATCAGACGTGGCGATTGAGGCGGATGTTGTTAGTGTTGCGTGTGTGACTCGCGTGGAGAAGGGTGTGATGGACGCCGTAGACGATTCCGCGGAGGCGTGCGACTGCGCCCCCACCGCCGCTGAGCGACGCGTCCTCTGGAACCCGATGTCGCGCCGCAGAGCGTTGGCCATCGGAGCCGTGCTCGGTGTCGCCGCGATCGGCGCGGTGACCGTGGCCAGCCCGTTCGGGTCGGCCGCCGTCGCGGCGACGTACAACCCCGACGACTACCCGTCATGGGCGGACGTCGAGAAGGCACGGAACGACGAGTCCGCCAAGGCCTCCGAAGTGACCCGCATCGAGAACCTCATCGCCGGTCTCAAGCAGCGCGTCGCCGAGACGCAGGCCGCCGCGGAGGCCGCGGCGGACGCCTACTACGAGGCGCAGCAGGCCTACTACCAGGCCGCCTACCGCGCGGACGAGCTCCAGAAGCAGGCCGACGAGCAGTCGGCGAAGGCCGACGAGGCCGCGCTCACCGCCTCGCGCCTCGCCGCTCAGCTCGCGCGTTCGGGCGGCGACGACACGTCCCTCGAGATCCTCTTCGCCGGCTCCTCCGAGAACGCGGACCAGCTGCTCACCCAGCTGGGGCAGATGGACAAGCTCATCGAGCGGAACGAGTCCGTCTACGCCCAGGCCGCCGCCGCGCGCGACTCCGCCCAGTCGCTCACCGACCAGGCGGAGGTCGCCCGTACCGAGCGCGACCGTCTTCAGAAGATCGCCGAGGAGAAGATGGCGGCCGCCCTGGAGGCGCAGCAGGCGGCCGAGGCCGCCCTCGCCGACCAGGAGGAGAACCTCATCACCCTCGAGGCGCAGCTCGCCGCCCTTAAGGACACGACCAGCAAGACGACGGCCGAGTACGAAGAGGGCGTCGAGGCGAAGCGCCAGTACGAGGAGCAGCTGCGCCGCGAGGCCGAGCAGCGCGCACGCGAGGAGGCGGAGCGTCAGCGCCTCCTCCTGCAGCAGCAGCAACAGCAGCAGCTCGAACAGCAGCAACAGCAACAGCAGCAGCAGCAGCAAGAGCAGAACAACAGCGGGGGCGGCGGTGGCGGCAACGAGGCCCCGGCCGACAACGGCGGCGGCACCACGCAGAACGGCTCCGGCGGATGGGTCCGGCCGAACAACGGCGTGCAGACCTCCGGCTACGGCTATCGCAGCCAGCAGTGCGGATCGAGCTACTGCTCCACGTCGTTCCACGCGGGCGTCGACCTCGCTCAGGGCTGCGGCTCGGCGATCTACGCCGCGCACTCCGGCACGGTCGTCTACTCCGGCTACAACGGCGGCTACGGCAACTACATCAGGATCGACAACGGCGACGGCACGGCCACCGGCTACGCCCACATCGTCGACGGCGGGCTGCTCGTGGGCAACGGCCAGTGGGTCGAGGCGGGGCAGCTCATCGCCCTCGAAGGGAACACGGGCAACTCGTTCGGATGCCACCTCCACTTCGAGGTGTACGTGAACGGCGCCACCGTGAACCCCATCGACTTCATGGCCGCGCGAGGCATCTGGGTCTGACCCCGAGCCGGGACGGAAGAGGGCCCGCCGGACGGCGGGCCCTCTTCGCGTGAGCGGATGTCTCAGGAGCGCGTGTCGGGCAGCTCGCCCTCGCCCTGCGTCTGGGTCCTGCCCTCTTCCTCCTCGAAGCGCGCATACGCCTCCGCGATGAGGCGCTCGGCCTCGGCGGCGCCGGCCCACTCGTCGACCTTCACCCACTTGTTCGGCTCGAGGTCCTTGTAGTGCTCGAAGAAGTGCGCGATCTCATTGCGGGTGTGCTCCGGGATGTCGTCGACGTCCTGGATGTGGTCCCACCGCGGGTCCTTCGCGAGCACGGCGACGACCTTGTCGTCGCCGCCGGCCTCGTCGCTCATCTTGAGCACGGCGACGGGGCGCACGGTGGCGCCGACCCCGGGGTAGACCGGGTAGTCGAGCAGCACGAGCACGTCGAGCGGGTCGCCGTCCTCGCCGAGGGTGTTGTCGAAGAAGCCGTAGTCGGTGGGGTAGCCGAACGTCGTGTACAGCACGCGGTCGAGGAACACGCGGCCCGTGCCGTGGTCGACCTCGTACTTCACGCGGCTGCCGCGCGGGATCTCGATGACTGCGTCGTACGCGCCCATGCGATTGTGTCCTCCGTGGTTGTGAATCTGACAGGTAAAACCCTAGCCGTGGGCCGGATGGGCGTGAGTCCTTCCGCCGCCCGGCGATAGCGTTGACGGGTGCTCTCCCCCGATGTCGCCGCCGTCCGGCTCGCCGTGCGCACGGCCCTCGCCCCGCTCGAGGGCTCCGATGCGACCGTCCTCGTGGCCCTCTCCGGCGGCCCCGACTCGCTCGCCCTCGCCGCGGCGACGGCGTTCGAGGCGCCGAGGCTCGGGCTCGGCGTCGCGAGCGCGACGATCGACCACGGCCTGCAGGCCGGCTCCGCGGATGTCGCCGCGCGTGCGGCGGCCCAGGCCCGGGATACCGGGATCGCGGAGGCGCGCACCGTCCGCGTCGAGGTGGCGGTCGGCGCCGGCCCCGAGGCCGCCGCCCGCGACGCGCGCCACGCCGCCCTGCGCGCGGTCGCCGCGGAGACGGGGGCCGCGGCCGTGCTGCTCGGCCACACCCTCGACGACCAGGCCGAGACCGTCCTGCTCGGCCTCGCCCGAGGCGCCGGCGCGGGGAGCCTCGCCGGGATGTCGCCGCACCGCCTCGACGAGCGCGGCCTCGCGTGGATCCGTCCCCTCCTGGCCATCCGCCGCGCCCAGACGGAGGCGTTCTGCGCCGCCTCCGGCCTGGAGGCCTGGAGCGACCCCCACAACCACGAGGAGCGGTTCTCGCGCGTGCGGGTCCGGCGCACCGTGCTCCCCCTGCTCGAGTCGGAGCTCGGCCCGGGCGTCGCGGACGCGCTCGCCCGCACCGCCGAGCAGCTGCGCGAGGACAACGAGGCGTTCGCCGACATGATCGACGAGACGATCGAGGACATCGTCGAGCACGTCGACGCGGGCATCGCGATCTCGGTCTCCGCGCTCGCGGCGAACCCGCCCGCCCTGCGGCACCGGATCATCCGGCACGTCGCGCGGAGCGAGTTCGGCGCGAGCCTGACGCGCACGCAGACCCTCGAGGTCGCCCGCCTCGTCTCCGGCTGGCGGGGCCAGGGGCCGATCGACCTGCCCGGCTTCACCGCCGCGCGCGAGGCGGGGCTCATCCGGCTCGTCGCCCGCTCCTGAACGCGCGACACGACTCATATGGACCTCGGCGCATACTCGAGCGCATAAGATCGTCGTTTCAGACGGGCACGGAAGTCGGCTCGTTCCGTACGGAGGTCACGTGCCCGGAAATGCGACCACACGCTTCCACAACGTCGCGCTGCTGTCGGTCACGAGCGAGCTGCCCAGCCGCGTGACCACATCCGACGAGATCGAGGGCCGCCTCGCGTCCGCCTTGAAAAGGGTGCGCCTGCAGACGGGCCTCCTGCGCCGGGTCGCGGGCGTCCTCGAACGCCGCAACTGGGCCGAGGGCGAGTCCTCCGACGACGCGACGATCGAGGCGGGCAGGCGCGCGCTTGCGGAGGCGGGCGTCGACGCGTCCGAGGTCGGGCTGCTCGTGAACACCTCGGTGACCCGCAAGCACCTCGAGCCCTCGGTCGCCGTGCGGCTGCACCACGGGCTCGGGATGCCCACCTCGGCCGTCAACTTCGACGTCGCGAACGCCTGCCTGGGCTTCCTCAACGGGATGAGCCTGGCGGCGAGCATGATCGAGTCGGGGCAGATCCGCTACGCCGTCGTCGTGAACGGCGAGGACGCCGACGACATCCAGGTGAACACCGTCAACCGGCTCCTCCGCTCCGACATCGACCGCGAGAGCTTCATGAGCGAGTTCGCCTCCCTCACGCTCGGCTCCGGCGCCGCCGCCGCCGTCCTCGGCCGCGCGGACGAGCATCCGGACGGGCACCGCATCCTCGGCGGCGTCACACGCGCCGCCACGCAGTTCCACGAGCTGTGCGTCGGCAGCGTCGACGGCATGTTCACCGACGCGCGGGCGCTGCTCAAGGGCGGCCTGGAGCTCGTCGTCTCCGCGTGGAGGGAGGCGTCGTCGGAGTGGAGCTGGACGTCCATGGACCGCTACATCACGCATCAGGTGTCGTCCGCGCACACGAACGCGATCGTCGAGGCGGCGTCGCTCGACCGCTCCCGGGTCCCCGTCACGTACTCGCGCTACGGCAACGTCGGGCCCGCCTCGATCCCCATCACGCTCGTCGAGGAGAGCAGCACGCTCGCGAAGGGCGACCGCGTGCTGCTCATGGGCGTGGGCTCGGGGCTCAACACGGCCATGATGGAGATCGCCTGGTGACGGAGCCCGCATCGCACCTGCCGTCCGGCCTCCCCGGGCTGGATCCTCGCTTCAGCCGCCTCGTGACGGTGGAGGGGCGCGCAGCGGACGAGGGCGCGCACCGCACCTGGCACTACCTCGACACGGCCGACGAGCTCGCCCGGATCGGCGTGCCCGCCGTGGGCACGATCCTCGCCGTCCACGGCAACCCCACGTGGTCGTACCTGTGGCGCGAGGCCCTGGCCGCGTCGGTGCGGCTGGCCGAGGAGGGCGGCCCCGCGTGGCGCTTCGTCGCGGTCGATCAGCTGGAGATGGGATGGTCCGAGAGGACCGCGGTGCACCGTCCGCTTCCGCAGCGCACCTCGGACCTGGCCGCGTTCGCCGACGCCCTCGGGATCGACGGGCCCGTCGTGACGCTCGGCCACGACTGGGGAGGCGCCGTCTCGCTCTCCTGGGCGGCCGACAACCCCGACCGCCTGGCGGGGGTCGTCCTGCTGAACACGGCGGTGCACCACCCGGAGGGCGTGCCCATCCCCGCGCCGCTCCGGCTCGCGGGGGCGCGCGCCGTGCTCGCCACGGCGACCACGCGCACCGCGGCGTTCCTCGAGACCACCCTGGCGCTCGCCTCGCCGCCGCTCGAGCCGTCCGTCAAGGACGCGTACCGCGCGCCGTACCGCACCGCCGCGCGCCGGCGCGGCATCGGTGGGTTCGTCGCGGACATCCCCGCCCATGCCGGTCACGAGAGCCACGCCGAACTGCAGCGGATCGCCACGGGGGTCGCGGGGCTCGCCGTCCCCGCGCTGATCCTCTGGGGTCCGAAGGATCCCGTGTTCTCCGACCGCTACCTCGACGATCTCGTCCGGCGCCTTCCGCATGCCGACGTCCACCGTTTCGAGGGCGCGGGGCACCTCGTCGCCGAGGATCGTCCGTACGCCGACGCGATGGCCGCCTGGCTGGTCCGGCACCGGGAGCGCCTGGCGGCTCCGCACGCACGGGAGCACGCCGGCGTGCCCGATCCCGCCGAGGCCGCCGTCGCTCCGGAGGGCTATGCCCCGCTGTGGGCCGCGCTCGAGGCGCGACGCGACGACGACACGACGGCGGTCGTCGACATGGCGCGGCGTTCCGGCGGCGTGCCGCGCCGGGTGAGCTGGCGGCTGCTGGACGACCGGGTCCGCAGCATCGCCGCGGGGCTCCACCGCATCGGCGTGCGCCGGGGCGACCGCGTGTCGCTGCTCGTCCCTCCGGGGGCGACGCTCACGGCGGCGATCTACGCCTGCCTGCGCATCGGCGCCGTGGTGGTCGTCGCCGACGCCGGGCTCGGCGTGCGGGGGCTCACGCGCGCGGTCCGCGGCGCGTGGCCGGCGTACATCATCGGCGAGCGCGCCGGGCTCGCCGCGGCGCGCGTCCTGGGATGGCCGGGTGTGAGGATCTCCGCGCCGGCGCTCACGGGAGCCGCGCGACGCGCGCTCGGCGTGTCGCACACGCTCGCGGAGCTGGCCGAGCTCGGCGCGGGCGCCGTCCTGCCCGCAGCGCCCGCTCCGGACGAGCGGGCCGCCGTCCTGTTCACCTCCGGCTCGACGGGGCCCGCCAAGGGCGTCGTCTACACGCACGGCCAGCTGTCGGCGCTGCGCGACACCCTCGCGGCGCACTTCCAGGTGACGCGCGAGAGCGGCCTCGTGACGGGCTTCGCGCCGTTCGCCCTCCTCGGCCCCGCCTTCGGGACCCTGTCTGTGACCCCCGACATGGACGTCTCGGCGCCGCGCACGCTCACCGCCCGAGCGGTGGCCGCGGCGGCTCGAGAGTCGGATGCGGAGATCGTCTTCCTCTCGCCCGCCGCGATCCTCAACGTCGTCGCCACGGCGGGGGAGCTCACGGCGCCGGACCGGGAGGCGCTCGCCCGGGTCCGGACCTTCCTGTCCACGGGAGCGCCCGTCGGCCGGGCGCTCCTGGAGTCGACGAACGGCATCATGCCGCACGCGGTCGCACACACCCCGTACGGCATGACCGAGTGCCTGCTCGTCACCGACATCACGCTCGACGGCATCCGCGCCGCCGAGACGGCTCCCGACCGCGGCGTCTGCGTGGGAACCCCCATCGGCGAGAACCGCGTGCTCGTCAGCGCCCTCGACGCGGACGGCGCCGCGACGGGGTCGCCGTCCGGGGAGCCGGGCGTCCTCGGGGAGGTCGTCGTCTCGGCGCCGCATCTCAAGCACGGCTACGACCGGCTGTGGCTCACCGACCGGGAGGCCGCCCGCGACCTGCCGCAGGACGGAGGCCGCTGGCACCGCACGGGAGACATCGGGCACCTCGACGCGCAGGGGCGCCTGTGGGTCGAGGGGCGGCTGCCGCACGTCATCGTCACCGCCGACGGGCCCGTCGCCCCCGTCGGGCCCGAGCAGGAGGCCGAACGGCTCGGCGCCGTGCGCCGTGCGGCCGTCGTCGGCATCGGGCCGCACGGACTGCGCCAGGCGGTCGCCGTCGTGGAGACGCTCCCGTCCACGACGCGGCCCGGCCTCGCCTCGCCGGATCTCGCGGCGGACGTCCGGCGCGCCGTGAGCCTGCCGCTGGTCGCCGTCCTCGCCGTCCCGCAGCTCCCGACCGACATCCGTCACAACTCGAAGATCGACCGCACCCGTCTCTCCGGCTGGGCCGAGGGCGTCCTCGGGGGCGGAAGGCCCGTGGCGCCGTGATCGTCGTCGTGACCGGGGCATCCGGCTTCCTCGGGCGCGCCGTCGCGGGGGAGCTCATCGCGGCCGGCCATGAGGTGCGCACGCTCCAGCGGCGGCCGTCGGGCGTCGAGGGGGCGCAGGACGTCCTCGGCTCCGTGACGGACCCGGCACACGTCGGCCGGGCGGTCGCGGGCGCGGAGGGCGTCGTCCACCTCGCCGCCAAGGTCTCGCTCGCGGGCGACAGGTCGGACTTCCGTGCCGTCAACGTCGAGGGCACGCGCGTGCTCCTCGACGCCGCGGCACAGGCCGGCGTCCGCCGCTTCGTGCAGGTCTCGTCGCCGTCCGTGGCGCACGCCGGGTCCGCCCTCGCGGGGGTCGGCGCCGAGCCGGCGTCGCCGGAGCGGGCACGGGGCGACTACGCGCGGACGAAGGCCGAGGCCGAGCTCCTCGCGCTCTCGCGCGACACCGCGTCGACGAGGGTCGTCGCGGTGCGGCCCCACCTCGTGTGGGGCCCGGGCGACACCCAGCTCGTCGGGCGGATCGTCGAGCGCGCCCGGCGCGGGCGCCTTCCGCTCCTCGACGGCGGCACGGCGCTCATCGACTCCACCTACGTCGACAACGCCGCCTCGGGGATCGTCGCGGCCCTCGACCGGACGGAGCAGGCCCACGGCCGCGCCTACCTGCTGACCAACGGCGAGCCGAGACCCGTCGGCGAGCTGCTCGCCGGCATCTGCCTCGCCGCGGGAGTCCGTCCGCCCGCGTGGAGCGTCCCCGCGGGGCTGGCGCGCGCGGCGGGATCGGTCGTGGAGCGCGTCTGGGCCGTCCGCCCGGGCGCCGACGAGCCGCCCATGACGCGCTTCCTCGCCGAGCAGCTGTCCACGGCGCACTGGTTCGACCTGCGCGACACCCGCCGCGACCTCGCCTGGTCGCCGTCGGTCTCGATCGACGAGGGCCTCTCGCGTCTCGCGGCGCACCACCGATCGCGCCTCGGCGCCTGACGGGGGCCGGACGCGCGGGCGGGAAGAGCGCACGGCCGCGGAACGTAGGATGGCATCCATGCGTGCTGCGGACATCGCCGGTGACATCGATCGCGTCCTCGTCACCGAGGAGGAGATCCAGGCCAAGCTCCGTGAGCTCGCCGCCCTCGTCGAGCGGGACTACGAGGGCAAGAAGCTCCTCCTCGTCGGCGTGCTCAAGGGCGCCGTGATGGTCATGGCCGACTTCATGCGATGCCTCACGCGCGACGTCGTCATGGACTGGATGGCCGTGTCGAGCTACGGGTCGAGCACGAAGTCGAGCGGCGTCGTGCAGATCCGCAAGGATCTCGACACCCCGCTCGAGGGCCATCACGTCCTCATCGTCGAGGACATCATCGACTCCGGCCTCACCCTCAGCTGGCTCCTGAGCAACTTCGCCTCCCGCGGCGCCGAGTCGATCGAGGTGCTCGCCCTGCTGCGCAAGCCCGACGCCGCGAAGGTCGAGATCGACTGCCGCTACCTCGGCTTCGACATCCCCAACGAGTTCGTGGTCGGATACGGCCTCGACTACGACGAGCACTACCGCAACCTCCGCGACGTCGCCGTGCTCGCGCCGCACGTCTACGCCTGAGCGGCCGCCCCGTACGCCGTGGGCGAATCCCAGAGGGCGCATAGTCGCACCGGGGTAGCCTGAGACGATCAAACGCGCTTGTCGCGTCGACGGGAGGAAGACACCTCAGGTATGGACGTCAAGAAGCTCACTCGCAACCCGCTGATCTACATCCTGCTGGTCGGCGTGCTGCTCATCGTCGGTTTCACGCTCATCTCCAACCTGGGTGCGCCCAAGCAGATCTCCACGCAGGACGGCCTGGAGCTGCTGAACGGCGACACCGTCTCCGAGGTGCTCATCACGGACGGCGACCAGCGCGTCGACATGCACCTGAGCGAGGCGTACGAGGGCGCGACCGACGTGCAGTTCTACTACGTCTCCGCGCGCGCCGACGAGGTCGTGGAGGCCGTCGACGCCGCGGCGCCTGCCGACGGGTACGACGACGCCGTGCCGCGTGCGACGATCTGGGACAGCCTGCTGTCGCTGGCGATCCCGATCCTCCTCCTGGGCCTGCTCTTCTGGTTCCTCATGTCGAGCGCGCAGGGCGGCGGCCGCGGCGTCATGCAGTTCGGCAAGTCGCGCGCGAAGCTCACGAACAAGGAGCATCCCGACGTGACGTTCGCGGATGTCGCGGGCTCGGAGGAGTCCGTCGAGGAGCTGCAGGAGATCAAGGAGTTCCTGAAGGATCCCGCGCGCTTCCAGGCGGTCGGCGCCCGCATCCCGAAGGGCGTGCTGCTGTACGGCCCTCCCGGGACGGGCAAGACGCTGCTCGCCCGCGCGGTGGCCGGCGAGGCCGGCGTGCCGTTCTACTCGATCTCGGGATCCGACTTCGTGGAGATGTTCGTCGGCGTCGGAGCGAGCCGCGTGCGCGACCTGTTCAACCAGGCCAAGGAGAGCTCCCCCGCCATCATCTTCATCGACGAGATCGACGCCGTCGGCCGTCACCGCGGCGCCGGGATGGGCGGCGGGCACGACGAGCGCGAGCAGACGCTCAACCAGATGCTCGTCGAGATGGACGGCTTCGACCCGAAGGTCAACGTGATCGTCATCGCGGCGACGAACCGCCCCGACATCCTCGACCCCGCTCTGCTGCGTCCCGGCCGCTTCGACCGCCAGATCGGCGTGGACGCCCCCGACCTCAAGGGGCGCGTGCAGATCCTCAAGGTCCACAGCCGGGGCAAGCCGCTCGCCGACAACGTCGATCTCGAGGTCGTCGCGCGCAAGACGCCGGGCTTCACGGGCGCGGATCTCGCGAACGTGCTCAACGAGGCCGCGCTCCTCACGGCGCGCTCGAACGCGCAGCTCATCGACGACCGGGCGATGGACGAGGCGATCGACCGCGTCATCGCCGGTCCCCAGCGCCGCACGCGCGTCATGAAGGACAAGGAGAAGCTCATCACGGCCTACCACGAGGGCGGCCACGCCCTCGCCGCGGCGGCGATGCGCTACTCCGACCCCGTCACGAAGATCACCATCCTCCCCCGCGGCAAGGCGCTCGGCTACACGATGGTGCTGCCGCTCGAGGACAAGTACTCCGTCACCCGCAACGAGCTGCAGGACCAGCTCGCGTACGCCATGGGCGGCCGCGTCGCGGAGGAGATCGTGTTCCACGACCCCACCACGGGTGCGTCCAACGACATCGAGAAGGCCACGAGCATCGCCCGCAAGATGGTCACCGAGTACGGCATGACCACCGCCGTCGGCCCCGTCAAGCTCGGCGGATCGAGCGGCGAGGTCTTCATGGGCAAGGACATGGGCCACGGGCGCGACTTCTCGGAGCGCGTCGCGGAGCATGTCGACGGCGAGGTGCGCGCGCTCATCGAGCAGGCGCACAACGAGGCCTACGAGGTCATCAACGCGAACCGCGACATCCTCGACAAGCTCGCCCTCGCGCTCCTCGAACACGAGACGCTCGACCACGTCCAGATCGAGCAGATCTTCCAGGACATCGAGAAGCTGCCCGAGCGCCCGCAGTGGCTGTCGTCGAGCGACCGGCCGGTGTCGGCGCTTCCGCCCATCGACGTGCCGAGCAAGCGACCGCTCGACGGCATCGCGGCGAGCGCCGCGGCCGAGCAGCCGTCCTCCTCGCAGGCGACGACGCGACCGGCGACCGGCCGCGCCCGGCCAGCGACGGCGTGACGGACGGCGCGTGACCGTCGACCGGGAGCGCGTCGCGCACCTCACGCGCGAGCTGCTCGTCGCGATCGGAGAGGACCCCGATCGCGCAGGGCTGCGGCAGACGCCGCATCGCGTGGCCGACGCCTACGCCGAGTTCTACGCGGGGCTCGGGCAGGATCCGGCCGAGCCGCTCTCGCACACGATCAGCGTCAGCCGCGGCCCCGCTCCCGACACGCTCCCGTCGGGGGCGGTGCTGCTGCGCGGCATCCGGTTCCGCTCGATGTGCGAGCACCATCTCCTGCCCTTCGCCGGGCACGCGCACATCGCGTACCTCCCGGGGGAGGAGGTCGTCGGGCTCGGCGCGCTGCCGAAGGTCGTCGACGTCCTCGCCGCGCGCCCGCAGGTGCAGGAGCGGCTCGGCGAGCAGATCGCCGACGCGATCGACGGCGCCATCGACACACGCGGCGTCCTCGTCGTCCTCGACGCCGTGCACCAGTGCGTCACGATGCGCGGCGGGCGGCAGAGCGACAGCTCCACGGTGACGATCGCCGCGCGGGGGGAGCTCGCCGAGCCCGCGGCGCGCGGCGAGATCGTCTCGCTCATCGCCCTCGGCGGAGGCGTCTCGCCGGAGGAGGCCGGATGACCTCGATCTGGGGCATCGTCAACGTCACCCCCGACTCGTTCTCGGACGGCGGGGATCACTTCACGGCGACGGAGGCGATCGCGCACGGCCGGGGCCTGCTGCGGGACGGCGCGACGGTCGTCGACGTCGGGGGCGAGTCGACGCGGCCCGGCGCCGAGCCCGTCGGCGCGAGCGAGGAGATCCGCCGCGTGATCCCCGTCGTCCGGGCGCTCGCCGAGGACGGCGCGGTCGTGAGCGTCGACACCTACCGGGCGGAGACGGCCGCGCTGGCGGTCGCCTCCGGCGCCGCGATCGTCAACGACGTGTCGGGGGGCCTGGCCGACCCGGACATCCTCCGTGTCGCGGCGGACGCCGGGGTGGACATCGCCCTCGGCCACTGGCGCGGGCCGTCCGCCGACATGTACGCGCAGGCGTCGTACGAGCGCGTCGGGCGCGAGGTCGCGTCCGAGCTCGCCGCCCGCGCCGACGCGGCGATCGCGGCAGGCGTCGCGCCCGATCGGATCATCCTCGACCCCGGCGTCGGGTTCGCCAAGCGCGGCGCGCAGAACTGGGCGCTGCTGCGCGAGCTCGACGACGTCCTGGCGCTCGGCCACCGCGTGCTCGTCGGCACGTCGCGCAAGCGCTTCCTCGGCTCGGCGCTCGGCGAGGGCGCATCCCTTCCGCGTCGCGACCTCGCGACGGCCGTCACGAGCGTGCTCGCCGCGCAGGCGGGGGCATGGGGCGTGCGCGTGCACGACGCGGCGGCGACGCGGGATGCGCTCGCCGTCGCGCGGGACTGGCAGGGTTGAGGCCATGCATCCTCTCGACCTCATCGAGCTGACGGGGCTCACCGCCTTCGGACGCCACGGCGTCTTCGCGCACGAGCGCGAGGAGGGGCAGGAGTTCACGGTCGACCTGCGGCTCTCGCTCGCGACGGCGCGCGCCGCCGAGACGGACGACGTCGCCGACACCGTGCACTACGGCGAGCTGGCCGAGAAGGTCGTCGCGATCGTCTCGGGGGAGCCCGTCAACCTCATCGAGACCCTCGCGCACCGCATCGCCGACGCCGTGCTCGAGGACGAGAGGGTGATCTTCGCGGCCGTGACGGTGCACAAGCCGCACGCTCCCATCCGGGCGCCGTTCGCGGATGTCTCGGTGACCGTGCACGGGAGCGTCCGCGAGCGCGTCGAGGCCTTCAACCGGAGCCTCGAATGAGCCGCGACCTGGCGAAGCCGCTGGGCGATCCGCCCGTCCGCGATCGCCGCCATCCCGTGACGGCCGTCGTCGCCCTCGGCGCGAACCTCGGCGACCGCTCCGGCACGCTCGACGCGGCCGTCCGCGAGCTGGAGCGGCTGCCCCTGACGGAGCGCGTCGTGTGCTCGGCGCCCGTCGAGACGATCGCGGTCAAGCCCGAGGGCCCGGACGAGACCGCGCCGGCGTATCTCAACGCGGTCGCGCTCGTGACGACGCGGCTCGCGCCGACCGTGCTGCTCGGCTTCCTGCAGGCGATCGAGGAGCGTCATGGCCGCGTGCGCCGCGAGCGGTGGGGGGACCGGACCCTCGACCTCGACCTCATCGCCTACGGAGACGTCGTCTCCGACGACCCGGCGCTGACGCTCCCGCATCCGCGCGCGGGGGAGCGCGCCTTCGTGCTCGCGCCCTGGCTCGACGTCGACCCCGAGGCGGTGCTCCCGGGGCGCGGACGCGCGGACGCCCTGCTCGCCGCGCTGGGAGAGGAACCACGATGACGCGCACGAGCCCGCTCACCCTCCTCGTCGCGGCCGTGATCGGCGGCGGCGCGGGCTACCTCCTCGACCACGTCCTCACCTCGGCGGGCCGGCCGACGTTCGCCCCCGCCCTCATGCTGCCCGTCCTGCTCGTGCTGCTGGGCGGCCTCTGCCTCGCCCTCGCGTGGCCCGTCCGCCGCTCCCTCCAGGACCCGGAGGCCCCGCGCGTCGATCCGTTCCGCGCGCTGCGCATAGCGATGCTCGCGAAGTCGTCGAGCATCCTCGGCGCCGTGGTCGGAGGAGCCGCGCTCGGTCTCCTCCTCTACGTCTTCACCAGACCGGTCGCCCCCGCGCTAGGGTCGGTGGGGACGATCATCGCGACGGCGGTCGCGGGAGCACTCCTCACAGTCGCGGCGCTGATCGCCGAGCATTTCTGCACGCTGCCGAAGGATCCTGATGAGCGACAGCCCGATGACCCCGCAGCCGGGCTCGAACCCCGCTGACCCGCCGCTGACCCGCGCCGCGGCACGCGCAGGCCTCCCGCCCGTGCCGGAGCGGCCCGTGCCGCCGCAGGGGTCGGCGCCGACGACATCCGGGGAGCCCGCCGCCTCCGCGGCGGAGGTGCCGCAGCCGTCCGCTCTCGACGAGGGCACGTACACGGCCATCCGCGAGCCGCGACGGAGCGGCGGCCTCGCGCTCGACGGGACCTGGCACCAGATCTCGCCGAAGTACGTCGTCTCGCAGTTCGTGCAGAACGCGATCTTCCTCGTCGTCGTCGTCGCGGCGGCTGCGGCCGTCTGGGCCTTCACGGACGGGCAGCTCTGGATCTGGATCGTTGCCGGCGCGATCGTGCTCGTCACGGTCGCGTCCCTGGTCGTCCTCCCTCGCCAGGCCCGCGCGCTCGGCTACATGCTGCGCGCCGACGACATCGTCTTCCGCAAGGGCATCCTGTGGCAGCGGATGGTGGCCGTCCCGTATGGCCGCATGCAGCTCGTCGACATCACGCACGGCCCCATGGACCGGGCGTTCGGCATCTCCAAGCTCAAGATGGTGACCGCGGCGGCGACCACCGGTGTCGAGATCCCCGGCATCGGCCAGCAGGCGGCGGAGGCGCTGCGCGACACCCTCATCGACGTCGCCGAGACGCGCAGGACCGGTCTGTGACCGCGCAGCCGCCCGTTCCGCCGGAGGCGCCCGTGCTCCCCGGCGGCGGATCGTCGTCGCTCGCGGACGGCGCGTGGCACCGGCTGCATCCGCTGACGCCGCTCTTCAAGGGCGGGCTCGCGCTCATCATCGTCGCCGGCGTGGTCCTCAGCAGCATGCGGGACCGCCTGATCTTCTGGGCGGTGGCCCTCTTCACGCCGGACGAGGCGCACGTCGAGGACTACGGCGGGGGAGACCCGCTCGACTGGGTCCTCGCGAACAACCTCGCCCTCGCCGCGCTGCTCTGGACGCTCGGCGTCGTCGTCGTGCTGGTCCTCCTGTTCTGGTTCGTCTGGCGGTTCCAGCAGTTCCGCATCACGGACGAGCACGTCGAGGTGCGCAAGGGCATCGTCTTCCGCTCTCACCGGCGCGCGCCGCTCGACCGCGTGCAGGGCGTGAACCTCACCCGTCCCTTCCCCGCACGCCTCATCGGGATGGCCAAGCTCGAGGTCGTCGGAGCGGGCGCCGACGCCAACGTGGCGCTGGAGTATCTCGCCACGAGCCGCGCAGAGTCGGTGCGCGGAGACATCCTGCGTCTCGCCTCCGGAGCCCGCGCGGCGCGCGAGGCGGCGCGCAGCGGCGTCGCGGCGCCGGCGCCGGGGGTGCGCGAGCAGTTCGTCGGCAACCTCAACGAGGGGGTCAGCGGCCTCATCGACGGCGTCGACCTGACGGACGTCGCGCCCGAGAGCGTCGTGAAGATCCCCGCCGGTCGCCTCATCGGGTCGCAGGTCATCAGCGGCGTGCTGTGGCTGGCGTTCTTCGGCGTGATCCTCGCCGTCTTCGTCGTGGCGATGCTGCCGCTGGCGCTCTCCAACGAGGACGGCGACGGCTTCCTCGTGCTGCTGGGCGCGGGGTTCGGCGTGGGCATCCCCCTGGTGCTCGCCGCCGTCGCGATCACCTGGGCGCAGATCTCGAAGTCGCTGAGGTACGCCATCGCCCCCACCCCCGACGGCGTGCGCATCACGTACGGACTGCTCACGACCGTGACCGAGACGCTGCCGCCGGGGCGCATCTTCGCCGTGGAGGTGTCGCAGTCGCTGCTCTGGCGTCCGTTCGGATGGTGGACGGTCAAGATCAACCGGATGTCGGGGAAGAGCGCCGCGGCGCAGCAGTCCAGCGGCGCGCAGCAGTTCAACGTCGTGCTGCCCGTCGGCAAGCGCGAGGACGTCGAGCGCGTGCTCGCCCTCATCCTGCCGGACGCGCCCGTCGCCGACGTGCCCCTCGTGTGGGAGCACGGGATCCTCGGGCCGACCGACTCGGACCCGTATCGCACCATCCCCGCCCGCGCGTGGTGGCGTCGGCCCGTGTCGTGGCGACGCCACGGCTATGCGATCACCGAGTTCGGGCTGCTGCTGCGCCGGGGACGGATCTGGCGCAAGCTCGCGATCTTCCCGCTCGCGCGGCTGCAGGGCGTCTCGATCGCTCAGGGCCCGGTCGACCGGCTGCAGCGCGTCGCCTGGGGTCAGGCGCACACCGTGGCCGGGCCGATCTCGGGGCAGATCGTGGGGCTGGAACGCGAGGACGCCGTCGCGCTGCTCGAGCAGACGAGCCGAGGAGCCGTGGAGGCCGCCTCCCGCGACCACACCCACCGCTGGGGCCAGTACGCGCCGCAGCCGGTCGCTCCCTCCGCCGTGCCGCAGGCCTGACGGCGTCGTCCGACCGCTGTCGCGGCGTTCGTCGGTGCCGAAGTCCGTTCTCACGCCCGAATAACGGCACGTCCGCACCAACGAGCGGGATGGGCGGGGGAGGATCGGTGCGGAAGGGCGGGTATGAGTCCTCATAGCGGCACTTCGGCACCAATGAGCGGGACGGGCGGGGGAGCCGTCGTCGGCTCGGCCGCGTGCGCGGGATGACCATGCGGGGATCGATTCGCGTAGGGTCGAGCGCGTGCGACGCGACGGACGACTCGGAGTGGGGATCATCGGCGCGGGCCGGGTGGGCCCCGTGATCGGCGCGGCGCTGGCCGGCGCCGGCCACGCGATCACGGGCATCACGAGCAGCTCGGACGACGAGCGCGCCTCGGCCGTGCTGCCGGATGCGCCCGTTCTGGACGCGCCGGAGGTCATCCGCCGCAGCGAGCTCGTGATCCTGGCCGTGCCGCGGTCGGAGCTGCCGGGTCTCGTCGCCGGGCTGGCCGAGGTGGGGGCCTGGCAGCTGGGACAGCTCCTGCTGCACACCGACGCCTCCTACGGCATCGACGTGCTGCGGCCGGCCGCGGAGAAGGGCGCGATCCCGCTGGCGGTGCATCCCGCGATCACGTTCACCGGGACGACCATGGACCTGCGCCAGCTCGCGGCCGCCTACGCGGCGGTCACCGCGCCCGCGCCCGTGCTGCCGATCGCGCAGGCGCTCGCGGTGGAGCTCGGCTGCGAGCCCGTCGTCGTGGACGAGGCGGATCGCGCCGCCTACGCGGAGGCGATCGAGACGGCGTCGGAGTTCTCCCGGCAGATCGTGCGCCAGGCGACCGGCCTCCTGCGCGGCATCGGCGTGGAGAACCCCGGCGGCTACCTCTCCGCGCTCGTCCGCTCCACGGTCGACGAGGCGCTCACCGAGGCGACCCCGGCGATTCCCGACCTGCCGCCCGACCCCGACTGACCGCCGTCCGGCGGCGGGACGGCGGGGACGGGCACGGCGGGGACGCCGGGATGCGCTGACTAGACTTGTCGGCAGACTTTCCTGAGGAGCCCCCGCATGCCTGAAACGCCCGTCGAGAACGCCGTCGAGACGCCCGAAGAGGACATCTTCGAGCAGAAGGCGGTGCGTCTCGCGAAGCGCGAGCGGCTGATCGCCGAGCGGGACACCGCGGCGGGCGGCGCGTATCCCGTGAGCGTGCCCGTCACGACGACCATCCCCGCCCTGCGCGCGGAGTACGGCGACCTCGAGGCCGGCGCCGAGACGGGCGTGACCGCGGGCGTCGCCGGCCGCGTCGTCTTCAGCCGCAACACGGGCAAGCTCTGCTTCGCGAGCCTGCAGGCCGGGGACGGCTCGCGCATCCAGGCGATGGTGTCGCTCGCGAACGTGGGCGAGGAGTCGCTCGCGCAGTGGAAGGAGCTCGTCGACCTCGGCGATCATGTGTTCGTCTCCGGTGAGGTCATCTCGAGCCGCCGCGGCGAGCTGTCGATCATGGTGAGCGGATGGCGGGTCGCGGCCAAGGCCGTGCTGCCGCTGCCGAACCTCTACACCGAGCTGAGCGAGGAGGGGCGCGTGCGCAGCCGCTTCCTCGACCTCATCGTGCGCGACCAGGCGCGCCAGACGGTGCGCGCCCGGGCGAGGGTCAACGCGAGCCTGCGCGCGACGTTCGACGCCCACGACTTCGTCGAGGTGGAGACGCCCATGCTCCAGGTGCAGCCGGGAGGCGCGACGGCCCGCCCGTTCATCACACGCTCGAACGCCTTCGACACCGAGCTGTATCTGCGCATCGCGCCCGAGCTCTACCTCAAGCGCGCCGTGGTCGGAGGCATCGACCGGGTCTTCGAGATCAACCGGAACTTCCGCAACGAGGGTGCGGACTCCACGCACAGCCCCGAGTTCGCGATGCTCGAGGCCTACCAGGCCTACAGCGACTACAACGGCATCGCCGACCTCACGCAGGAGCTCGTCCAGTACGCCGCCGTCGCGGTCGCGGGAGACACCCGGGTGACGTGGGCGGACGGCACGGAGTACGACCTCGGCGGCGACTGGGACCGTGTCTCGATGTACCCGTCGCTGTCGGAGGCCGCGGGCGTCGAGGTGACCCCAGAGACGCCGTTCGACGCGCTCCTGAAGCTCGCGGAGGCGAGCGGCGTCGACGTCCCCCCGCACGCGACGCACGGCAAGCTCGTCGAGGAGCTGTGGGAGCACTTCGTGAAGCAGCACCTCACGCGCCCGACCTTCGTCATGGACTTCCCGCTCGACACGAGCCCGCTCGTGCGCGAGCACCGCACCGACCCGGGCGTCGTGGAGAAGTGGGACCTGTATGTGCGCGGCTTCGAGCTCGCGACCGGCTACTCCGAGCTCGTCGACCCCGTCATCCAGCGGGAGCGCTTCGTCGAGCAGGCGAAGCTCGCCGATCGAGGCGACGACGAGGCCATGCGCATCGACGAGGAGTTCCTCCGTGCGCTCGAGCACGGCATGCCTCCCACGGGCGGGATGGGCATGGGGATCGACCGTCTGCTCATGGCGATCACGGGTCTCGGCATCCGCGAGACGATCCTCTTCCCGCTCGTGAAGTAGTCGTCGGCGTCCGACGGCGCCGGGTGCCCGCCCCGACGTTCATGCGGCGGGCCGCTCGAAGGCCCACGGCGGCAGATAGCCGGCCTCCAGCATCGACCCGATGATCCCCGCGAGGCCGTGCTCCGGGTCGATCTCGGCGGCGCGTGCGACGTACTGCGCGGCATGCGTCGCCCGTCCGAGCGCCCAGCTCAGCCAGCCCGCGGCCGCGAGCGGGCCGACGCGCGCATCGCGGGGCGCGGCGGCGGCGAGACGCCGGACGAGCGCGAGCGCGCGTTCGAGGCGTTCCGCGTCGGGGCGCGGCCCCTCTCCCATGAGGCGCACGGGGCCCTCGGGCTCTGCGCGGTCGCCGGCCGCCCATCGCTCGTTGAAGGCGAGCGTCGCGTGACCCTCGTCGAGGTCGAGACTCCACTGCGAGAGCGCGACGTCGCGGAAGTGCGGTCGCCCCAGCGCCCACACGAGAGCGGCCGCGAGGGAGGGGTCGAGATCCTCGGGGTCCTCCTCGAGGCTCTCCTCGAACACGGCCGGCAGGCGCCCGAGCAGGCATGCCGTCGCGAGGGCACGGGCGGGGATGCCGGCGATGCCGTCGAGGCCGCGCCGTTCCGCGTCGGGGACGCGGCTCGCGACCTCGCCCGACCCGCCCGCCCGGCTGTCTTCCGCGATGGCCTCGCAGGCGCGCTCGAGATCGCGGAGGGCGCGCCCCACGCGCTCCTTCTCGGCGAGGTCGACGACCGGCAGATCGGTCCCCTCGCCCTGGTCGGCGGCCACGGGCGAAGGCGCGACGCCGGGAGGCAGCGCACCCTCGAACGCGATCTCGTCGAGCGGACGGCCGTGCTCGGGGAGGACGCCGGCGAGATACGACCCCCAGCCGTCGGCGGCGACGCACAGCGCGTCGACGATCTCGAGACCGCAGTGGCCGGCACGCTCGCGGAGGTAGTCGATGAAGCCCCCGAGCGCGACGCCGTCCTCGTCGCGGAGGGGCTCGTCGGTGTAGACGACGGCCGTGAACCGGGTGACGTCGCGCAGGCGGCACACGATGCCGAGCGCGGTGGCCGCGACCTCGGCCCACGCCGCTTTGTCGCGGGGCAGATCGAGCCGGGCCACGCCGGCGGTGAGGCCGTCGGAGACGGGGACCACGACGAGGCTGCGCCGCGGGACGTAGCCGCACACGTGCGGCAGGACGGACAGGAACTTCTGCGCGGTGCGCGCGGCGATGGTGACGGTCATGGTTCGAGACTGCGGCGCGGAGCGGGCCCGTGCCGGGCTGGGGATAACCGGGCGGCGCACACGCCGTCGAGCGGGGGCTGTGCACAGAGCGTTTCGTCTCGGGGAGCCCTCCCGAGTGCGCCTCGTAGGATGGACACGTGGACAATTACTGGCTGGCGGTGCTCTGGGACCTCGCACCGACCGTGGTGGTCGCGACGGTGTTCTGGATCATCCTGCGGAACATCCTGCGCTTCGACCGCACGGAGCGCCGCACCTACGCGGCCATCGAGGACGAGGAGCGCGCCAAGCGCGGCCTGCCCCCGCGCGAGGACTGATCCGCAGGAAGCGCCGCGACGCAAGCCCCTGTCCCGAGACGGCCGGACGCCGGTACGGTCTCGCCATGACAGTCACACTGACGGGACTCGCGACCATCGTGCCGCCGACCGTGCTCCATCAGGACGAGGTCCGCGACGTCTTCGCCGCACAGGAGGGGCTCACCCGACTCGGGCAGCGGCTCGTCCGGACGTCCTTCGGCGTCTCGGGCATCGAGCGCCGTCACACCGTGCTGACCGAGCTCGGAGACCGATCGAGCGACTCCGGCGACGAGCGCGTCTTCTACGATCCGCAGACCGGGGAGCTCAAGTCCCCCGGCACCAAGGTGCGCAACGAGATCTACGCGGAGGAGGCCGGCCGTCTCTACGTCGAGCTCGGCCGGGCCGCGCTCGCGCGGCAGGAGGAGTTCGCCGCCGCGGACGTCACCCATGTCATCACGGTGTCGTGCACGGGGTTCTACGCGCCCGGCCCCGACTTCGTCGTCGCACGGGATCTCGGCCTCCCCGCGGGCGTGCAGCGCTTCCACCTCGGGTTCATGGGGTGCTACGCGTCCCTCCCCGCGCTGCGGCTCGCCGAGCAGCTCTGCCGGGCCGACCCCGAGGCCGTCGTCCTTGTCATCAGCGTCGAGCTGTGCACGCTGCACCTGCGCACGTCGAACGACCCCGACACGATCATCGCGACCTCCCTCTTCGCGGACGGCGGGGGCGCGGCGCTCGTGAGCGCGCGGCCCGTCGGCGCCGACGAGCCGGGCTTCGAGCTCGACCGCTTCGCCTCGCGCGTCGCGCCCGACGGCGAGGACGACATGGCCTGGCGCATCGGAGACCACGGCTTCGAGATGGTGCTGTCGAATGCCGTCCCCGCCATCCTCGGCCGGCACGTGACCGACGCCGTCCGGCCGCTCCTCGCCCCGGACCCGGAGCTCGCACGTGCCCTCGACGAGCGCACGGCGGGCGCGGTCGTCCCGCACTGGGCCGTCCATCCCGGCGGGCGCAGCATCCTCGACAAGGTGGAGACGGCGCTCGAGCTCAGCGAGGCTCAGCTGCTGCCCGCCCGCGCGACGCTGCGCGACTTCGGCAACATGTCGAGCGCGACCGTGCTGTTCGTGCTCCGGCACATCCTCGACTCGCCGGCCGCGGCGTCGGGGGACCGCGTCATCGCGATGGCGTTCGGACCGGGCATCACGGTGGAGTCGGCGCTGCTCACCATCCGGGGGACGTGATGCCGCGGGCGTTCGCCGTGCGCGACGCCGACGCGGTCGAGCGGATGGACGACCCGGGCTGCGATCCCGTCCGGCTCGCGCGCACCTACGCCCGTTTCGGCCTCGTCAACGCCGTCGTCGCCGCGCCCCGCGCCACCTACCGGCGGTGGATCGCGCCGCGTCTCCGCTCGGGAGACGTACGCCTGCTCGACATCGGCACGGGCGGCGGCGACTTCCCGCGTGCGGTGCTCCGATGGGCGCGTGGATCCGCCGGCCGCGTCGACGCGCTCGCCGTCGACCCCGACCCGCGGGCCTTCGCCTTCGCGTCCCGGGGGGCCCGAGCGAGAGGCCTCCGCATCCGGCAGATGGACACGGCGGCCGTCCTCGCAACGGGCGAGCGGTTCGACGTCGTCGTGTCGAACCACGTGCTGCACCATCTCTCCGACGGAGAGGCGGTGCAGCTCCTCGACGAGTCCGCGCGGCTCCTGCGCCCGGGCGGGGTCGCCGTCCATCGCGACATCGCGCGCTCCCGGGCCGCCCACGCGGCCTTCGCCGTCGGCACCCTGCCGTTCCAGCCCTTCCTGCTGCGCGACACGTTCATCCGCGAGGACGGGCTCGCCTCGATCCGGCGCAGCCGCACGGCGGCGGAGCTCTCGGCGATCGTGCCGGACGGATGGCGGGTGCGCCGCGGATGGCCCGCGCGCGTCGAGGCGGTGCTCGGGGGATGACCGCTCGGCACGACGTCGTCATCGTGGGCGCCGGCCCCGTCGGCCTGCTCCTCGGCTGCCTGCTGGCTCGGCGCGGGACGGACGTCGTCGTGCTCGAGCGCGACGCGACGCCGTCGGCGCGCACCCGAGCCGTGGGGATCCATCCGCCGGGCCTGGCCGCCCTCGCCGCGGCGGGCGTCGGCGACGAGATCGTCGAGGAGGCGGTGCCGATCCGCGGCGGGACGGCGCTCTGCCGGGGGCGGTGGATCGGGGCGCTCGCGTTCGCCCGTCCCGTCCTCTCGCTCGCTCAGAACCGCACGGAGGCCCTTCTCGAGGCGCGCCTGAGCGCTCTCGCCCCGACGGCGTTGCGGCGCGGCGCGGCGGTCGTCGGGATCCGGGCCGTCGCGGACGGCGTGGAGATCGCGACCGAGGGGGAGCGGATGGTCGCGCGGACGCTCGTGGGGGCGGACGGCACGAGGAGCCTCGTGCGCGGGCAGGCGGGCATCGAGTGGGAGCGGTTCGACGACGACGTGGGCTTCGTCATGGCGGACGCCGACGACGAGACGGGGAGCCCCGCCACGGCGCTGCTCCATCTCGAGCCCGAGGGGGTCGTCGAGTCCTTCCCGTTGCCGGGCGCGCGGCGGCGATGGGTCGTGCGGACGGACAGCCGCGTCTCCGTCGACCGGGAGGGCTTCGCCGCCCTCGTGCGGGAGCGGGCGGGGACGGATCTCGACCCCGCGTCCCTCGGGGAGCCCAGCTCGTTCGCGGCGCGCCAGCGGATCGCGGGGACCTTCGCGCGGGGCCGCATCGCGCTCGTCGGCGACGCCGCCCACGAGGTCAGCCCGATCGGCGGGCAGGGCATGAACCTCGGCTGGCTCGATGCGCGGGCGTTCGCGGCGGCGGTCGCGGGGACCGATCCCGACGTCGCGGACCCGTGGGCGGCCTACGCGCAGGCGCGCAGGCGCGTCGCCGTCCGCGCGATGCGCCGCGCACGCTTCAACATGGCGATGGGCGCGCCCCTGTCGGGAGCGGCCCTCCGCGGGAGGAACCTGGCCGTGCGCATCCTCTCCTCCGCGCCGTTCCGCCGGACGATGACGGGAGCGTTCACGATGCGCGGACTCTGACGAGCCCCCGCCCTGTCAAGCCCCTGCCGCGATCGGGGAGCATGCCCTTTCCTGAGAGCAGGCAGAGGGGAAGCCTGAGAGCAGGGAAGAGGGGAAGCCTGAGAGCAGGGAAGAGGGGAAGGGGAAGGGAAATGAGCAGCACAGCAGAGAGACGGACCGGCTACGGCGCATCGGCGGTGCAGAAGGTGTCGATCCTGTTCGGCGTCGTGTTCCTCCTCGTGGGGATCGCGGGATTCATCCCGGGGCTCACGAGCGACATCGGCGCGATCGAGTTCGCGAGCCACACGTCGGGGGCCATGCTCCTGGGCATCTTCCAGGTGTCGATCCTGCACAACATCGTGCACCTCCTGTTCGGGATCGCGGGCCTCGCGCTCGCGGGCTCCGTGTCGGGGGCGCGCGGCTACCTCGTCGTCGGCGGGATCATCTACGCGGTGCTCTGGGTCTACGGGCTCGTCGTCCCGCACGACCACGCGGCGAACTTCGTGCCGCTCAATGGAGCGGACAACTGGCTGCACCTCGGGCTCGCGGTCGCCATGCTCGCCCTCGGTCTCGCACTGACGCGGGGCGTACGCCAGCGGGCGTGAGCCGGCAGCCGATCGCGCCGCGCCCCGGACGGTCGCCCCGCGCATTTCGCTAGGCTGTGGGGAACGACGAGAGGGACCGCGTGGACTGGCTGCTCAACTCGGGATTCTGGCTCGGCGCGTACACGGTCGTCGACACGATCATCCGCGTCGTCGCGCTCATCACCATCCCGCGCAATCGCAAGCCGACGTCGGCGATGGCGTGGCTGCTCGCGATCTTCCTCATGCCGATCCCCGGTCTGCTGCTGTTCCTCCTCATCGGCAACCCGCGCCTGCCGCGCAAGCGCCGCCGGATCCAGTCCGAGATCAACGAGGTGCTGCGCGAGGCGAACGAGCGTCTCGAGCGCGGCACGCTGCGCCCGAACGAGCCGGCGTGGTTCGCCTCGCTCGTCCGGATGAACCGCGAGCTCGGGGCACTGCCGATCTCCGGCGACAACGGCGTGCGCCTCATCACGGGATACCAGGAGAGCATCGAGGAGATGGCCGAGGCGATCCGCGGGGCGCATCGCTACGTCCACGTCGAGTTCTACATCCTGAAGTCCGACGCCTCCACGGAGAGCTTCTTCGTGGCGATGGAGGACGCGTGCGCTCGCGGAGTCGAGGTCCGCGTGCTCATGGACCACTGGGCGAACCTCGTCAAGCCGTTCCACCGCAGGACGCGCGATCGACTCACGCGCATGGGCGCCGACTGGCACTATCTGCTTCCGCTCCGCCCGCTCAGCTGGCGCTGGCAGCGGCCGGACCTGCGCAACCACCGCAAGCTGCTCGTCGTCGACGGCGAGGTCGCGTATCTCGGCTCGCAGAACGTCACCGACGCGAGCTACAACCTCAAGAAGAACATCAAGCGCGGCCTCCAGTGGGTCGACCTCATGGTGCGCCTGGACGGCCCCGTCGTCTCCAGCGTGGACGCCGTCTTCCTCAGCGACTACTACAGCGAGACCGCCCAGACGCCGAGCGGCGTCGACCTGATGGACATGGGGCCGGGCTCGGGGGATCTCGACTGCCAGGTCGTGCCGTCCGGTCCCGGCTTCGAGGTCGAGAACAACCTGCGCCTGTTCCTCGGGCTGATGTACGCCGCGCAACGGCGGATCATCATGATCAGCCCGTACTTCGTCCCCGACGAGGCGCTCATGCTCGCGGTCAGCGCGGCGGTCTCTCGCGGCGTGCGGGTGGAGCTGTTCGTCTCCGAGATCAGCGACCAGGCGATGGTCTTCCACGCCCAGCGCAGCTACTACGAGATGCTGCTCGAGGCCGGCGTGAAGATCTACCTCTTCCCCGAGCCCTACATCCTGCACACGAAGACGCTGTCGGTCGACGACGAGGTCGCGGTCATCGGATCGAGCAACATGGACCTGCGCTCCTTCGGCCTGAACTTCGAGGTGTCGCTGCTTGTGCGCGGCGAGGAGTTCGTGCAGCAGCTTCGCCGGGTCGAGGACGACTACCGGGCGCGGAGCAAGCGGCTGGATCTCGAGGAGTGGGTGCGCCGGCCGTTCCGGACGCAGGTGCTCGACAACCTCGCGAGGCTGACCTCCGCCCTGCAGTAGGCCGCGCGGCGGGGCGTTCAGAGCTGTGCGGCGGGATGGCCCTTCGGGACCGACAGCAGGAGACCGCCCTTCTCGATGCGGCAGTAGAGCCGGGTCGCGGTCCCGAACTCGTCGCCGTCGAGCTCGATGGGCTGCGGTTCCGGCGAGGCCGTCTCGATCGCCTCGCCCCGCAGGAAGCGCACCGACGTGTCCTTCCGGCGCTCGATCACGCGTCGGCCGAGACGCGAGCGGCGCAGCACGGAGTTGTCCCACCACACCTTGCGGAAGACGCCCAGCCACCCGAACGGGCCCGACGGCTGGATCACGGCCACATCCAGGAGCCCGTCGGTGAGGGAGGCGTCGGGGATCAGGTCGATGCCGGCCGGCAGCGCCCCGCAGTTCGCGAAGAGCACGCTCTGCACGGTCGCGGAGTGCAGCCGGCCGGCGTCGAGCTGGTAGACGATCCGGAACGGCCGGGCCCCCGGGAGGGAGCGCGCGGCGCCGTCGACGTAGGCGACCCATCCGACCTGCCGTTTGAGCCGTGCGTTGGTGTTGGCGATCATCGCGGCGTCGAGGCCCATTCCCGCCATCACGACGAAGGCGTGCTTCTCGACGTCCCCGTTCGCGCGGCGGAACCTGGCGATCCCGATGTCGGTGGCGACGGTGTCGCCGTGGAACGCGGCTCGCACCATCTCGTCCGGGTTCGCGAGGGGGATGCGCAGATTGCGTGCGAGCAGGTTGCCCGTCCCGCTCGGCACGATCGCGAGCGCGACGCCCGTGCCGTTCATCGCCTCGGAGACGGCGCGCACGGTGCCGTCTCCGCCGGCGACGAGCACGACCGAGACGCCCTCGTCGAGCGCTCGCCGCGTCGCGGCCTGGCCGGGATCCGCGATCGAGGTCTCGATCAGGAGCGGGGCGCTCCATCCGGCCTCGCCGGATCGGACCGTCACCGAGGTGCGCAGCGCCGCCGCATCCGCGACCTTCGCCGGGTTGTAGACGAGCGCGGCCCGCTTCTCCGGAGCGACGGACGCGGTCATCCTCACACTCTATGGCTGCGGTCGCGCTCCCGGGTCGTTCCTCTGCGGCGGCCTCGGAGGGGGCTCGCCGCGACACGCCTAGACTCGTAGGGTGATCGACCCCGTACTCCTCCGCGAAGACCCCGAGCTCATCAGGCGTTCTCAGGTCGCGCGCGGCAACTCGCCCGACACGGTCGACGACGCGGTCGCCGCCGACGCGGCCCGTCGCGCGGCGATCACCGCCTTCGAGGAGCTGCGCGCCGAGCAGAACGCGTTCGGCAAGACGGTGGCGAAGGCGCCCAAGGAGGACAAGCCCGCCCTCGTCGCGCAGGTCAAGGAGCTCTCCGAGCGCGTCAAGGCCGCACAGCAGGCCGCGAACGACGCCGAGGCGGCCTACCGCACCGCGATCGACGCCATCCAGAACGTCGTGATCGACGGCGTGCCCGCAGGCGGCGAGGACGACTTCGTCGAGCTGCGTCGCGTGGGCGAGGTGCCGACGTTCGACCCGGCGTCGTTCCCGGACGGGCCGCTCGACCACCTCGCGCTCGGCGAGAGGCTCGGCGCGATCGACATGGAGCGCGGCGCGAAGGTCTCGGGCGCGCGGTTCTACTTCCTCAAGGGCGTCGGCGCCCGCCTCGAGCTCGCGCTCATGAACTACGCCCTGAACACGGCGCTCGAGCACGGCTTCACGCCCATGATCACGCCGACGCTCGTGCGCCCCGACATCATGGCCGGGACGGGCTTCCTCGGCGCGCACGCCGACGAGATCTACCGGCTCGAGGAGGACGACCTCTACCTCGTCGGCACGAGCGAGGTCGCGCTCGCCGGCTACCACAAGGACGAGATCGTCGACCTGAAGGACGGCCCGCTGCGCTACGCCGGATGGTCGACCTGCTACCGCCGCGAGGCCGGGTCGCACGGCAAGGACACCCGCGGCATCATCCGCGTGCACCAGTTCAACAAGCTCGAGATGTTCGTGTACACCGCGCCGGAGGACGCGGAGGCCGAGCACGAGCGCCTCCTCGCGATCGAGGAGCAAATGCTGCAGTCGCTCGGGCTCGCGTACCGCGTGATCGACGTCGCCGCGGGCGATCTCGGATCGAGTGCCGCGCGCAAGTACGACACCGAGGCGTGGGTGCCGACGCAGAACGCGTACCGGGAGCTGACGTCGACGTCGAACTGCACCACCTACCAGGCGCGCCGTCTCGATATCCGTCACCGTCCGGACGACGGGAGGACGCAGCCCGTCGCGACGCTCAACGGCACGCTCGCGACGACCCGGTGGATCGTCGCGCTCCTCGAGACGCACCAGCGCGCGGACGGGTCGGTCGTCGTCCCCGAGGCCCTGCGGCCGTATCTCGGCGGGCTCGAGACGCTGGAGCCGATCGCGTGACGCTCCCCGTCTCCGAGGCCGAACGCCTGCTCATCGCGCTCGACATCGACGGCACCGTGCTGCTCGAGGACAACTCGTTCAGCCCCGGCGTCGAAGAGGCCGTCTCCGAGGCCGTCGCCCGCGGGCACATCGTGACGCTCTCGACGGGCCGGAGCTGGGAGTCCACGCATCCCGTCCTGAGCCGGCTGGGGCTCCTGCCTCCGTACGTCGTGTGCGCGAACGGCGCGACGATCATGTCGCGCGACGAGGACGAGCCGAGCGGCTACGCCCGCCACACGACCGAGACCTTCGACGCCACGGAGGTCCTGAGCTTCGTCCGCGAGCATCTCCCCGGCGCGAGCTACATGGTCGAGCTCGCCGACGGCACGCGGCTCTTCACGCACTACATGGACGACTGGGACCTCAACCGTCCCGGCGCCCGGCACGTCGCCTTCGACGAGATGCTCGGCATCCAGGTCACCCGCGTCGTGGTCGTCTCGCCCGAGCACGACGGCGACGAGTTCAACGCCTTCGTCGAGCGGATGGGGCTGCAGCAGGTCACCTACGCGGTCGGATGGTCGGCGTGGCTCGACATCGCCCCTCAGGGCGTCAACAAGGCGACGGCGCTCGAGAAGGTGCGCGCCTGGCTGGAGCTCGATCCTGCGCGCATCGTCGTCATGGGCGACGGGCGGAACGACGTGCAGATGCTGGAGTGGGCGCGAGAGGGCGGCGGTGAGGCCGTCGTGATGGGCCAGGCTCCGCTGGAGGTCCAGCAGTACGCGACGCAGCTCACGCTCTCGGTCGAGGGAGGGGGCGTCGCGGCGGCGCTCTCGAAGCTCGGGGTCGCGACGTCGACGATCGTCTGAGGCAGGCGCTGACAGGGCTCGTCCAGGCTCCGTGCGGACAATAGCGGGTGGATCGGTCGACTAGACTCGTCGCCAGTCCGCGGGCAGCCGCGGGCACGGAGGGTTGTCCGAGCGGCCGAAGGATCCGGTCTTGAAAACCGGTGGGCAGAAATGCCCCGTGGGTTCGAATCCCACACCCTCCGCGGATGGGGCGCGTGCGTCGCATCCTCAGGAGGCGGTCTGAAGAAGTCCCGGCCCGAGAGGACCCGAGTTGAGCGACACCCCGAAGCGCGCCGCGCGCCGCACGATCGCCCGGCACGGCCGGCTGTCGTCCCCCGGCCCCGTCCGCCAGCTCCTGCGTGTGCTCGGCGTCGCGGTCTCCGTCGTCCTCGTGAGCGCGCTCGGCGTGACGGCGTACGCGGCGTACGACTTCGGATCGACGTTCTCGGCGGACGCCGTCGTGCTCGAAGGGCAGGAGGCCGCTCCGCCCGACATCGGCGCGCTCGACAACGAGGGCGTGAACATCCTCTTCGCGGGCCTCGACGCGTGCGAGGAGGAGTACCGGCAGTACTTCGGAGGGCGGTGCCCCGAGGGGTCGGATGTCCAGGAGGACTCCCGCGTGGGGGTGCTCAACGACGTCAACATGCTCGTGCACATCTCGCCCGAGCCGCGTCGTGTCACGGTGGTGAGCTTTCCGCGCGACCTCATGTCGTCGGCTCCCGAGTGCACCGATCCGGAGGGCAACGTCACGTCGGCGTCGTCGTACAGCCAGCTCAACCAGGCGTACTACCGAGGAGACCTGGGCTGCATCGTGAAGACCGTCGAGGAGCTCAGCGGTCAGACGATCGACTACGGCGCGACGATCACCTGGGGTGGCGTGATCGAGATCACGAACGCCATCGGCGGCGTCGACGTGTGCGTCGGCGGCGACGGCATCTACGACGACCACACGGGCCTGGCGCTCGACCCGGGGGAGCACACCCTCGTCGGAGTCGACGCGCTGCAGTTCCTGCGCACGCGCTACGGGGTTGGCGGCAGCGACCTCAATCGCATCAGCAACCAGCAGGTCTACATGTCCTCCCTCGCGCGCAAGCTGACGAGCGAAGAGGTGCTCACGAACCCCGGCACTCTGCTCACGCTCGCGCGCACGACGCTCGAGAACGTCGACCCGACGTCGAGCCTGACGAACCCCGTCACCCTGGTGCAGATGGCGATGGCCGCCTCCGACGTGCCGCTCGAGGAGTTCACGTTCGTGCAGTATCCCGTCGTGGACGACCCGTACGACTCGAACCGCGTCGCGCCGGACTACGCCTCGGCCGAGGCGCTGTGGGCCGCGCTCGAGCAGAACGTCCCGCTCGAGCTGACCGGCGACACGGGCGACGGCGCGATCCTCGCCGAGGGCGAGGAGACCCCGGCGCCGGAGGATACGGAGGCTCCCGTCGACGAGTCGGCCACCGAGACGCCGACCCCGACCGAGACCGACACGAGTGGCGAGCTCGGCTCGAACATCCATGGCACGAACGCGGACCAGGTGACCTGCTCGAACGGCGCCGGCTGACCCGTTCGAGTGGCCTGTGCCGCACGCGACGTGCCCGGCGCCTCGGGATTCGTCGGACCGCGCGCGACCCGTTATCATCGGAGGAAGCGCCTGCGTGCAGGAGCTTGGAGACGTCGCATAGTCAGGCCTAGTGCACCACCCTGCTAAGGTGGAGTCCCCTCACGGGGACCGAGGGTTCAAATCCCTCCGTCTCCGCCAGTTTTTCCCTGGTCAGAACCCATTTTCCGGGTTCTTCCGACCTTCCCTCCTTCCCCTGACTCGGTTTCCGGCGCGGTATCAGGGGAGTGAGAGGGGAGTGAAGCGTTCAGGCGGCGCAGAGCCTCCATGTCCTGAGCTTCCCCGAGAACGTGTGCGTACACGCGCAGAACGGTGCGCGGGTCATCCCCGAGCCAGGCCGCAACCTGGTTGATCGGGATGCCCTGGCGCAGCCATGTCGATGCTGCGTAGTGCCGCAGATCGTGAATGGTGTGATCGGGGGACGTCGTTGTCCACGCGACCGCACGGCGAAAGTAGGTGCCCCTCAGTTGCAGGCCGGTGGCGCTCGACGCGAGGTAATCCCCTGGCCCCTTACCCGCCGCCCACGCCTTCGCAATCTCGTGAGCACGAGACACGAGCGGCACAGTACGGCGACCCCTGGCAGTCTTGGGCGACTTCTCCGCATAGCCGTCGCTGGCTGCCCGGAGCACACGCACGGCAGGAAACGGCACGTCTTGCAGATCACCGACGCGCAGCGCCCGCAACTCAGACCAGCGCAGGCCTGTGAGGCTCAGCCACTCGGTGATGAGCGCACCATGCGGCGAACGACTCCGCTGCGCATCGAGAACCGCAGCGAGGATCAAGGGCGTCAGCGGCGCACCTTCATGAGCCTGCACGGCACCAGAAGGCATCCGCACACCACGAACCGCATTCGTCGGCGTGAACCTCTCCCGCACCGCCCACGACCACAATGCCGAGAGCGTGGTGCGAATCCGCGCAACCGTCGAATGAGCGCGAGAGCCGAGCAGATCGGTGAGCAGCGCCAACACGTCCGCTTCGGTCACCGAGCCGATAGGGCGCGCAAGGAACTTGCCAGGCAGTGCCGCCAGGTTGTCCCGATCCGTGCGAAGTGTGTGCGGAGCGACCTGACCGGATCGAGCGTCGAGGAAGGCAGTAACGACCTCAGACACCGGTGTTCGCTGCTGCTGAGGCGAGACGAAGCCGCCACCATGCAACGCCTCCTTCTGCTGGCGTTCGAATGCCTCAGCGGCACGCCGGGTCGTGAACGTCTTATCGGCCACGACCCGGCCACCCGCATGAAGCCGAACCCGCCAGCGAACGCCGGAGGCTGTCTCTCGACGCTCAATGCTCAATGCTCAGCCCCGCGAGCCGGTGCACATCCGCAACGGCGTAGACCCGTCGCGCGCCGACCACGAGCGGAGTGATCGGGAACGTTCCTGCCCTCACCTTCCGCGAGATCGTGGACGGGTGCACACGCATGAGCTCCGCGAGCTCGGCCTCGGTGTACCAGAGCGGCGTATCCATCGTCTTACTCATCGTCGCTTCCCTTCTCGTCGTGCAGACCCCGACGCTCGGCGTAGAGGGCGCCCAACTGCGTGTCATGCTCAGCCGTCCACCGCCCCGTCATGGCCAGGCCGATTGCCCGCTTCTCGAACGCCGCTATCTCGTCATCCAGCCGCTGCAACCGCTCACGCCGCCCCATCGCTGACCACCTCCCGCCTGGGATCGCCCGCACGAGCAGCCAGCACCGCAGCGCGATAGTCGGCGTACTCGAGATAGTCAGCGCGGAAGTAGCGCAGCGGCTCGCCCGCCTCATGGATCACACCCTGGCCCAGACGCAGACCCATGATCCGGTCGACGTCCTCGGGAGTCGCCAGCTCCATGAGCAGTTCGACGCTCGCCCTGTTGTCAACTCTCATTGACACGCGACGGGCGTACTGCGCACGCTCTGGGAGGTTCGCGACCTCGGCCCGCTGGATGAGGACCGGCGATACGCGCATCCCGGCTTTCGCGGACTCCCTGAGCAGCCGCCCCATCGCCAGACGCATACGCGGCGCGAACTTCTCGCCAGGCTTACGCCCCTGATCCTCACCGTCGAGCCACGACAGGATCGCGGGCAGTTCCTCGAACACGATTAAGAACAGAGGAAACGCGCGACGATGAACATACTTCGGCACCGAGTCCAACCCGCGTTCAAGCAGAATGCGGATGCGCTTGTCCATCATCCGGACCAAGCGCTCGACCACCTGGCAGGCCGCCTCCGGGTCAGCCGTTCCGAGGTGGATCAGCGCGTCATCGTCGCCCCGTCGATGCGGAGCCAGGAGCAACCCGGACGGGTCTACGCCCACGACCCGGATGCGAGGGTCACGAGCGGCATCGGCCAGAACCGCATACGCCAGAACTGACTTGCCCGAGCGCGTTGCTCCCTGAATCACTGAGTGCATCGCGGCGAAGTGATCCCACACGACATCGCGACCGCTCTCGTCGACGCCGAACGTCCCCGGGCGGCTCATGATTCGCTTCCAAGAGGATCAGTCGAAGGCAACGGGATCATCATCCGAAGCACCAACACACCGTCCGGTGCCTCTTCCACGGTCAGAAGCCCGTCGTCGTCAACCTCAATGCCCAGATCGGCCAATCGGCGCAGAGGGGTCTCAGCATGCACCGACACCAGGCCCTCAGCGGTTACCTTGATGTTCGCGAACGTCCAACCGTCGCCCTGTTCCAAGAACTCACCCGCACCAGTCATCAGAATGCCTCCGGAAGAGTCGCGTTCGGGTCGATCCACTCGCACCCGTCGATAGCCGCCCACGGGATGTCGTCGCCCTCGAAGTCATCGAGCATCAGACGGCCTCCGTCTCGTCGTCATCCGTCCAGTCGTCCGGATTCACCGCCGCAGCAGGCGCAGGCGACGCCGTAGCGACGCGGCGCATGCCGTCAAGAGGCGAGCGCGTGATGATCCCAACACGCACGACGGCAGGGCCGATCTTCTCCACCGAGACATCCGTACCCGTCGCCGCGCCGATTCGCTCGGCGTTCGCGTCCGAAGGCACCCGGCCACGAGGGAGCACCAGATCAACAGCCGGCCCCGTAGCGAGCAGGGAACGCCCCACGACCGCCGGCAGATAGGTGATCGTGTCGCCCTTCCGGTTCGACTTCTCGACCGAGAGGCCCACGTCCTCCGCCCACGCCTTCACACGCTCAATCGAACGCAGTGCGCGCTTCTCGTCCGCCGACAGCGCGGCGCGATCTTCCTTGCTCAACTTCGGGCCGCCACCGCGACCGAACCGAGCGAGCAGCCAGCCACGAAACGCCGGAACGAACACCGCCACCACAACGACGGCGAGCAGCAGCACGAGCAGGACGACCACCAGGCCGCGAACGACCGACACGAGGCCGTACAGCGGATGCGACGGCGCAACACCCGTCACGGCCAGCCCGAGCAGCACGGCGACCATCAAGCCGACCACTGCCAGGGGCACAATGCGATGCAGCTTCATCGTGACACCCCCGGAATCTCGAACGTCACACGCTGCACGTTGTAGGTCGAGGGCGACGTGCGCGTCGAGACCAAGAATGTGTGCGAGCCAGACGCCAGACCGTCCACACGAACATGCGCGCCGGACGTGCTGGACGCTTGAACCCACGAACACGCGCCGTCGTTCAGCCCCGAGAGCTTCCCGGCAGTGTCGAGCCTGCACAGGGTCGTGCCCACGCCGCCATCAGTGACATCCGAAATCGTGACGGAATCGCCCAGCGGCGGGAGGTAGACGACGGCAGAACCATCAGACGTGCCCGCACGAGGGCGCACCGCCTGCGATACCGTCACCGTCTCTTTGTCTTCCTCCGCGTAGACGTACACCGGATCGGTGCGGCCAGGCACATACTCCTCGGTGTACTCCGTTGTGTCGGCAGCCGTCGCCGCAGGAGCCTCAGCGACCACCCACGCCGCAGCCACCAGCAGCGTGAGCGCGAACACCGCGAACACCGCGACAGCGCCAGTAACGTTGCGCTCGATCCTTTGCGTGTTCACGTCACGCCTCCGACTTCTTCGGCGCGGGAGCCGTCACTGGAACGAGGCTTTCGACCGTGATCGACAGCAGCACCCGCCCGTTGCTCTCGTACGGCTGCACCCAGATCAGACCATCGGCGCGCACCTGCTCGCCCGCCTCGATCACGTCATCCGGCACTGCATTGATGACGTGCAGAGAATGACCCTTCTGCGGGCGGAGGCGTCCCTCCTTGTCGAGCAGCTGCGGGATGCAGCCCGAGGCGAGGGTGGGGCGTCCATCGGGTGACAGCGCGTTGCTCTGAGCGCTGCCGCGATCCCCCTTCATGCGGAACCGCATCGGCTCACCGAGACCGAGAGCGGTCAACGGCCATGCATCAGAGTTGGTCAGGATCGGAAGGCTTGCCGCCTGGGTGGTTGTCATGGTCTGTGTCTCCTTGTACGTGTTCGCTCGTATTTCGAGCGGAATGCACACACAGTACCACTCTCGCTCGATATTCGAGCGAATCGATATCCGAGCGAGTGCTACCCTGGGCGCATGAGTCCACGACGGCAACCGGAACCGAGCTACATCGACGGCAAGACCTACCCCGCTAGGGATGCGGAGAGCTTCGCTGCCCTTGCTCCCTACTTCAGAGAGGCTTCTCGCAACCTACGTCTGCTTGCCAACGCGCTTGAGAACGGAGAGGGAGACGAGTCGGCATCTGCTGATGAGACCGGAGCCGCGATCAACATCGCGCTCGCTCAGGCGTGGGAAGCTCGGCGCCTTTGGGTTGAGTTCGTCACTCGGCACCAGTACAAGACCCAGCGCGAGATTGCCCGCCTGCTGAACCCCGCGCTCGACTCAAGTCCAGCTGTCACCGCGACTCGCATCAACGACTGGCGCTATGACCCACTTGACACGTCCCGGCTCACTAGAACCCCCAAGTAGCGTCTAACGCTGAGGCTCCCCGGTCACATGATGATTGGGGAGCCTCGCTGTGTGTGCTACTTGTTCTCCTCCGGTGGAGCGAGCTTTTTCTTCGAGAATGGATCGGACGTCCGCTTCGTTTCACTCGGCTCGTTCCAAGCGAATGCGCTGTTGATCAGGAGAGCTGTCGCCACCAGCGTCAAGAGCATCAACGGAATCGTGAACCCGAGCACGAAGCGAGTCCACATCTGATCAACCCAAACGACCGCGACCGCACACAGGAGCGACGCGGCGACGAGGATCGTGAAACCCCCGAATAGCACGAAGCGGATGACGCTGCCGTACCTTCCGATGACTCTTGAGGTGTAGCGTCCGCTCAGCGCCAACACTGCGGTGCCGCTGAGCGACAGACCGCTCACGATTCCGCCGATAGTTGAGACGTTCGTCAAACCTTCTTGAAGCTGACGGTCTGGTACATCGATCAGCGCCCACGTGAGCAACGCTCCAAGTGCGACTATCGACACACCTGCCAGGCTCAGGACGACCACGAGCTGACGCCGTGCCTCGCGATCAACCATGAGCCACCTCAATCCGTGTTGAACCGGAGCTTGAGCAGTTCTGCTCTATCCGTGTCGAACGCATCGACGATAGCTCCGACCGCCGACATCGCGGTGAACGCTCGTGTTGTGCCGAGCGCAAGGGGTACGCGCACCTTGCGCGTGAGCCGGTGATGCAGGAGATCCACCTCGGAGGCGGGGGTGTCGTCGGATGCAGGAAGGGCGACTTGGGCCTTGCTGACGTCCCCCTCCAGAGAGCCAAACGTCGAGTTGAACCAATCGAGGAGCACTTGCTCATCGTCATGCGGCGCGCTCTTGCCTCGCACGAGACTCGCCTTGATCTCGATGCGCAGAGCAGTCGGCTGCTTCCTATTAGGGCCGATGAACACAGCCTTCGCGCCTGTTGCTTCGTTGACGGCACCGCCCACCTCGCCCGCATACACGAATGATCGGAGGCCGTTGGCCTTCTTGATCAAGTTCGCACGAGCCTTATCGATTACCGGACGCGCGGCCCAGGAGAACTCGGGGTCGTTCTCATAGAGCGACCGAGTCGCGCGCGTTAGCCAGTCTGCGTACTTTGCGGCCTTCGAGGATGAGGTGGACTCTGCGAGCACACCGATCATGTTCCCGAAGGGGAGATGCCAGACGAAGAGATTGTCCACGGGTGACCAGTTGTCGCCGTCAAGACCCATTGGCTTCTGCGACCCTGACGCTACGTTCTCTTGATTAGGAACGTAGTCTTTCCCGGCAGCCACAACGACGCCATGCGTTAGTTCTTCGTTCTCTCTGGGGACGCCATCGGGCACGTCATCGACAGCAAGCGCGTCCGCCCAGGCGTCGGCGATTTTGAGGGGGACGACAGTCCCAGCATGCTCGCGACCATCGATCACGAACGTGTGCCGGTGGCCGTACAAGTGTCGCATCACGGCATCCCAGTTGACCTCTTCAACGAGTGCGCCGTCGCGCGCATCGACAAGGCGCCAGAACTGCACTGTACGTGGGACGTCGCTCTTCTTCGCCATTGATGCGCTTCCTATGAATAGCTGGGCCTGTGTGCCCACGATATCGAGGGCAAGGCGCATTCTGGCCAAGGCGCGGCCGTCACGAGGCGGAGAACCTGACGCTTTGATTCATCGGCGGTGAGGGATCGGGCGGGAATGTCACGTACCAGGCGAGCCGGTCGAGGTCGCCGGACTCCGCGATTTCGAGCGCTTCCGCTAGCCGATCAGCGTTGTTCCGGAACGCGCGGTCGTACGTGCGAGCTTCGATCACAGCGACCAGCTCGAAGGCCTCCGCTTCTTCGATCAGCTCGTCGTCGGTCTTCTCTTCCTCGCCGGGGAGCAGCCGGTCACGCAGCCCCTTCGTCCAGGAGAACGCGCGACGGCCCCGAGTGGCGGTCACGAACTCGACCCACAGCCCTCGTGCTTGCTCCGTCCCTGGTCCCTCGGCGTCGAGCAGTTCGAACGGCGCCAGACTGTCGCCGCGACCCCGCTTCAGATCGCCGCGCGCAATCTCCGTACCAACCGACGCCCGACGCTCGCCGGTATGCTCCTGCATCTTCGACAAGTAGTTGGCGAGCACCGCACCGTCACCATCGACCGCTTGCACCTTGACGCCGTGCTCTCGTGACGGGAGCCGTCCGCCCTTCTTCTCAACAGCACGCACCCAGAGCGCGTGCACCTCAGCCTCGAACGACGCGAGTTCCGCCGCCGATAGTGGGCGCTCGAACACGACCAGGAAGTGCGAGTGCGGGTGCCAGCCGTTGCCCCCGTAGGTGACCTCTGTTGAGCGGATCGCGCCGACGTAGCCGAGTCGCGCGGCCAGCCGCTTCCATGCCCGCCAGGACTGCACGGCACGCCACGCGCCCAGCAACACGTCAATCGACGGTGCCAGACCGTCCTCGGACTTGTGGCGCAGCGTCAGCGTCATGAACGCGAGGCCCATGCCCGCGTCCTGAGCGTGCAGCGCCGCCCGCTCAATCTCATCCGCTCTCGTCGCGCGAATCACGCCCGCGCACACCGGGCACGCCCACACCGACGCGCAGCGCTCCAACCCCGAGTAGTGCGCCGGATGCTCGCCGGTTCCATCGGCATGAACCGTCACCGCAGCGGCAGCCCGCCAACGGCACCGAGCCGGACGCAGAGGCCGCACCCACTCGCCGGACTCGTCCGCCCGAGCATCCCGAGATAGCCCCGCCTGCTCGCGAGCTTGACCGATCAGCCACCCGCTCGACCGCTGCCGACGCCGGAACCGAACCCGCCGCCAGTCCGAAGCGGCAACGTTATTCGCGATGTACCAAGGCGCGTCGCTTCGCTCCGCGTGCGGAGCACCTTTCGACCCTCCGCGGGCTTCGCCCGCTCCGGGCGCGAAAGGCGCTCCCTCGGGGGCGTGGTGGCGTTGGTCATCGGAGAAGTGGCCGGGCATTCATGCCGGTCGGCCCAGGGGAGCGACAGGGGAGCCGCACTGCCGAACGCGCCGAGAATCGGCGTGCATCCGGTGCGCACGGGCGCAGAAAATCGCGGCCTATGCGGCTCTCAAGGCACTGCTAAGGTGGAGTCCCCTCACGGGGACCGAGGGTTCAAATCCCTCCGTCTCCGCCGTTTTTCGACTGGTCAGAGCCGATATTCTTCCGAAGTTCACGGTCGCTTTTGTGATCGTTCGCGTTCTCAGGAATGTCGCGAGGGTCCTGTGAGGGTCCCGACGCCAGCTTGTTGAGGCGGCGCAGGCCCTCGATGGTCTGCTGCTCGCCGAGCACGTGGGCGTAGACCTTGCGCACGGTGCGCGGGTCGTCGCCGAGCCATTCGGCGACCTGATTGATCGGGATGCCGGCGCGAAGCCACTGTGACGCGCAGCAGTGACGCAGCATGTGCGGGCGCTTGTGCGGGGCGGTTGTTGCCCACTTGGTGAAGCGTCGGTAGAGGTTCATCCGCAGTTGCCGCCCCTTGGGGCTCGTGAACAGATACGCCTCGGGGCGCTTCCCGGCTGCTGCCTCCCGCGCGAGCTGCCGTGCCCGCTCTGTGAGCGGGACTGCGCGCTCGCCGTTGGTCGTCTTGGGTGCTTCTCGTCGTAGCCCTCGGACTGTGCCCTCCGCACCCCGGCCGCCGGGAATGGGACGTCCTGGAGGTCGGCTACTCGCAGCGCCCGCGTCTCGGACCAGCGCAGACCGGTCAGGGAGGCCCACTCGGTGATCGTCGCATAGTGCGCCGAAGCTGCGTGCTGGGCCGCGAGCGTCGCAGCGAGGCTTTCCGCCGTGAACCACTCGTCGGCGGGCTTCTGGCTCGCGCCAGGCGGTAACTGAATGCCGCGAACGGGATGCGCGGCAACGTACTTCTCGCGCATCGCATAGGTGAACAGGGCGCTGAGCGTGGTGCGCATCCGGGCGACGGTGAAGCGCTGCTTGATCTTGAGCTGATCGATGAGGAAGCCGAGCACGTCGGCCTCGCTGACCGAGCCGATCGGTCGTGCCTTGAGCTTCGCGGGGAGGGCAGAGAGGTTGTCGCGGTCGGTGCGGTGCGAGTGCGCCGAGACCTGCGAGGTGCGCGCCGCGAGGAACGAGGCGACAACCTCGCCCAGCGGAGTCTTGGCCTTATGGGGCGGAAGAAAGGTCCCGAGCTGGATCGCCCGCATCTGCTCGCGCTCCCACGTCTCGGCATCGCCCTTGAGCCGGAACGTCTGCTGCGCGACGACCGCCCCGCCGTTCTTGATCCGCGCCTTCCAGCGCACCGAGCCGTCCTTGAGAACGCGCTTCTCGATCATCTGCTGGTCCTCGGGTGTGCCAGCGCCTCGATCGCCGAGACCGGATAGAGACGGCGGCTACCCGTCATGACGGGCTCGACGGGGGAGCGGCCCCCTTTCGCCAGTCGTCCGAGAGTGGAGGGATGGACGCGCAGCGCGGCGGCGGCTTCCGCCTCTGTGTAGAACAGTCGTTCCTGCTCGACGGAATCCGCTGTGTGATCGCTCATGATCGCCGGCGATGCGGCTCCTGCTCACAATCGCGAGCCCGACGACGCCGAGCAGAACGAGACGACGGATGGCCGGTGGTGCTACATCGAGCACGCCGAGAGTCACACGCGGGTGTTCATCCGCTTGCAGCGCCAGACCTTCGCGGTGCCGGAGGAGGTGCGCATCACCGGCGTCGTCTACCTTCCGTGGCGCCCGGGCGACCCGATCACGAGCCGGCTGCTACGCGAGCTGCCGACTGCTCAGATCGAGGCCGCGATCAACAAGCGCCTGTTCGCCATGAAGCGCGAGCAGACGATCACCGGCGGCAAGATCGTGTTGCCCAGCGGGCGGAAGATCGCCGAGCGCGACCTTCTCAAGCCGCTCGGCGGCACCGCCAAGCAGGACCCGGACTTCTACCAGCGCGTCGCCCTCCAGCATGGCCGGCTCACTCAGCAGGGCGACAAGAATCCAAGCGCCACGATGGCAGAGATCAACGGTGTCGCTCTCACTACGGCACAGGGCTGGGTCGCGAAGGCTCGGGCTCGTGGATTGCTCCCTCCGGGGCGCCGCGGCCGGGCGGGGTAGCGCCGTCGCAATATGCGGGCGGGAATCGAACTGCCCGGATGTTGTCATGAGCGACTAGCAGATACGCGTAGTCAGCGGTGACGTCCCGAACAAGGTCGTGCCGGTGAATCGCTATGTGTCCACGCTCGCTTGGCATGCCGTCGACAGCTACTCCGCCGCAACGCTGGTCGATGAGGATCACGCGCTCGTCGAAGCGCGGGTTTCAGGTGCGCGCACGACGATGCCCAATGCAGAAGTCGCTGCCAATCAGGGCGCGCTGTTGGGGCTGCTGGCTCAGATCGGCGGCGCTTGAACTTACCGGGCCGGGTGCTGTGATCGTCATCGACAACGTCGTGCGGGACGGGGCTGTGGCTGACGTAAACAGCGATGATCCCCGTGTGCGGGGCGTGCGAGCCGTGGTGGATGTGATCGCCAAGAGTCCCGAGCTTGACGCGACAGCGTTGCAGACAGTCGGTGAGAAAGGGTGGGACGGGCTGATCGTCGTACGGTCCATGCCGATCGGCGGTTCACTGAGTATCCGCGCTCGCGATGAGCGGGACGTGAGAAAGATCGTGGGATGGGTGCCGGATGCGGCAGCCCTATACCTGTTCTCCGGCCCGCGAATGACATGGCCTCTCACGGTTCAGCAGATGCAGGACATGGTGGCGATCCGGGGTTCAACCCCATACGCGGTCGTCACCGTATCCGACGATCTCGTTGGGCACTTCGACCTCACGATCGACGGAACTATTGCCCGGTTGGGAAGAGTGATCGTCAGCCCGGCACTCAGAGGGCAGGGGCTTCCCGCTGACGTCGTAGATCTCGCGTTCGCACAGGCGCGGCGGCTTGGGGCCGATGCCGTTCACCTCAACGTCATTGCTGCGAACGTGCCAGCGCTCCGGACATACTGGCGAGCGGGTTTCGCGACGACCGAGGGCGACACCGACCGAGCAGACGTTATCGCGATGGAACGTCGGTTGAGCCTCCCGTGCCCTTGTCCACAGCACGACTTACGATTCAGCGTGAGCGAGTTCATCAAGATGGCGTGCGAGTGTGCTGAGCATCCGACCTGCTCCTTGCGGGTCGCCGCTCCAAAGGCCCTGCATTGCGATTCCGTCGAGTAGCGCTCGCAACCTCTGCGCTTCGTAGTCCGGGTCGCGTCCGCTGTCGAGCTGGCCTGCTGAGGCAAGAATCTCGACCGCGATTCGACACGCTCTGCTCACCGCTGTGTTGAGTCTGACAGCGGCTGGGCGAAGATTGCTGTCGGTGAGGGAGCGTACGCCGAGCTGCACTTGCGCGACTAACTCCGAGCGCCGCACTTCGTCCAGCGGCAGCAGTTGCGCGAGCAACGCGTCGGCCAGGGCGCGGCCTGTGAGGTCGAGCGAAGTGATCCTGGCGGTTGCTCGCTCTTCGATGAGTTCGAGGCAGTACTCTCGAAGGGCGTGCTGAGTAGGGAATGCTCGCCGCAACGACGCGGCAGCGATGCCCGCCTCTGCTGCGACACCTCGCACGGACAAGCCGGTGAGTCCGTCGCGTTCGAGGACGCGGAGCGCCGCCGCCGCGATCTCGGCGGTGCGTGCCTGTTCATCGATTCTCCGTGGCATGGCACTCAGCGGGACGAGGCGCCCTGCGTCGCGTCGACGGGGCGCTTGGGCCAGAAGGTGTAGCTGAGCGCCCAGACGACGTCGATCGCGAAGATGATCCCGAGGATGCCGAAGTACCCCGAGAGCGCCGAGGTACGCTCCGCATCGTTCACGAGAAGGATGATCGCCCCGAGGATCGCAGCGGCAATGACGACCGCGAGGCCGGTGAGGAGCACGTCGCGCCAGCACTTCGCGGTGTAGCGAGCTCCCGTGAGCCGCTCAGGCGCAGGGCCTCTCGCGAATCGATGGGCGAAGCGAACGTCTGCCCACGCGACCATCCGCTTGCCGTACGCGACGGAGATACCGATGTAGATCGCGGCGAGGCCGTGCTGCCAGGAGGCTGTTCCCCCGCCGAGTAGATCGATAGCGACCAGTGCAAGCAGTACGAGGTCGATCACTGGGGCAAGGATCAAGAGCGCGGCACCGAGATGGGGACGTCGCAGGAGATACCTCGCCGCGAGTCCTCCGAGAATCGCCACCCAAAAGGCGACCTCGCACACCACTATCGCGGCCAGAATCATGCCCGCTCCTCACCGCTCCCTGACACTCCGCGCCTTGTGAGCACAAGTGTACTCACAAAATCACCCCGTTCGATTGCCCCTCATCTCCCCCTCGTTCTTCTGAATGGACGCACGGATGCGCGCCGCTGTCTGGAGTCGGATCGTTCGCGAGCACGGTTTCCGCTGGAACGCCGATGGCGTGTAGAGCCGACTCGCGCCAGGCGACACCGACCCGGAGAACGCCAGCACTTACACCGGCCCATCCGATGCCGTGCAGCTCGCCCGCGGCGAGCGGATCGCGGTCGATGAGGCCGGGATGCTCGACCAAGACACCGCCCTCGCCCTGCTCACCGTCACGAACGAGCACGGCGCAACCCTCGCGCTCGTGGTCGACCGGGCGCAGCTCGCCGCCGTCGGTCGGGGCGGCGTGCTCGACATAGCCACGCAGCTCGCGCCACGCACCTTCGATATGACGACGGTGCATCGTTTCGCCGACCCGGAGTACGCGGACCTCACGGTGCAGATGCGTCGTGGTGAGCATCCCGCGCTGCTGTTCGACCGGCTGCACGCCCTCGGACTCGTGGTGTTGCACGAAAGCACAGAGGCCGCACGGGAGGCAATCGCCCGCGGTGCGCGCGGGGGAGATTCGGTCACGACCGCGACCAACGACGAAGCGCGCGAACTCAACGAGCGCATCCGCGACGAGCGGGTGCGCGCCGGCCTGGTCGAGGACCGTCGCACGAGCACGAGCACGGGCAGCGACGGCCTGAGCATCGGCGCGGGTGACGTGATCCAGGCCCGGCACAACGACAGCGACGTGCAGGTGGCGAACCGGTAGACCTGGACCATCCAGAGCGTCGGGAGCGACGGGGCTCTGTGGGCGAAGGAGAACGGCACCGGTCGCAAGCGACAGCGCACCGTGCGCCTACCGGCCGAGTATGTCGCCGAGCAGGCGCACCTCGCCTATGCCTCCACCGCCTACGGGGTGCAGGGCGCGACCGTGCCCGCCTCGCACACGATCCTGTCCGATGCGCTGGACGCCCCCGGTGTGCGTCGCTACCGTGAAGCACGCTCCCTGGGTCAGGAAGCCTTCGCGGACGTCCTCGGCGTGCGCCGGACCTACATGGGTGGTGTCGAACGAAGCGAGCGAAACCAGACCCTCAGGTCTGTCGAGCGGATGGCCGCCAAGCTGGAGGTTGATCCGGTGGAGCTGCTGTCGAGTCAGTAGAGGTCATCGACTCAAAGCTCATCTGTTCGCCAACGTCGTCGATTCTTGTTGCTGCGTCTGCATCACTCTGCTCCACACCCCACCCGGTGCGTGATGGTGCCCAAAGTGCGGCATGGAGTACTGAGAGCGACTCGTCCTGGCCGGAGGGTAGCCCTGCGCCAAGCCCGTAATATCTGCCAGCGCTTGACGCTCCGCATCTCTTGCTCCCTCGGGTGAACCTATTCAGTCCGATGGATGGGAACGCTCAGAGTTGGCCTGTCCCCCAAAAGGGGGACAGCGAGAGTTTCTACTGCGCTGATACAGTCTCATAGGAATATCACAGCAGTGACTGGTTTGACGTCTTATAGCGTGACCAGAGATTTGAGATAATCCGGTTCCTTTGCACCTCAAGAGCGATAGGCATAGAAGACGAAATGCAGCAGAAAATAGTTTGCCAGAACGCAGGTAAGCACCGTGTCTTGAGAGTCTCCGCACTTCTGAGTGCAACTGTGCTCACATGTCTTGCAGGCACCTCGACCGCGATCGCAGCAGAAGTAGGCGAAATAGGCTCAGGCTTTGAAGTGGTTGCCTCGGACGCGGGTTTCGAGGTTGTCGATCCGAATGGATCTCCCGTTGAAGTTATTTCAACTGCAGTCGAAGAGGCTCGATCAATGACCTACATTGTCAACGACGCGGGAAAAGCTGGTCGCTTAGAGACTCTTGACTGGCTGTCTCGTCCCTCTGGCACAGATTCCGAGGATCGCAGTGGTATTCAGGGTTCCGAGAAAGAGAGCCTGGATGGCGACGGAAATCTCGTTATCCAGGGCGGGGTCACAGCTGAACAAGCATACCTCCCGGATGAGGTGGAAGCAACGCCATTCGTGGCAATCCTTACCACAGAGGACGAAGTCCAGATTCAATTGGGTGAGCTGTACGGATCTGAAGCGACTGTTTCACGAGACGGTGAGGTTATCGGTTCGACCGCTGAAGGTTCATTTATTGACAGCGATGTCGTTGATTCTGCCGTCTACGAATACTCCGTAGAGAGCGTTCCTGTGGGAATGGAACAGCGATCCTCCGCCCGTCAGAAGGATATTACAGAACAGGCTTTTACTGATTCGGAGCCCGTGAATACAGATCGCACATCGGTTGTGTTCCAAGCGGTGGTTCTATCTGATTCGGATTCACTCGACGCATCCACGGCTATTGACGCCACCGCGGCGGCATTGCCTACTCAGAGCCTCAATACGTGGGTTCACATGACATATATACCGCAGGCGACCGTGCCGATTAACCTCTTCGAGGGCATGGCTTGCGATGGCGCTGAAGCGTTCAGGGGAGATAATCGCGGGGATAAGCTGCCAACAGCTAGCTCATTTCCATCACATCGGACAGCGATTCGAGTCGCTGCGAACTGGGGAAATCCTTCACCGTATCAGCTCTATTGGGAGAAAAGTACAGGTATCACGCGTAAGGTCGTCGGCGGCAAGGTCGTCGCAACCAAGCAGGCAAGCCCGAACGGTATCAAAGTTCTTGACACATGGGTGAAGAGCGGCGTGGCTCACTTCGATATCCGACACGATGTCGCAGACCCGTTCTGCAAGGTCGGAAGTGTCAAGTATCGCGAGACCGTGCAGATCTGGCGCTCTGGTGTTGTTGCTGTGAATGGACGCCATAATAGCGTGCCGAATCATGAATCGTACGCTTCTTACAACTACGACAAGTGGGGAAATCAGAAGTTTGTGAAGGTCTGGAAATTCTCGAAGGCCTCATATCCTTGCCTGGTAGGATGGATGTCGTGGTGTGACAAGTCCTACACGGCATCAAAAAATTTCTAGGGAGAGACGTGACTCGAGAGGCTGGCAATAATTCCGCTACAGTGGAGGTTCTTGCCAGCCTCTCTGGCCTGGTTGCCGCACTTTTCGCCTGGTGGGCATGGTTTCGCTATGTATTGAACGGAACGCTTCCCGTGTCTCAGCTAGTGGTGGTATGGTTGGCCCTCAGTGCTTTTGCGGCGGTTGTGATCACACTTGTGGGGCGCACTAAAGAGGGGCGACGGAGTCTGACAAGACTATGGTTCATCTTACCGTCCGTTTCCATGGTCGCACTGCTCATCGTGGGTATGGCGATTGCCGACGATAATCCGCTACTTTCTCTCGTCCCGACGTTCGTCTTGTTCGCTTTTCCTGTTGGGGCCTGGATCGTTCTTTGGCGAGTGCTTCGAGCTTTCGGATACGGCCGTCATCGGTAATCTGAAAATTGGTATGTCGCCGCCCTTGTTCGTTGCTGCGAGTGGGTGGAGTGAGGCGCTCTGCGATGCGTCAATCGTGATCGATTTCGCCTTTCGGGAGAAATTGATCAGTAATTCGCGATTCCATGCATCTCCGGGACTATCTGCCCGAGTGTGGAATGAAGACGCTGCGCGCTTTCCAGCGACAACCGGAAGTCGCGCTGCTGAACCTCTCCGATGCCGACATGGATGAATAGCTCCCGATCTCCCAGGCGTTGTTCAGCGTCGACGAGCAGCTCATCGCCGTGCAGCGCGAACTGGAACCCTTCATTGGTCTGAGTGACTGTCAGCTCGACAGCCGGCACCACCTGAACCGCGCTCTTGTGCCACGCATCATCCTCGTGTTGTTGCTCCTCGTGGTCAGCTACGCGTCAGGAGGGGCAAGCAGCAGCGTCTTGGTCGTTCATCATCGATCCGCCTCCCCGTCGCACCATACGGCGGACTGGGGATGGTAGCGCGCAACTCCCTCGCGAAGCCAGCGGCCTCACTGCCTGAGCTTCACACGATCCAACCGCCGCTTGCTCTCCGGGCCTGGGTTCGAAAGCCATAGCCTGGGCTCCGCCATTTTTCGGCTGGCCAGAACCAGTTTTCTTCCGCGGCTCGCCGAGGACGTGCGCGTAGACCGTGAGCACCGTCCGCGGGTCGTCGCCGAGCCATTCGGCAACCTGAACGATCGGGATGACAGCCCGAAGCTACTGTGACGCGCAGTAGTGCCGCAGCATGTGCGGGCGCTTGCATGGGGCTGTGGTCGACGGAGGACGCGGTACGGCGACGCTGGGGCAGCCTCGCGGCCGGAGCGGGCGGCCCGGAGGGGCGGGCCGAGACGGTCGCCGGGAACCAGGCCGACGCCGACCCGCGCGTGACCGAGACGCGGCAGGTCGCGGAGCACGCGCACCGCCGCCGGCAGCAGCTCAACGCCCGGCAGATGCGCGAGTCGATCGCGCTGAGCCAGCGTGCCCTCGGAGGCTCCACCCCGAGCCGCGTCATCGCCCACGCCGTGGAGCTCAGGAAGCAGTCCGAACGCGACCGCCGCGCCCTCGCACGGAGCGAGGCGCTGCCCGTCGCCGAGGCTGCGCAGCTCGTCCGCGAACTCGCCGCACGCGACGAGGCCGAGCGGCAAGCACTCGAGCGCGCCCAGGCCGCACGCCAGAAGCGCATTGCCCAGCTCGGTTCTCGTGTCGACGACATCCTGAACGGCCGAGCCGAGTTGAGCACCTTCGAGCAGACCTGCGGCAAGGCCCGGGCGCTCTTGGACGACCTGCGGAAGTGACCCTCCTCCTCCGCGTCCATCCGGAGGCGGAGGTGGAGTTCCTCGATGCCGTCCGCTACGACGCGACCGCTGAGGCCGGTCTCGGCGATGAGTTCGACATCGAGGTCGCCAATGCCGTCGATGACATCCAGTGGAATCCCGACGCCTGGCCTAAGTTCCCAGGCTGGGATCGTCTCCCGGTCGTCCGGAGCCGCAAGGTCGATGTGTTCCCTTACCGGCTTGTCTGCTTTGTCCGCGACGATGAACTGCTGATCCTCGGGTTCGCGCATCAGAGCCGTCGTCCCGGCTACTGGAGGCAACCCGTCGGTGGTGGCCTCGGGCCGGCGCAACTGGGACAAGCTGCGCGCCTGGGCATCGTCGATCACGCCGAGCTGGCGAAAGCGCATGACGAAGGCTTTGCAGGTGCCGAGCGCGGTCACGAGGTCATCGCGGCGCCGAGCCACGACCGTCGTCATGGCTCCCCGCGGGCGAAGGGCGGTCCTCGTCGCCTCCCGTCATCCGTACCTGATCGACGTCGCTGACACGCACCTCCTGAACCGAGCTCGCAGCGGCACGCCGCGCCGCGCGGGGCGGTCGTACAGTGGAATGTCCGCAAGGGGTGAGTGATGGAACTGAGAGACCTGGAATGCATCGTCGTCCTCGCCGACGAGCTGCACTTCGGACGCGCTGCCGCTCGGCTCGGCATCGCTCAACCCCCGCTGACCAAGCGCATCCAGAAGCTCGAAGCCGAACTGGGGCTCGAACTGTTCGACCGCAGCAGTCATCGCGTCGAACTCACGATGGCCGGCGCCGAGCTGGTCGCCCAAGCGCGCCGTGTCGTCTCTTCGGCGGAACGCACTCGAGCGGTGGCGAGGGGTCTGCGAACCGGAGTGCAGGGCGTCGTGAGGATCGCCGCCGTCGGCTCGGCGTTCTACGAGGCGGTACCACGTGTGCTCGAGCAGGCGCGCGCGGTGGTGCCGAACGTGCAGCTGCAGGTCGATGAGCTCGAGACCACCGAGCTCATCGAGGCGTTGCGTTTCGGCGATATACAGCTCGGGCTCTTGCGTCCGCCGGCGACGCACGGACTGGCGACGCAGACGGTGTGGCTTGAGCGTTTCGTCGTGGCGGTCGGGTCGAGCAGTCCGTTCGCCGCGCGCGCCGACATCTCGGTCGAAGACCTCGTCGGTGCTGACATCGTCTTCTTCGAAAGGTCGGAGGGGCCGGGCTACTGGGATCGCGTCGCGGCGCTGTTCCACGCGCACGGCGTCGAGTTCCAGCCGACCGTGCCCGCTCCGCACGTGACCACCATGGTCGGTCTCGTCGCGCTGGGCGTCGGTGTGAGCATCGTGCCGGAGTCCGCCCGGCGGCTGACCCCACCTGGAGTCACCTATCTCCGTCTTCGTGAGAACGCGACGCTTCCGTTGGCGATCGCGGCGCGCGCCGACCGTCTCACGCGCCCGGCGCAGATGGTCCTCGATGCCATGCCGACGCAGCCGCTGCGCCCACTCTGGCCGTTTTGACCACCGCGACGTTGAACTTTGTGTTTCACGCATGTTGCCTAGCGAGCCGCTGACGCTGCCATCAGGGTCGTTCTGAGCCGCCGACGCACGGCTATATCCAAACAGAATCGTGTGATCCCGTGTCGATATTGGACGGGTATCGAAGTCTGATCTACGGTCGCTTCGACGCGGAGGAACGGCGCCTCAGCTCCCCCGCCGGAAGACCCGAATCCCTCCGGCACGCGCCACCTCTCACAGCAATGCACTTGCGATTCGAAAGGAATCGATCCATGCACAAGAAGGCTGTCCTCAGCGGCATCGGCGCCCTCGGCGTCGCCGCTCTCCTGCTCACGGGCTGTTCCGGCGCCACGTCGGAGGGATCCGACGGCACGCCGGAGGTCACCCTCGGCGCGCTCCTGCCCCAGACGGGCGACCTCGCGGCGCTGGGCGCCAGCACGCTCGAGGCCGCGCAGCTCGCGGTCGACCTCGCCAACGAATCCGGTGACGTCGCCGTCACTCTCGAGGTGCAGGACTCGGGAACCGACCCGTCGATCGCGCAGACCGCGATTCAGACCCTCATCGGCGACGGGGTCCAAGGCATCGTCGGTGACGTGTCGACCACCGTGTGCCTCTCGGTCGTCGACATCGCCGCACAGTCGGAGGTCCCCATGATGGCGCCTGCGTGCACCAGCCCGCAGCTGTCGGACTACGACGACGGCGGCTACTTCTACCGCACCGCGGCCTCCTCGTCGGAGCAGGGCCGCGCGCTCGCGCAGCTGGTCTGGGACGATGGCAACACGTCTGCGGCTGTGCTCGGCATCAACGACAACTACGGGCAGCCGATCGTGTCGACCTTCGTCGAGGCCTACGAGGAACTCGGCGGGGAGATCGACGCCGAGATCGGCTACGACCCGGCCGCTCGCACCTTCGCCGCGGAGACGCAGCGTCTCGCCGCGACGGACGCCCCCGCGATCGTTCTCATCGGACTCGAAGACACCAGCGCCGCGATCGTCAACGACGCGGCGCAGCGCGGGCTGCTCGAGCGCCAGTGGTACATGGGCGATGGCTTCCGCTCCGCCGACTTCCCTTCGCTCGCGCTGGCGAGCGACCCATCTGCTCTCTACACATGGCGTGGTATCGGCACGGGCAGCCCGACAGGTGAGGCGAACGACGCGTTCGCAGCCGCGTTCGAGGAGAACCTCGGGAAGGCGCCCGGCTCGTTCGCCGCCCAGGCTTACGACGCCACGTGGATCGAGATCCTCGCCGGCATCCGCGCCGAACAGGAGGGCACCGACCTCGTCGACGAGATCGCCAACGTCACCGACCCCGAGGGCACCTCCTGCATCGCCGAGGAGTGCATCGCGCTTGCGCTCGACGGCGAGAGCCTGGCGTACGACGGGGCCACCGGCGCTGTCGAGTTCAACGAAGACGGCGACCCCGTGCGTCCCGTCTACGAGGTGTGGCAGTTCTCCGCGGAGGGCCTCACCACCATCGAGACGATCGTGGGCGGCGAGTGAGCCTTCTTCCCGTCCGCGCCGCGGTGGGGGCGAATGACCTCGTCCCCACCGCGGGCGACCGCACCGAGCAGCTGCAGCGGATCCGCGCTGCGCTGCAGTCCGCCGGGCTGCAGGCGTACGTGGCGTTCACCCCCTCGAACGTCCACTACGTCAGCGGGTACGAGAGCTACTTCCTCTCCACCTGGTGGCGCATGCACGGCAAGATCTTCGCCGCCGTGAGCGCCGACGAATCCCGTGCCCCCGCGCTTGTCCTGGGGGATGCCGAGGACGCCGCCGAGGCTGCAGCCGCAGGCACCGCCGTCTTCTCCTACCCGATGTGGGTGGAGCCCGCGTCGCTGGCTCAGATCCAGGACGCGCGGCGCACCCCCGAGGAGCGGCCGGCCCAGTGGTCGGAGGAGGCGATCGATCGGGCTCTCGCGGACGTGCTGCGCTCCTACGGAATCACCCGCGGCCGTGTCGGCTGCGACCTGCAGCACATGACGCACGACGCGTACCTCCGCCTGCGCCGCGTCGCTCCTGACGTCGAGTGGATCGACTTCACCGACGGCATGTACGAGGTCCGCGTGATCAAGTTCGACTACGAGATCGCGCGCCTCCAGGCCGCGTCGGAGCTAGCCGACGCCGGAATGCTCCATGCCGTGGCCGGCGCGTTCGACGGTGCCGGAATCGTCGACCTCCACTCGGGCTTCGTCGAGGGCGCCGCCCGCCATGCCCGCACCGACTCCAAGTACGCCGGGTTCTCCACGTTCTGGGTGCTGCCGGCCTTCGGCAAGGCCGCGAACATCAATGCCGCCCAGACCGGCGGGCTCGCCAGGGGAGACCTCATCAAGTTCGACTGCGGAACCACGGTGCTCGGCTATCGCAGCGATCACGGTCGCACCTTCGCTTACGGCGAGCCCGCGCCGCAGGCTCGTGCGCTGCACGAGACGCTCAAGGCCGCGCACGACGCTGCGTTGCTGGCCGTGCGCCCCGGCGCGCTGCCGAGCGAGGTCTTCGCCGCAGCGGAGGGCCGGGTGCGCCGCCACGGCTACCCCAACTACAACCGCGGGCACTTCGGCCACTCCGTCGGAATGGACACGTTCCACGAGGAGCCGCCGTTCCTCGGCCGCCACGAGACCCGACCGCTCCAGACGGGGATGGTGCTCGCCATCGAGACCCCGTTCTACGGCAATGACGTGGGGTCGATCATGATCGAAGATCTCGTGCTCGTCACCGAGACCGGGGCCGAGGTGCTCTCGCCGCTCGCGCGCGAGCTCGTCTCGGTGGCACCCCGATAGACGGTGGGGAAATGGTCATCGAACAGCTCTCCAACGGAATCCTCTTCGGAGTGATCATCGCCCTGCTCGCCTCGGGCGTGTCACTGATCTTCTCGGTGACGCGCACGTTCAACTTCGCCCACGGCGACATGGCGACGATCGGGGCGACCCTCGCCGTCGCCCTCACCTCGGTCGTCGCCCTGCCCCTGCCGCTGGGCGTCGCGATCGGGATCGCCGTGGTGATCCTCGTCGGCATCTGCCTCAACGGCCTGGTTCTCGCTCCGCTGGCCCGCCGCGGGTCCACCCCGACGACGATCCTCGTGGTCTCGCTCGGCTTCTCGATGATCTTCCGTTACCTGCTGCTCGGCATCGTCGGACCGTCGCCCCTGCGGCTGCCGATCCCGCCGCAGCAGGTGCAGCCCATCCTGGGGCTTCAGATCACCCCTGCGGGTGCGATCGCGGTGGCGATCGGCGTCATCGCACTCGTCGGAGCGGGGCTGTTCCTCTCCCGCACATGGCGGGGGCGGGCGATCATCGCCCTCGCGTCGAACGGGCCTCTCGCCGAGGTGTCGGGAGTGAACCGCGCCCGTACGATCCGCCTCACCTGGGGAATCGCCGCCGGTCTCGCCGGAGTCGGCGGTCTCGCCCTCGCCCTCACCCAGCTCGTCTACTGGGACATGGGCTTCCAGCTCCTGCTCTACCTGTTCGCCGGAGCGATCCTCGGCGGTCTCGGCACCTTCGTGGGAGCGGCCGTCGGTGGATTCGTCATCGGCTTCGTGAGCCAGATGGCGATGCTCATCCCCTACGTCAGCGAGCACGCCGATCTGCGCATCGCCGTCGCTCTCATCGCCATGATCGTGATCCTGCTGGTGCGCCCGCAGGGCATCTTCGGCCGGAAGGCGCGCGTCTCATGACCACTGCATCCCCCACCACCCGCGCCGAGGCGCCGGTCTCACGGCCGTCCTGGCTCCGACGGCACCTGCGCGGCGTCATCGGCGCGGCCCTCGTCGTGGCCTCTGTGCTGTGGATCGTGGCGTCGGCGGGGTTCGGAGGCAACTCGCTCGCCGCGGTCCTGCCCGTGCTCACGATGGCGGGCGTGTACTCGATCGCCGCTGCCGGTCTCAACGTCCAGTACACGCTGGGCGGCCTCATGAACTTCGGCTACGTCGGCTTCCTCGCGTGCGGGTCGTACATCACCGTCATCCTCATTCCGCATCGCATGGGCGAAGGCTCGGTCGAGTCGGGCGGATACGCGCCGCTCTGGCTCGCGATGATCATCGCGATCATCGTCACCGGTGCGCTCGGCGCACTGTTCGCCCTGCCCACCCTGCGTGTGCGAGGCGACTACTTCGCGATCATCATGATCGCCGCCGCCGAGCTCATCCGCGTCGCGCTGCGCGAAGGGTCGGAGATCACCGGCGGCGTTTACGGCGTGCTCGGGTACTCCACAGTCATCCAAGACATCCGCCCGCCGTTCATCGACGACCTCGCCGATGATCTGGACGTCACCGCCTATCAGCTGTGGCTCTTCGTGCTCATCTGGCTCGGCGTCGCTCTCGCCGTGCTGCTCACGACCTATCTGCTGCGCAGCCGATGGGCGATCCTCGCTCGCGCCGTGCGCGACGACGAGTCGGGTGTGCGCTCGCTCGGCAAGAACCCGGCCGCGGTGAAGCTGCAGAGCCTTGTGATCGGCGGAGGCATCGGCGGGCTCGCGGGCGTGTTCTTCGCGTTCCAGCTCTCCCAGGTCAACCCCGACATCTTCGTCGCCGACATCACGTTCTTCGTGTTCACCGTCATGATCATCGGCGGCGCCGGCACCGCACTCGGCCCCATCGTCGGCGGGGTCGTGTTCTGGGTGCTGTACACGCAGGCCGGCAACCTCATCAACGACCTCTTCGGGTCGAGCACAGCCGCGGCATCCGCCCGCTACGTGCTGGTGGGAGTGCTCCTCACCGCCTTGTTCGTCTTCCGCCCGCAGGGCGTGCTCGGCACGCGCGCCAAGGCGCTCGCCTCTGGAGGTGCCGTATGAGCACGCGATCCCCGATCCTCGCGGCGCGCGGCCTGCGCAAGACGTTCGGCGGCTTCACGGCCGTGGACGTCGAATCGTTTGAGGTTCCGCGCGGCGAGGTCACGGCACTGATCGGACCGAACGGCGCGGGCAAGACCACGCTCTTCGACCTCGTCTCGGGCTTCGTCTCCGGCGACACCGGCACGATCGAGTTCGACGGACGCGCGGTGCAGGCGCTGCCCGCACACAAGCGTGCCCGGCTGGGTCTCGTGCGTACGTTCCAGCTCACGCGGCTGTTCAACGACCTGGATGCTGTTGACAACCTGCTCGTCGGAACCCTCCCGGCGGGGCGCATCGGCCTCGCCGCCTCGACCCTGCGCCCCTTCCGCTCGCGCCGCGATCTCGTCGCCGACCGCGAGCGCGCGCTGGCCGAGCTCGAGCGCGTCGGGCTCACCCCCGTCGCGCACATCCCGGTCGGGAAGCTGTCGGGCGGCCAGCGCAAGCTGGTCGAGTTCGCCCGCGCCCTCATGGCGGAGCCCACCGCACTGCTGCTCGACGAGCCGTTCGCGGGCGTGAACCCGTCGATCCGCGAAGACATGATGCGCTACGTGAACGCCTTCGTCGCCGACGGCGGCACGGTTCTCCTGGTCGAGCACGACCTCCCCCGCGTCATGCAGATCGCCCAGCGCGTCGTCGTGCTCGATCGCGGGGCGGTCATCTCGACGGGCACGCCCGCCGAGGTCACCGCCGACCAGCGCGTCATCGACGCCTACATCGGAAAGAGGAGGGCGTGATGACCGACGCCGACATCGTCATCGACATCCAGGGGCTGAAAGCCGGCTACGTGCGCGGCGTCGACATCGTGCACGGCGTCGACCTGGCGGTGTCCCGCGAGGAGATCGTCTGCATTCTCGGCCCGAACGGCGCCGGCAAGTCGACCCTGCTGAAGGCCGTCTACGGTCTCGCACGCACGACCGGCGGCACCGTCTCCGTGGCCGGCCGCGACGTCACGGGTCATCGCGCCGACGACCTGTGCGCCAACGGCATCGGCTTCGTGCCGCAGAGCGACGACGTGTACGCCGACCTGAGCGTCGAGGAGAACCTGCGCATGGGCGCGTTCCGTGCCCGTAAGACGCTCGCGGAGCGCCGCGCGCAGATGTACGAGTGGTTCCCGATCCTCGGCGAGAAGCGCAAGCAGCCGGCCGGCTCGCTCTCGGGCGGTCAGCGACGCCTGGTCGGCATCGCACGGGCTCTGATGACCGCGCCGTCCGTCCTCCTGCTCGACGAGCCGTCGGCCGGGCTCTCGCCGACCAACGTCGACGAGGTCTTCGAGCGCATCGAGATCGTGCGCGAGACGGGTGTCACAGTGCTCATGGTCGAGCAGAACGCCGTCGAGGCGCTCGAGCACTCGGATCGCGGTTACATCCTCGACCTCGGACGCCTCGCACTCGAAGGCCGCTCGACCGAGCTGCTCGTCGACCCGCGCGTGAAGAACCTGTACCTCGGATTGGAAGAGCATGACTGAGCCCGTTGCCCCCGGAGCACTCGACGGCGTCACGATCCTCGACTTCACCCAGCTGCTGCAGGGGCCCGTGGCCACCCAGGTGCTCGCCGACTTCGGCGCGCGGGTGATCAAGATCGAGAACAGCGGCCTCGGCGACATCGGTCGTCGGCAGGGGATCACCCAGAACGGCATGAGCTACCACTGGGCGGCGAACAACCGCAACAAGGAGTGCGTGAGCGTCGACCTGAAGTCGCCGGACGGACTCGCGATCGTGCGTGAGCTGGTCGCCTCCGCGGATGTCGTGACATCGAACTTCCGCCCCGGCGTGATGGAGAAGCTGGCCTTGGGCCACGAGGAACTCGCCGCGATCAACCCGCGGATCATCTCGGCCTTCGCCTCCGGCTACGGGCGCACCGGACCGTACCGGCATCGACGCGGTCAGGACCTCGCTCTGCAGGCGATGGGCGGATTCCTCGCGCTGACCGGCCATGCCGAGACCGGGCCGGTGCCGGCGGGCACCTGGATCGTCGACTACATCGCCGGGATGCAGTTCGCCATCGGCATCCTCACCGCCCTCGCCGCGCGCGAGCGCACCGGACGCGGCCAGGTCGTGGACACGAGCCTGCTGAACGCCTCGGTCGCGGTGCATTTTCAGGAGGGCACCGAGTTCCTCAACACCGCCGGCGATTTCCCCCGGCCGATCAGCCCGCTCGCGCACGCGCACCAGAGCGCTCTGTACGGCGTGTACGAGACCGCGGAGGGGCGTCACGTCGCCCTCGTCGGCGAGTACTACGTCGACCGCCAGTGGTGGCGGGTCGCCTCGGCACTCGGCGAGCCCGACGAGGTGACCGGCGACCCGCGTCTCCAGACGGTCGCCGGCGTCATCGAGCATGAGCACGAAGCCGTCGCGATCCTCCGCGCAGCCTTCGCACGACACTCTCTGGACGATGCGATCGCACGGCTCGAGGAGCACGACGTGCTGGCGACGCCCGTGAACGGATACCCCGAGGTCTTCGCCGATCCGCAGGTGCTGCACAACGGGCTGATCGCCGAGACCACCCACGAGGTCGTCGGCACCCTGCGGCTGGTCGGTCCGCCGATCGCGCTCTCCGAAACCCCGGCGACCGTGCGCACTGCACCGCGCCTGCTCGGCGAGGACAACATCGCCATCCTGCGGGAACTCGGCTATGACGACGATCGCATCGCGCGGCTGCATGCAGACGGCGTGCTCGGGGGCGTCCACCGGGGAGTGACGGCATGAACGCCGCGACAGCCCGAGCCTTCCGCATCGACAGCGACGGCTCACGCGTGTGGGGAGCAGTGGAACGGATCCCTGTCGCCGCGATCGGCGGGGGAGAGCTGCTCGTGCGCACGACGTACTCGAGCGTGAACTACAAGGATGCCCTGGCGGCCACCGGTGCCGGCAAGGTGATGCGCCGTTTCCCGCTGACGGGCGGGATCGACGCCGTCGGCGTCGTCGCTGACTCGAGCGACGCCCGGTACCGGCCGGGCGACCGGGTGCTCGTGACCGGCGAAGGCATGAACGAAGACCATGACGGCGGCTACGCGGACTGGTTCCGCATCCCCGCCGACTGGGCGGTGCCGCTGCCCGCGGGGCTCACCGACTGGGAGTCGATGGCACTCGGCACCGCCGGGATCACCGCGGCGCTCGCCATCCACCGCCTGGAGCACAACGGGCTCGTCCCCGGCACCGGTCCGGTCGCCGTCTCGGGCGCGAGCGGGGGAGTGGGCGCGGTCGCCGTGGCGCTGCTCGCCGCGCGGGGCTACGAGGTGACCGCGATCTCGGGCAAGGCGGACGCGGCCGACTGGCTGCGTTCCCTGGGAGCGTCCGACGTGATCGCTCGGCCCGACACCACGCTGCACGCCCGTCCGCTCGAGTCCGGCCGCTGGGCGGGCGCGATCGACTCGGTGGGCGGCGACATCCTGTCGTGGCTCCTTCGCACGACACGCCGCGACGGCTCGGTCGCCGCCTATGGCAACGTGCTCGGGAACGCCCTGCAGACATCGGTGCTTCCGTTCATCCTGCGCGGTGTGAGCCTGCTCGGAATCAACACCGGGCGTTTCGACCACGACCTGCGCGTCGCGCTCTGGCAGCGGCTCGCCACCGACCTCAAGCCCGCACGACTGCACGAGATGGCACGCACGATCGAGCTCGACGACCTGCCCGGCGCGTTCGACGCGTTCCTCGCGGGCAGCGTGCAGGGCCGGATCGTCGTGCGGATCGGCGGCGACGCCCCGTACGCACAGAACCAGGAGCACTCCGCATGACCACCTTCGTCGGCGTCCGCCACACCGCCGAGATCGTCGCCCGGGAGGGCGTCGCCCGCATGATCTCCGGCATGATCGGCTACCTCGAGCACGATTTCTCTCGCTGGCAGGAGTTCGAGAAGCTTCCCCGCATCCCGTCGCACACGCCGTTCGGCGTGATCGAGCTCATGCCGGCATCGGATGCCGAGACGTACGCGTTCAAGTACGTCAACGGTCATCCGTGGAACCCCGCCTCGGGCTACCAGACCGTCACGGCGTTCGGCGTGCTCGCCGACGTGCACAACGGCTACCCGGTCTTCGTGTCCGAGATGACGCTGCTCACCGCGCTGCGCACCGCGGCGACGTCGTCGCTGGTGGCCCGCTATCTCGCCCGTGCCGACGCGAGCGTCGCCGCCTTCATCGGCACCGGGAGCCAGTCGGAGTTCCAGGCGATCGGTCTGAGCACCGTCCGCTCGCTCCGGCAGCTGCGTATCTGGGACGTCGACGCCGCCGCCATGGACAAGTTCGAGCGCAACATGTCACCGCTCGGCATCGAGATCGTGCGTGCGACGAGCGCGGCCGATGCCGTGCGCGGCGCGGACATCGTCACGACGTGCACCGCCGACAAGGCGATGGCGACGGTGTTGCACGCCGCACAGATCGAGCCCGGCGTGCACATCAACGCGATCGGCGGCGACTGCCCGGGCAAGACCGAGCTCGAGCCCGCGATCCTGGACTCCGGCCCGGTCTTCGTCGAGTTCACGCCGCAGACCCGAATCGAGGGCGAGATCCAGCAGATGCCGGAGGACTTCCCGGTCGTGGAGTTCTGGCAGGTCGTGCAGGGGATCCACCCGGGGCGCAGTCGCGCCGAGGAGGTGACGATCTACGACTCGGTCGGGTTCGCGATCGAGGACTTCTCGGCGTTGCGCTACCTGCGCGATGTCGCCCGTGCGCAGGGGCTGTCGGCCGACATCGACCTGGTCGCCGAGCCCGAAGACCCCAAAGACCTCTACGGACTGGTCGGCGAGTTCTCGCCGGTCGGCTGACGCACGAGGTGCGACGGCGGTGCGTGGGATGATCGGGGAGTGACTGCGCCGAAGTACCGTGAACTCGCCGACATGCTCAGGAAGCGGATCGCGCAGTCGCCGATCGGGACATCGACGCCGAGCGAGCGTCAGCTGGCCGAGGACACCGGCGTCTCCCGGATGACCGCCCGCCGGGCGATCGACGAGCTGGTGAAGGAGGGCCTGCTGACGCGCGAGGTGGGAAGAGGAACGTTCGTCGCGCGGCCCACGGTGAGCGTGCCGTTGCAGCTGACGAGCTTCACGGAGGACATGCGGGCACGGGGCCATGTCCCGTCCAGCCGTCTCCTCCACCTCGGCGACGTCCCCGCGAACGAACAGGTCGCGACGGTGTTCAGCATCGAGGTCGGCGCGCCGGTCATGCTGCTCTCGCGTCTGCGCATGGCCGACGGCGTGCCGATGGCGATCGAGCGCAGCCATCTGCGTACGGACGTGTTCCCCGGCCTCGACCGCTACGACTTCGCGGAGGAGTCGCTCTACCGTGTCCTGATCGAAGACTACGGAGTCCGGTTCGAGGCCGGGGAGCAGGTCATCCGCGCGGGGATCGTGCGCGACGCGGATGCGGAGAGCCTGCGCGTCTCGAAGGGCGCTGCGGTGCTCGAGCTCGTGCGCGTCTCGGTCTCGCGCGGGAGCGTCGTCGAGTGGACCACCTCCACCTATCCGGCGTCGCGGTTCGAGCTGTCCGCTCGGATCGCCCCGGTCACAGTTCAGGGATCCGTGCCGCGAAGCGCTCTACGAGCTCGTGATTGAACGCGTCGTTGCCCGGCACGTTCGCGCTCTTCCAGCGCGGTGCGTCGGGGGCGAGCTCGTACACCTCTCGGAGGATGAGCGTCCAGACCGTGTTCGTGGCGAGGCTCGACACGGGAGCGGTGACCGGTGCGTCCGGCGGCCAGGTCGCGTCGCCGGCGGGCACGGCGGTGTCGACGACGATGTCGGCGATGTCCACGAGACGACGCGCCGCGCGCCGAGGGGTCGCCCTGTTCGCATCACGCGAGGTCACCGCGACGACGGTCGCTCCGGCCGACGCGGCGACCTCCGCGACCTCGACGGGAAAGGGGTTCGCGCCGGAGTTGGAGAACACGACGACCGTGTCCTCGGCGTGGATGCCGGCCTCGCGCGCCGTCGCAGCCCCGAGCCCCTCCTCGCGTTCGGCGTCGGTGGCCGTGCGGGCACCGTGGAACGGAAGCACGCGCGGGTGCCAGATCGGCCGGACGAAGGCGAGCCCGCCGGCGCGGAAGAACGTCTCCAGCACGGCGGCGAGGGAGTGCCCGGCGCCCGTCGCGCGCACGAGCCCGCCGTCCTCCGCGGTGCGGGCGATGGCGCGCGCGGCCTGCGCGATGGCGTCGCGGTTGCGCGTCCCGACGAGGTCGACGTACTCGGCGAGGCTCTCCATCACAGCCATCCCTTCTCCGTCAGCGCCCGTTCGAGGCGTTCGCGGACGTGCACGACGTCGACGAAGCTCGTGATCGCGACGCGGACCGGCGCGACCTCTCCGACCTCGGACAGGTAGGTCGGCTGGCCGATCACGACGTCGACGCGCTGGCCGCGGGCGGATCCGACATCGGCGTGATCGAGCGACGCGGGCACGCCGAGCTGCTCGAGCGCGCGCTCCGCGGTGGTGCGCAGGATGAGGCTGGACCCCATGCCGGCACCGCAGACGGCGAGCACGGAGAGCGTCTCGGGGCGGCTCGTCGCGCGCGCTGCCCGGCGTGTGAGCGGCTCTGCGCCGTACGCGGGGGACGCTGCGGCGTTCCGGGCCGACGGCGAAGACGACCATGTCACGTCGAGGGGCGCCCCGGAGGGCTCGGTCTCCCGCACCGTGGCCGTCGTCGCCGCGGCGTTCCGCGTCCTCCGCCCCACGAGGACGAGCACGGCCACCGTGACGGCGACGACCGCCGCGGCGAGGATCCACAGGCCCGCCTCGCCGAACGGGGAGAGGAGCTCCCCGAGGCCGCGGAGCGACCAGCCGACGACGAACCAGTCGGAGTCGGCGAGCGTCGCGAGCTCGGGGGCGGTGCCGCCCCACACGCCCCATCCGATCCACTGGCCGAACGCGAGCACGACGCCGTTGAGGACGCCGCCGAACAGCGCGCCTCGCCATCCGGCCACGGCGTTGCCGAACACGCCGCCGGCACCGCCGCCGAAGAAGAGCATGATCATCGGCGGGACGAGCACGAACCATCCCGCTCCTGCGAAGACGCCCATGAGGACGAGGAACGTGAGAGTCGAGGCGAGGAAGCCGATCATCACGGCCGTCGGCGCCTGCGTGAAGGTCACGGGGAGGTCGAGGGCCGGCTTCGCGCCGGGCAGCGCGCGCTCGGAGAGCCCCTTGAACGCCGGCACGATCTCGGAGAGGAACATCCGCACGCCGTACAGGAGGATCGCGATGCCCGCGGCGAACCGCAGGGCCTGCAGCAGAGCCCAGACCCACGGCAGCACGGTGGAGTCCGCCATCTGCTCGGAGACCACGTCGGCGTCCGCGAAGAGGATCGCGACGAGCATGATGACGCCGATGACGAACGCGGTCGAGACGTTGATGTCCTTGAAGAACGACAGCGCGCGGGGCAGCCGGAGGCTCTCGGAGTCGTGCTTCGCCGGGTCGCCCAGGCGGAGCGCCTTCGCGCCGTATCCTGCCGCGATGGCGATCGTCGAGTCCGTGTGCGCGAGGCCGACGTCGTCGTTGCCCATGACCTTGCGCATGAGCGGCGCGGTCCACAGAGGCTGCAGGACCCAGTAGCAGCCGATGAGGAGCGATCCGACGCCGGCGAGCACCCAGCGGTTCACATCGCCGAATGCCTCGATGAGGCTCGCCGCGATGACCACGCTCATCCAGTACATGAGGTGACCGGTGAGGTAGACGAAGCGGGCCGCGGGGAAGAGCCGCACGAAGGCGAGGTGCACGACGAAGCCGCCCGCGATGATGAGGGGGACGACCGAGCCCCGTCCCGCGGTGAACTCGGCGAGGGTCGCCTGCGCCGCCGGCGGCTGCAGTCCCATGGCGCTCGCGACGATGATCTGGAAGCTGGAGAGCCCGCCGACGAAGATCTCGACGCCGATGTTGAGCACGACCACGCCGATCGTGGCGCGAAGTCCGCCGGCGATGACCTGTTCGAACGGTTTGCGCTGCAGGGCGAGCCCGACGATCGCGATGACGCCGATGAGGACGGCGACCTGGCTGAAGAGGTTGTTGGTGATGACCTCGATGAGGCCTTCGAACGATGACATGAGGACTCCTGCCGGTGTCGGGTGTGCCGCAATGGTATAGCCCACTTGTTTCCGACATGCTACATCTCGTCCTGCCGCGAGTCGGCGCGGGTTCTCATCGCGCCCGGCCGCCCGGACACGAAGCGCCCCTCCGAACCGTCGACGGTTCGGAGGGGCGCTTCGCCGCGGGCTGGGAGCCCGCGGCGGTCGTCAGTCGGCGGTCGTCAGTCGGCGAGCTGCTTCGAGGCGCGGGGCACGAGCGCGGTGAGCGCCCAGCCGAAGGCTCCGACGACGAGGCCCGTGCCGATCGCGAAAGCGGAGACGCCGAAGGAGACGACGGACGTGAACAGCGACGCGCGCAGGAACGAGGCGTTCATCATCGTCGTGCGGACCGGGTCGTCCTGCTCGAGCTCGGCGTAGGTGAGGCCGTCGCTCGCCGCGAGGGCGTGCTCCTGGATGATGTCGGCCTGCGCGAACGCCGTCAGCGGGCCGCGCACCTCGGCTCCGGCGAGGAAGGACGCGTCTTCCGACACCGTGATCTTCTCCGCGGCCAGCTGCGAGCTGACGGTGCCCCACACGACGCCGCCGCCCACGATGAGGACGATGCCGGCGACGAGGCCGAGGATGCCGATCAGGCGCACTGCGCGTGCCCTGCCGGTGCTGAGGATGGTGGCTGTGTTGCTCATGGGGGAGTTTTCCTCTCGATGGGGGTGGTGCACTCTCGGTTTTACCGCACGCGGGGGTCGCCACGGCACGCGGCGGGTGTCGGGCGACGACGCGCCTCGCCCACAATGGACGAATGCCCATCATCGACAACGCCGTGTACGTGGACGGCACCAGGATCGCAGACCCCGTGAGCCTCGACCAGACCTTCGAGTACATGCGTGCCAGGAAGGGACTGGCGTGGATCGGCCTGGTGCGGCCGACCGACGAGGAGCTGACGACCGTCGCGGCCGAGTTCGGCCTCCACGGCCTCGCCGTCGACGACGCGCGGAACGGGCATCAGCGCGCCAAGCTCGAGCGCTACGGCGACACGCTCTTCGTCGTCCTGCGTCCCGCCTGGTACGACGACGCCGCCGAGACGGTCGAGTTCGGCGAGCTGCACGTGTTCGTGGGTCACGACTTCGTCGTCACCGTCCGCCACGGGGACGCTCCGGACCTCTCCCGCGTGCGCCGGCGGATGGAAGCCGACCCCGACCTGCTGAGACGCGGCGCCGAATCCGTCCTCTACGCCATCCTCGACGAGGTCGTCGACCAGTACGACCCGGTCATCCGCGGCGTCGAGAACGACATCGACGAGATCGAGGACGCGCTGTTCGCCGACACCGGAACGCCGCTCTCGCGACGGATCTACGAGCTCTCGGGCGAGGTGATCGCCTTCCAGCGCGGCACCCAGCCGCTCACGGGGATGCTGGACGCCCTGCTGCGCGGCGGCTCGAAGTACGGGGTCGACGTCGAGCTGCAGCGTCTGCTGCGCGACGTGAACGACCACGTCCTGCGGCTGAACGACCGCATCGTGTCGTTCCGAGCCATCCTCGACAACGCGCTGACCGTCAACGCGACGATCGTGACGCAGCGGCAGACGGAGACGTCGCTCGTGCAGAACGAGCAGGTCAAGAAGATCTCCGGCTGGGCGGCCATCCTCTTCGGCCCGACGCTCGTCGGCGCGATCTACGGCATGAACTTCGACGTCATGCCCGAGCTGCACTGGGTGTGGGGATACCCCGCCGCGCTCGGTCTCATGGCGACGACGAGCCTCGCGCTGTGGGTGGTCTTCAAGCGGAAGAAGTGGATGTAGGGCGGGCAGCCGACGGCCGGGGCCGCGGGACGTGCGTCCCGCGGCCCCGGCTTCGGGGAGGGGCATCAGACGAGCCAGCGCTGCTTCTGCACGATCGGCAGGCTCTTCCACCAGGCGCCGAGGCCCCAGGTGTCGCCCGCCGCCGTGGCCGCCAGGACGATCAGGGCGAGCGCGTAGATGATGTGGTAGTCCACGACGGGGTTGGTCGACGCGGCGTTCGCGATGAAGGGCCATTCCGCGAGGTACATCAGGAGCATCATGGCGCTGCCGGCGACGGCGGCGACGCGCATCCCGATGCCGAGCATCACGGCGAGGCCGATGCCGAGCATGCCGAGCATGAACAGCACGTCGGTGAGGGGCGTCGCGAGCGAGGCGAAGAAGCCCTTGAGCGGGCCCGTGACCGCGTCGCCCTTCAGGAAGCCCTGTGCCGGCGTGCCGCCGTTGAGCCAGGCGCGCTCGACGGGAGTCGAGAATCCGAGCCCGAAGGTCTTGTCGAGGAACGCCCAGAGGAAGATGAAGCCCGTCGCGAGCCGGAGCACGGCGAGGGTGCGACGCGACGTCGTCGTGCCGGCGACGGCGCTCTGCGCGACGGCCTCGCGTGACCGCGCTGGGCGGTCGCCTGCGAAGACGCGAGGGTGGGACGCGGTGATGGCCATGATCGGATTCCTTCCAGAGGGCGTGAGCCCCGGTCACTTTCGGTTGTGTGTTGATCCGATGCTCCCCCTGCCGGGGAATCCGCCATAGGGTCGAAGGTCCCGAGACCCGCCCACCCCGCGGG